>JBAYVV010000036.1:0-29061 GCA_041674465.1 Sterolibacterium sp.
CCATGACAACAAACTTGCAGACATAATTGCACCGATAGTTTCAATATACTGAATTGGCACATGACTGTAGTTGGAGGTGAAGCAGCCTTTCAAACTATCTGGATCAATGGCAGCAAGATGGCGGTAGTTCGCGTTCAACTTCTCAAACTTGCCGCCAGAAAGCAGACATTGGGATTTGGAGCTCGCGATCATGGCCTCAACCTACAGACTGATTTCGGATTGCGTTTTCGACCCCAGAGAGAGCTCTTATTATGGGTGCATGTAAGTTTGCGATGAGTTCACAATGATTTCATGATGAATTCACCATGTTTTTATTATGAAATCATAGAGGAAAAAGAATGCAACGCATTGTATATTAGAGATCATTAGGGTGGCGATGATATCAATATCCTTTAACCAGATACATGCCTAGAGAACGTAGATTTCGATTAAGCAAACAGAAAATAAGATTGGTAGTTTTCGTGTTTGATTGAAATCACCCAGTAATGACTGCAAGCGGGAAACGCTCTGCAACACAGAGTAGAATCAACAGGCAGCGCATTAACAGGAGCAAAAAATGCCTAAAATTCTCTTTATTAGAGCTGAGTGGGATGACGAAGCCGAAGTATGGGTTGCAACGTCCGATGATGTGCCTGGTTTGGCAACTGAGGCAGATACCTTGGAGGCATTATCCGCCAAGCTGCAAATTATGGTCCCAGATTTGCTCGATGCTAACGGTTATCCTGATGGCCCGGATGTTCCGTTTGAACTGCTGGCAAGGAAGTTCGCTGTAGCTCATCGTGAAGCGGCCTGATGGGAGAGAGTTTCACTCCTGATCTCAAGAAGCTGTTGACTGCAGCAGGTTGTTCTTATGTTCGTTCAGGAAAGGGGGACCACGATATTTGGTTCTCGCCGCACACTGGAATGTACTTCCCAGTCGACTCTAAAATAAAGTCCAGACACACGGCTAACGCTGTTCTAAAGCAGGCAGGACTACCTAAGCAATTCTGAATGTGCTGAGATCGTTATCGTCACGGCGACAAGATGATTGGGGTCGTGCTAACACCAACGCTGGGGAAGAATCCAGGGAAGAATTTGGGTATTACAGGGGATTTGGGGGGTGAATGATTTTGCAAGCACATGATTGAATTGCCCTGACTACCCCCTCGTTCCCCATCTACTTGGTTCGAGTCCAATCGCGCCTACCAGATTATCTAAATCAATCAGGTAGTTGCATGAAGGAAAGGCCACCTTTGAGTGGCCTTTCTTATTTTCTGATGCGCAAAATGGATGCCGTATGGCGTTATTTCTCAGGCCACATTCGCTGATCGTTTCGGCATGATCTTGATCAACTGCCGGTTCGACATCGGACGATGGTAGAGATAACCCTGCATCGTGGTGCAGCCTGACTTCTCAAGAAAACGAGACTGTTCGTCGGTCTCGACCCCTTCGGCAATCAGGCGCTTGCCCAAACCGTTGGCAATAGAGATGATCGCCAGCACGACGGGATGGTGATCGAATGATGACTTGATTTCGCGTACGAAGACCTGGTCGATCTTGATGGTATGCACCGGAAACTTGTGCAGATAGGACAGAGAAGAATAACCGGTACCGAAATCATCAATGGCGATTGCAACCCCGATCCGGCATAGCTTTTCGAGTTGCTCAATGGCGAATTGAGGATTGCGGATGGAGATGTTCTCCGTGATCTCGACTTCGATCAGGTCGGGCGAAATGACATGGTGTTTGAGCGATCGCGCCAGATTTTCCGGAAAGCCGCCATGGTCAAGATAAAGAGGGGACAGATTGAAGGACAGCTTGAATTCCTCGCCGCTTTGTACATTCCAGCCCTTGAGATCACTGCAGATCGCTTCCAGCATCCAGTCGCTGATTGGGATCATCAGCCCGACTTCTTCGGCCAGCGGCAGAAATTCTCCTGCGCTCAGTAGTCCACGGGTTGGATGATTCCAGCGCATCAGCGCTTCGACCCCAACCAGCTTGCCGTCCTTGGCATTCACTTGCGGCTGGTAATACATTTCCAATTCGCCCAGTTCCAGCGCTTTGCGCAGGCTTTGTTCGAGAACGATTTTCTGGTGGGTCGAGGTATTGACTGCCGGATCGTAAAAACCGTAACCGTTCTTCTCGGCAAACTTGATTTGATACATGGCGATGTCTGCGTGTCGCAGGAGTTCGTCAACAGATTCGCCATGCTCGGGATAGATGGCGATGCCGATGCTTGCCGAGATGTGGATTTCGTGGTTTTCGATCTCAAAGGATTCACTCAGGTTGTCGATGATTTTCTCAGCGAGCCGTTCTGCGTCCTGCCGACTGCTCAAATCAGGCAGCAGCAGCGTGAATTCGTCCCCGCCTTGCCGCGCCAGGGTGTCGCTGTTGCGTAACGCCAGTTTCAGACGAGCCGCAACCATTTGCAGCAATTCGTCGCCACGGACATGACCAAAGGTATCGTTGACCCACTTGAATCGGTCGAGATCGATAAACATCACTGCCAGTTCTTTCCCCTGGCGCTTGGCCTGAGCCAATGCGAGACTCAGGCGGTCCTTGAACAGGATGCGGTTGGGCAATTCGGTGAGTATGTCGTGGTATGCATGATAGGTGATCTGCTCTTCGGCACGCTTGCGATCCGTTATGTCGCGTGCGACGCCATAGGTACCCAGAAATTCGTGCTGGGTATATCCACTGTCTTGCGCATACATGCCGGTTGAATTGAGCACGATGGTGATCAGCGTATTCTCAAAATGGCGCTCCTCTTCCGGATTACCGAAACCTTTCAAGCGCAATTCGATATTCCGTGAGGCGCGTGTGCCACAGCGCCGCTCGTTGAAAATATTGGCTGCGCGGTTCTGGTCATCCTCGTGCACCAACTCCGAGTAATGCTTGCCGAGCAGTTGATCGCGGCTGATGCCAAGCAGATTTTCAACGCGCTGGTTGATAAATGAGAAACAGCCTTCACGATTCAGGGTGTAGATGATGTCGGGCGAATTGTCGATGAGATAGCGATAGAGCTTTTCGGAACTTTCGATTCTTGCGGCCATCTGCTGGTTTTGAATTTCCAGCCGTCGCCTGTGCAAGGCATTTTCGACCAGTTTGAGCAACTCTCCGGGCTCGTAAGGTTTTCGCAAATAGCCATAAGCGCCGCGTGCCAGTGCGCCGATCGCCGCCTCGATCACGGTATCGCCGCTGATGACGATGACGTAGGCGGAGATCTCGTGTTCCTTCATGTAATCCATGACCTGATGGCCGGACATATCTGGCAGACGCAGGTCGAGCAGCACCAGATCGAACTGCATGCGTGAAAGCTGTTCGATAGCGACTTTGCCAGTGTTGGCGGTGGACAACTGGTAGCCCGAGTCCTTCAGCAATTCGCAAACACTGTCGAGCAGCCTGGGCTCGTCATCTACCGCCAGTATGCGAGCTTCAAGGCAGAAGTGGCCGTCACTCAGGGGTTTCTCTCCAGCCAAGCCAAATGCCAGAAAAGCTGAATCAATCTCGTCCATGGCTACCTCAGTGATTTGGGCGAAGTGATGCGGGATCGCCAGTTGTCGTGTCGGCAACTGGCAGCAGAATTTCAAAGGATGTGCCGGCAGAACTGCTGCGGCAGGTGATAGCACCGTCAATGCGCTTTACCAGATCGTGGACAATTTTTAGTCCAAGGCCCATGTGTTGCCCTGCTTTTGTGGTTGCGACGGGAGAAAATAGCTTGGCCAGTACCTCCGGGACAATTCCTGGACCATTGTCCTGTACGGTTAGTTCGCAATAAAGGCAACCATCGCGGTTGATCGAGTCGCTTGTGGTGATCATGATCTCGCCGTCATTGGGCATGGCTTCAAAGGCGTTCTTGATCAGGTTGAGCAGAATTTGTTTGAGCGAAGCAGCATCGATTTTGGGCTTCGTCCTTCCGGCCTGCAAGCGGGTTGCGATGTGGACAGGAGCAGATTGCGGCAGGCTGGCGGTATAAAGCCTGACGACTTCCCCTACCACTCGGTCGATCTCTATCATCTCATCGCTGACTATCGGCTTGATTTCGGTAAGCCCTCTCAGAATTTGACCAACCCGATCAATCTCGGAACTCAGGATCGATATCTCGCTGGAAACGGATTCCTGTCGTGCCACCTTGTTGCCGAGTACCGCCAAGTAGTTCTTGATGATGGACAAAGGATTGTTCGCCTCGTGGACGATCTGGCGAGACGCCTGGCGATACTCTGCGACGATCTGCCCGGCGCTGCGCTGCTCCTGGTCCTCTTTCTGGCTGGCAGCCACTATTGCCGTTGCAGCCTGATTGGCGAAGGCCAACATAAACGTTTCTCGCAGCTGCAACTCGCTGATCTGGAGATCAAGTGCGGCTCCGAGCAGCACGCCGCGGCAATCGGTGTCGTGCAGCAACGGCAGGCAGACGAGATATTCAGCATCAAGCAGACGCAACAACTGTTCTTCAGCCAGGCTGAGCGTCAGATCATTTGTGCCTTGTGTGCTGTTTGCGAGTCCGGCCTGGCCATTGGATTCGGGCTTGAGATTGGGTTTGACCCGTCCATTGCTGATTTGCAGCGATAATTGCTGCTCCTCAGACAATCTTGGCAGCCGGGAGTCGGATTCTATATACGCCACCCGACGTTGCGATATCGCAACGGACACCGCACCGCCATCATCCACCGGCATCATGAACTCGGCGTGGTCATTACGGGAGTCAGGGATCGCCACGCCGTACAGGCAGTTTGTCGCTTCGTTGCGCAGCAGTAGCATGACCTCGGTGAAGCCGAACAGTAACGCTGCCGATTCTCTGATTGCAGACAAGACGCCGGTCAGCCCCGAGGATCGCGTATAGAACATTTTCGCTGTGGAGTTCAGAACCAGTTGCTGGACTTCCACTGCCAGTTGCTGGTTGAAATCAGCAGGTGTGATGACCGGGGTGGCAGGGTACAACATGCTCAGGACGGGATCAGTTGCCGCAAGATCAAGCCTGAGCATTTCAGCGGTCTCTCTGACCTGCTCGGTTGCGTTGTTAGAGATGGCTGCCAGTGTCTCGGCATCAATCCCGCATAACGTCTTTGCAATCTCGGGTGCCGAACTGGATTGACTCGCCAGCGCATCGGCGAGGATGACTGCGCGTATCAAAGGATGGGCTGACACCGCCCGCGCCGTGGTCTGATGATGATACCGAATACTGTCGGCGAGGTAGGAATCGAGACCCCAGCGTTCGATCAGCAATGCACCGGCGTCTGCGTGAGTCAGATGGAAAATGCGTTCCTCGGCCTGGCAAAGGCTGTTATCGTCGATATGACTCGCCAGCATTGAATATTCTTTGGGGGCAGCGCTGAACAGGGCGAGTCGGCCAACATCATGCATCAGGCCAGCAAGGTAAGCCTCTTCAAGATGGGGATAGGATACGGAGATGGAGATTTCTCGGGCACAAACCGCTGCAGTAAGGGAATGTCGCCAGAATCCACGCAGATCGGTAGCTTTTGCATTGGCCAGGCCATTGAAAACCTGGAACACAGACTCACAGATCAGCAAGGTTTTGGTGGTATCCAGGCCCAAAGTCTGGAGCGACTGTATCAAACCGGGCTTCTTGCCCCTGTTGTGTGCATACAGGGAACTGTTGGCGACACTCAGTACCTTGCTCGCCATTGCGGGATCCTTGGCGATCAGGGCCGCTAATTCGGCCATCCCTGCCTCTTCGATTTGGCAGAGCCGGATCAGCTTGACCAATATCTCCGGCATCGCCGGAAGCTTGGCGATCAATAAGCGTTGCCGGATGTCTTGAACGGAATCAAGCATGCGCAGACGTATCAATCCCTTTCAATTTGAGCTTGACCTTGCCGTACGCCGAGCGCTATCTCGGACCGAGTCATGCTCAAGCCCTTGGAAAATTCAGCTACCAGTTTTGTTCAAATATATATTGATTGTCAATCAATATATTATATTATTATTCTAATAAAATAGATTAAGTTAATCTTGGCACATATTTTCATTTACGGCAATAAAAATATGGATTCAAGGGTATCGGCGACAATTGGAGAGAAAATCTGGTGAGTCGGCCTCGGCACCGCAAGTTTCCGGTATAAGCCTATTCTCACCAGCCAACTATCGGCAAGATCAGGAAATTCCGACAACAATGGCCGCTTCTGGCCTCATCAGAGGCTGTTTTGCGTCTAGTGCCCGAATTTGACTCCGGGGTACTAGTCACCCATTGCAGAAAGCAGTTTGGCATGTATGCCGCCGAAGCCGCCGTTGCTCATCACCAGCACGTGGTCGCCCGAACGGGCAATTGCCGCAACGGTGCTGACCAGGGCATCAAGATCATCGAAGGTTTGTGCCTTGTCGCCAAGCGGCTCCAAGGCCGCGGCAGCATCCCAGCCGAGCTGGCGGGCATAGCAGAAAACCGCATCGGCATCCGCCAGGCTGTCCGGCAATAGCGCTTTCATGCTGCCCAGCTTCATGGTGTTGGAGCGCGGCTCCAGAACGGCGATGATGCGTTGCTTGCCGACCCGTCCGCGCAGTCCGGCGATGGTTACCGAGATGGCCGTCGGATGGTGGGCGAAATCGTCATAAACAGTCACGCCGGATGCGGTGCCGCACACTTCCAGGCGCCGTTTGACGCCCTGAAAGCGCGTCATGGCCGACAAGGCGGCATCGGTAGTTACCCCGACGTGCCTTGCCGCGGCCAGGGCAGCCAACGCATTGGCTCGATTATGCGCACCAGGCAACGACAAGCGGGTATGACCCATGGCTTTTCCGGCATGGCTGACGGCAAACTCGCCATTGCTCTCATCTTTGACATCGGCCTGCCAGCCCTCGGAGCCATTGAACCAGGCCATGGGTGTCCAGCAGCCGCGCGTCAGGACACGCTTCAGGGCTTCTTCGCCGGCATTCACGATAATCAGGCCATTATTCGGCAGGGTTCGCACCAAATGGTGAAATTGAGTCTCTATCGCTGCAAGATCGGCGAAGATATCTGCATGATCAAACTCAAGATTATTCAGGATCAGGGTTCTTGGCCGGTAATGCAGGAACTTCGAGCGCTTGTCGCAGAAAGCCGTATCGTACTCATCCGCCTCGATCACGAAGAAAGGTGATTCGGTCAGGCGCGCCGAAAGGCCGAAATCCTGGGGAACACCACCGACCAGAAAGCCAGGATTCAAGCCGGCATCTTCCAGAATCCAGGCCAGGAGCGCCGTGGTGGTTGTCTTGCCGTGGGTTCCCGCCACCCCGAGCACCCATTTGTCGCGCAGAACATGCTCCGCCAGCCATTGCGGACCGGAGGTGTAAGGCAGGTTGCGTGCGAGGATTTCCTCGAGTAGCGGATTGCCGCGAGAAATGGCATTGCCGATGACGAACAGATCGGGTTTCAGGTCAATCTGGGCCGGGTCGTAGCCCTCGGTCAGAGCGATGCCCTGCTCCTCCAGTTGGGTGCTCATCGGCGGATAGACGTTGGCATCGCAACCGCTGACGCGATGTCCGGCGCTGCGTGCCAGAAGCGCGACGCCCCCCATGAAAGTGCCGCAGATGCCGAGTATGTGAATGTGCATTCTGGAAGGAGTCGTCAGGTGAATCGACCGTCTGTGTAGAATGGCGAAGAATTATAGCCGACGTCTTAGAGCCTATTTCAGCAGGGATAGCGGTATGCGCGGAGACAAATTGGGATGCGATGCAAGGCGCGGCGACGAAGCGATGCCAGACGCCTCGCTAGGAGCCGCAACGCCGCAGCTCGCCCAATTTGCCTCTGCCCTCCGGGTTGTGGCCAAATGCGGCGCTCGCTTTGTCCCCCAAGGGGACTTCCTTTGGGCGTCGCTCGCCTTGCGAAGGGATCGACCATTCGCTGCGGCTCGTTTCGCGCGATCAGCCGCATTTGGCCACAACGCATGCCACTCTCCCTACTGAAATAGGCTCTTAGCCATGCCTCGCAACAACGCCAAGCACGCCAGACACCCTCAGCATGTGGAAGCCATGCGGCGCGACATCACCAGTTTGGCGGCGCGTCTGATGGCGGAAGATGGCATCACCAATTATGGTTTGGCCAAGCGCAAGGCAGCCAAACAACTGGGTGTTCCGGAGAGTGAAGCCTTACCCGCCAACCAGGAAATCGAAGAAGCGCTGCGGGAATATCTGAACCTCTTTCAGCCCGAGGAATTGCGTGAGCGCCTTGTCCTCTTGCGTCGGGAAGCCCTGGACCTGATGCGCCTGCTTGAGAGGTTTAGTCCTTACCTGACTGGACCGGCGCTTGATGGCACCGCCGGACGCTATACCGAAGCCGAAATCGAATTGTTTGCCGATAGTGCCAAAGAAGTGGAAATCTTCCTGCTAGATCATGCGATCAGCTTTGAACATGTCGATAAAAATCATAATGGCTCCACCCATTGGTCTGAACAATTGGAAGCCCGCTTGCGACTCGAAGGTAAGGAAACGATGTTGATGCTGTCGATTTACCCGTATTCGCTGGAACGCATCCACCGGCGTAATCCGCATACCGGACAGGTCGCAGGACGGGCCGGCATTGAAGCGGTGGCGGCTTTGCTGCAAGAATCATGAAGCCAGTTTTCCGCTACGCCTGGATGGGTGTTACCGCTTTGCTCGCCACTTTAGCGGGTGTGTATGTCGCCGAACGTATTCAGGCAGAAGCCACAGACGGCCGGCCAGCGCATGACAAGGTCCAGGCAACGAAGCAACTGTTGGCACTTACTCTCCCAGATACTCTTGCCATGAATCAAAGTCTCAGCCAATGGCGGGGCAAGATCCTGGTGGTTAATTTCTGGGCCACATGGTGCACACCATGCCGCGAAGAGATGCCGGCCTTCTCCCGGTTACATCAGAAATTTGCTGGTAAAGGTGTTCAATTTGTAGGGATCGCCTTCGATAATGCAGATAAAGTGCAGAAATTCTCACTCGAAACCCCGGTTTCCTACCCTTTGTTGATCGGTACGACAGGTTTGTTGCCAATCATGGCCGGCCTAGGCAATCTGGCGGGCGGTTTGCCTTTCACGGTACTGGTCGACAGGAAGGGCAACTTGCTGGAGACCCGTCTCGGAATCTGGAAGGAATCTGCATTCGAGGCGATCCTGGCTGATTTGACCAGGTAACTCGCTGAATTCCCAAGTCCAAGAGGCAAAGCGAACAGCATTTTTTGCTTTCGGACTAGACAAATTGCATCGATTTGCGGCAAACTTGCATCCATGTCCAAGCAAACTGGCACTAAAAAGCCTTCCGCTGAGAATCCCAAGCCGCGCATTCTGGTGCTGCATGGCCCCAATTTGAATCTACTCGGTAGTCGCGAGCCGGGCATCTACGGGCGCAATACCCTTGAACAAATCCACCGGGCGATGGAGGCTCAGGGGCGTGCCGCCGGAGTGCAGGTCGAAAGTTATCAAAGCAACAGCGAGGGCGAACTGGTCGATCGGGTGCAGTCCGCTGCCAGTGAAGGTGTTCAGTTCATCATCATCAACCCCGCGGCCTATACCCATACCAGCATTGCCCTGCGCGACGCCTTGACGGCGGTCGCGATTCCGTTCATCGAAGTGCATTTGTCGAACATCCACGCGCGGGAGTCGTTCCGCCAACATTCTTATTTTTCCGACATTGCTGTCGGAGTCATTTGCGGCCTGGGCAGTCTGGGCTACGAGCTGGCCCTGGCTGCGGCGCTTGAGCGCATCAAGTCATCCTAACGCTCATGGCAGCGAAAGCCACCCACTGATGATGAAACACGCGAAAAGCGGCATAAAGACCCGCCCCCTCCCATCCTCCCCCTCACAGGGGAGGCGATTGGTTTGCTCGCTTCACTCGATAGTTCACCCAGCGCCCATTATTGTTGTTTCACGTTAACGCCTCTTCGGGCTTGCGTCAGTCGCTACGCCAAATTTTGATTCGCCGGGAGTATCCATGGATCTGAGAAAACTCAAGAAACTGATTGACCTTGTTCAGGAGTCTGGCATCACCGAACTCGAAGTGACTGAAGGCGAGGAAAAGGTCCGTATCGTCAAGCAGGCAGCGACACTGCCGGCAACCACCTACATGATGGCTGCGCCTTCTGCGGCTCATTCCGAGCCGGCAGCGCCTGCCGCGCTGGCAGCGGTCGCCGAGCCGCAGGAAGCTTCAGGCCATAGCGTCAAGGCGCCGATGGTCGGCACCTTCTATCGTGCAGGTTCGCCGGAGTCATCCGCATTTGTCGAAGTCGGCCAGACAGTCAAGGAAGGCGATATTTTGTGCGTTATCGAAGCGATGAAACTGATGAACGAGATCGAAGCCGATGCGGGCGGGGTCATCAAGGCGATCCTCGTCGAAAATGGACAGCCGGTTGAATTTGGCCAGCCGATGTTCCTGATCGGCTGAAATGGCAATCCATGTTTGAAAAAATACTGATCGCCAACCGCGGGGAGATTGCCCTGCGCATCCAGCGCGCCTGTCGCGAACTGGGTATCAAGACTGTCGTGGTCCATTCCACCGCCGACACGGAGGCGAAGTATGTCAAGCTTTCTGACGAGTCCGTCTGTATCGGTCCGCCGCCGGCGACTGCGAGCTACCTGAATATTCCGGCGATCATTTCTGCGGCGGAAGTCACCGATTCTGAGGCAATTCATCCCGGCTACGGCTTCCTCTCGGAAAACTCGGATTTTGCCGAACGTGTCGAAAAATCCGGTTTCGTCTTCATCGGCCCGCATCCCGAGACCATCCGCCTGATGGGCGACAAGATCAGCGCCCGGGACGCCATGAAAGCTGCCGGTGTGCCTTGCGTTCCGGGATCGGAAGGTGCCCTGCCCGATGATCCCAAGGAAATCGTCAAGATCGCCCGCAGCATCGGTTATCCGGTCATCATCAAGGCGGCTGGCGGCGGTGGCGGCCGTGGCATGCGTGTCGTGCATACCGAGGCGGCGCTCATCAATGCCGTGCATACGACACGCGCCGAAGCCGGTGCGGCGTTTGGCAACCCGGTGGTGTATCTGGAAAAGTATCTTGAGAATCCGCGCCACATCGAGATACAGATTCTTGCGGACAGTTACCGGAATGCCGTTTATCTGGGTGAACGGGATTGCTCGATGCAGCGTCGCCACCAGAAGGTCATCGAGGAGGCGCCCGCCACCTCAATTAGTCCACGCCTGATCACGCGGGTCGGCGAGCGTTGCGCAGAGGCATGCCGCAAAATCAACTATCGCGGGGCAGGCACCTTTGAATTCCTTTTTGAAAACGGCGAGTTCTACTTCATTGAAATGAACACGCGGGTGAAGGTTGAGCACACGGTTACCGAGCAGGTCACCGGTATTGATATCGTTCAGGCGCAGATCCGCATCGCTGCCGGCGAGAAGCTCTGGTTCCGCCAGCGCGACGTCACGCTCAAAGGCCATGCCATCGAATGCCGCATCAATGCCGAGGATCCGTTCAAGTTCACGCCTTCCCCGGGAAAGATCCTTTCCTACCATCCGCCCGGAGGTCCGGGCATCCGCGTCGATACCCACATCTATCAGGGTTACACCATTCCTTCCGACTATGACTCGATGATCGGCAAGCTGATCGCATTTGGCGACAGCCGCGACCAGGCCATCCGCCGCATGCGCATTGCGCTTTCGGAGATGGCGGTGGAAGGGATCAAGACCAATATCCCGCTGCACCTGGAACTTATGCACGATGCACGCTTCATCGAAGGCGGCACCAGCATTCACTATCTCGAACAAAAACTTGCCGCTCGGGACAAGGCAAGCAAAGGGAAATAAGACAAAATCTAGCCATGTGGCTGAGTGTCGCTCTCGAAGCCGATGCTGATCACGCCGATGCGCTGTCGGATGCGCTATTGGAACAGGGCGCTTTGACGGTCAGCGTCGAAGACGCTCAAGCCGGCACAGTGTTCGAGACAGCCCGCTTCGGAGAACCCGGCACAGATAACGATGTTTCACCTACCCTTTGGCTGCGCAACCGCGTCATTGCGCTGTTCGAGCCATGTGCAGATCCGGACGAATTGTCCTGCCGTATTGCTGTCGCCTGCAATGCCGTAGGCATCGATAAGCCGCCGCTCATCAGCATCGAGGAAGTCGCAGAGCAAAACTGGGTTCAATTGACACAATCCCAGTTCGATCCGATCCAGGTTAATCCACGCCTGTGGATCATTCCTTCCTGGCATGCCGCACCCGATCCGGCAGCGATCAATCTGAGGCTTGATCCCGGCATGGCGTTCGGAACAGGCTCGCATCCTACGACGCGGCTTTGTCTGGAATGGCTTTGCGATAATCTGCAAGGGGGCGAATCGGTTCTCGATTATGGTTGCGGTTCGGGCATCCTGGCCATTGCTGCAGCCAAACTCGGGGCCAGCCAAGTGCTCGGCGTGGATATCGACGAAAGTGCCTTGCAGGTCGCCCAAGACAATGCTGCCGAGAATCAGGTTCATCTGGAGCTTCGTCACTCGCGTGCTCGGCTGGATGAAACATTTGATCGCGTGGTTGCCAACATTCTCACCAATCCGCTTTGCCTGATGGCGCCTCTGATTGCCTCCCGGGTTGTGTCCGGTTCGGGAAACAAGCGCGGAGGACGTTTGGCCTTGTGTGGCATCCTGGAATCCCAGGCCGAGGAAGTCATCGCCGCTTATGCGCCTTTCATTGCGTTGAAGCGCGGTGCCGTGCTGGATGGCTGGGTACGTCTGGAAAGTGTGGCGGGAGGGCGGCCGGCATGATGATTACGCGCTGTCCCGATTGCGAAACGTCCTTCCGTGTCACGCCGGAACAACTCAAGGCGGTCCAGGGCAAGGTTCGTTGCGGGAAGTGCCAGCATGTCTTCAATGCGATTGAAACGCTGCTCGAGACGACGGGTGAGCCGGGCCAGGCCCCCGCTTCATTGCCTGACCTTCTCGAATCGGAGGAATTTCCTCGTGAGCCCTCACTCTTCAACGAGCCTGCGGAAGGCGCCGTTGCTGATCTTGCAGTCACGGATGAGCCGGAACCGGAACTCGAATCGACCACGGACACCGATGAGCCAGCCCAGGAGATCGAGCCTTTGCTGCATGAAGAGCCGCCGGGAAAAACCAGCCTCACCTGGGTTTGGGCTATTGCTGCACTGTTTGCCTTGCTGCTCTTGTTGCTGCAGGTGCTGCTGCATTATCGGGTCGAGCTGGGGGTATTGCTGCCTGATTCCAAGCCGCTGCTGCGAGCGCTGTGCAAACCGTTCGATTGTGTTTTGCTGTTGCCGCGCATGGGCGACCTGATCAGCATAGAGTCTTCCGATTTGCGGCCGGCGCCGAACGGACAATTGCTCCTGACGGCCACCCTGAAAAATCGTGCTCCATTCGCTCAGACCTATCCGCATCTTGAACTGACGCTGACCGATACCGATGATCAGGCGCTCCTGCGCAAGGTGCTGGCCCCTGAAGACTACCTGCCCAAGGATTTCAAGGCCGATGGTGGATTTGCCAGGAATGGGGAAATTGCCGTTACCCTGGCTGTGGTCCATGAACATGCTGCGAATGCCGCGGCGGCCGGGTACCGGCTTTATCTTTTCTACCCGTAAGCGTATTCTTCAACAAGTTTTATACCTAAAGGAGTCACCATGAGTACCGTTACACTGGGCGGCAACCCGATTCATCTTGCCGGGCTATTTCCGCAAGTCGGACAGAATGCCGCAGCCTTTTCCCTCGTTGCCTCGGACCTGTCCAACAAGACACTTCAGGAATTTGCTGGCAAGCGCAAAGTCCTCAACATCGTTCCCAGCCTGGATACACCAACCTGCGCGACGTCAACGCGCAAGTTCAACGAGAAGGCCAGCAATTTGCCCGACACTGTGGTGCTGGTGATTTCGGCCGACCTGCCCTTTGCCATGAGCCGCTTCTGCACGGTTGAGGGATTGAAGAATGTCATCCCCCTGTCGACCATGCGCGGCCGTGAATTCATGAACAACTACGGCGTCGAAATCCTCGATGGCCCGTTGGCCGGCATTACCGCTCGCGCCGTGGTGGTCATCGACGCAAACGACAAGGTCATCTACGCCGAACTGGTACCTGAAATCAAGAACGAACCCAATTACGACGCAGCTTTGGCAGTGCTCGGCTGAGCCTGATGCGGTAGTGCCCGCGGGGCTGGGGCCGGAATGCGAATGCTATAATTCAAGCATTCTCCGGAACCAGCCTAGCCATGAAAACACTGATTTGCGGCTCCCTCGCCTATGACACGATCATGGTTTTCCATGACCGTTTCAAGCATCACATCCTGCCCGAGCAGATACATATTCTCAACGTTTCATTCCTGGTTCCCGACCTGCGTCGCGAATTCGGGGGATGCGCCGGGAATATTGCCTACAACCTGCAGTTGCTGAGCGGACAGCCGCAAATCATGGCCACGGTCGGCGAAGATTACGCCCTTTACTCGCGGCGGCTGAAGCAACTGAAACTCGATGCCAGCCATGTCAAGGAGATTCCTGACAGCTATACGGCGCAAGCGTTCATCACCACCGACATGGACGACAATCAGATTACCGCTTTCCATCCTGGGGCGATGAACTTTTCCCATCTCAATCATGTGGCCGATGCGCGGGATGTTTCACTGGGGATTGTTTCTCCCGATGGTCGCGATGGCATGCTCCAGCATGCACGCGAATTCCATGCGGCTGGCATCCCCTTCGTCTTTGATCCGGGACAAGGCATGCCGATGTTCGATGGTGAGGAACTGCTGGATTTGATGCAACTTGCCACCTATTGCACGGTCAACGACTACGAGGCGAAGCTGCTTTGCGAGCGGACCGGAAAAACAGTTGAAGAACTCGCGCATCAGGTCAGGGCGTTGATTGTGACGTTGGGCGGTAGCGGTTCCGAAATTTATACGGAAGAGGGACGTGTCACGATACCCTGTGTCAAGGCAGGAAATCTGGTTGATCCGACCGGTTGCGGCGATGCCTACCGGGCAGGATTGTTGTACGGAATCGAGCAGGGCTGGGCGTGGGAGAAAACCGGCCGCCTGGCTTCCCTGATGGGAGCCATCAAGATTGGTCATCGCGGTGGTCAGAACCACAAGCCGAAACGCGACGAAATCGCCGCCCGTTATCTGGAATCTTTTGGCGAGACACTTTGGTAAGGAGTCAAACATGAATAAAACGATATTGGCCTGGGCTGCGCTCGGCGCTGCCGCCTTGATCCTGTCCGGTTGCGCCACGAGCCAATCCGCCAGCAGCTATTCGCAGTCGCAAACCCAGCGTGAAATGAATGTTCGCCTGGGCGTGGTGGAGAGTGTTCGTTCCGTCACCATTGAGGGCAACAAGTCCGGTGCAGGCAGCGCAGTCGGCGGGGTGCTCGGCGGCATTGCCGGCAGCAATGTCGGTGGGGGTGATCGGGGCTCGGCAGTCGGCACCATACTCGGTGCCGTCGGCGGTGCCGTCGCGGGTCATGCGCTCGAAGAAAACTTCAGCAAGAAAGCCGGTCTCGAAATCACCGTCAAGTTCGACAATGGCTCGGTGAGCGCGATCATCCAGGAAGCCGACGAGCAGTTCCATGTCGGGGACAAGGTGCGCATCTTGTCAGGGGGCGGGAAGACCCGCGTCACACACTAATGCTCGCCTTTGATTCTGGGGCATTGATGCCCGACTTTGCATTTAGGGTACTAGAGGCGGCTACCTTTGATCGTCAGCTTCGGGAATTCGCGCTGCATTTGACCTGAAATACTGCCCGGTCATCCAGCCGCACGGCACTGAGTTGCCCTCCCCAGAAACAGCCGGAATCCAGAGCCAGCAGTTCGGGTGTCAAATTGAGACCCAGGGCTGACCAGTGACCGGTGACCAGTACGCTGCCGACGCTACGTCGCTGGGGGATCTCGAACCAGGGCAGATAGCCCGGTGGAGCGCTGCCGACCTCGCCCTTGCTGCGGAATTCCATTTCTCCTTCAATTGAGCAGAAACGCAGTCGGGTCATCGCATTGACGATGACGCGCAGCCTTGACCAGCCGGTCAAATCATCCTGCCAAGACTTGGGTTCGCTGCCGCGCATGTGCGCCAGAAATTTCAGGTAATTGTTGGCACGCAGCGCAGTTTCCACCTCTCCGGCCAAAGCTCGTGCCTGCGGAATGCGCCACTGCGGCAACAAGCCCGCATGCACCATCGCGAGGTTGCCGGCGACATGCATCAACGGCCGATGCCGCAACCAGGTCAGCAATTCGTCCCGATCATTTGCTGCCAGAACTGCATCGAGCGTGTCGTCGTGACTTTGCTTCGCGCAATCCTCGGCGACCATCAACAGATGCAGGTCATGATTGCCGAGAACCGTGACTGCCGCAGCGCCCAGATTCTTGACGAAACGCAGCACCTCAAGTGATTGCGGACCGCGGTTAACCAGGTCGCCAACGAACCAGAGCTGGTCGTGGCGCTGGTCGAATTCACACTTGGCAAGCAAACGCTGCAAGGCCTCAAAGCAGCCTTGAATATCGCCGATGGCATACGTCGCCAATGCTCAGCCTCCGTGCGATGCGGGTCGATATTCCGGCACGCGCAGCATCAATCCTTGCCTGACAATCGTGGCAGGCAGGTTCGGTTGGTCCAGCCAGGCGCGCAACTCGGTTAGCCACACCGCATCCACGGGAGTGTCCGCGCGCGCTACTCGCAGCTTGGGGTGCGGCGTCGGCTGGGTGGTCTCGCTGTCAGCCAGCAGTTCCTCGTAGAGTTTCTCGCCGGGGCGCAGTCCGGTGAATTCGATACGGATATCTTCTTCCGTGTAGCCTGACAGGCGGATCATGTCCCGCGCCAGGTCGATGATCTTGATCGGCTCACCCATGTCGAGCACGAAAATTTCGCCACCCTGCCCCATCAATCCGGCCTGCAGGACTAGTTGCGCGGCCTCAGGAATCAGCATGAAATAGCGCACGATGTCCGGATGCGTCACGGTAACGGGTCCGCCCTGAGTGATTTGTTCCCGGAATTTCGGGATGACGCTGCCGCTGCTGCCGAGGACATTGCCGAAGCGCACGGTCACGAAGCGGGTTTGCACCAAGCCGGCTTGTTCCTTCCTGCTCAATACCTGACAAACCATTTCGGCCAGCCGTTTGCTGGCCCCCATGACATTGGTCGGATTCACCGCCTTGTCCGTGGAAATCAGCACAAAACGCTCGGCGCCATGCTTCAGAGCGGCCTCTGCGACAAGCCAGGTGCCCAACACATTGTTGCGCAGCGCCTGCCACGCATTCTCGTTTTCCATGAGGGGCACATGCTTGTAGGCGGCGGCATGGAAGACAACGTGCGGACGATATTCAGTAAAAATGAAAGTCAGTAACGCCTCATCGCGCACGTCTCCAACCAGACAGCTGATCGCAACCTGAGGGAGTGACTTGGTGAACTCCTGCTCCATGCGGTAGACCGCGTATTCGGAGAGATCCAGAAATATCAGCAGACGCGGCGAGTAATGCGCAATCTGGCGACACAGCTCGGATCCTATCGAGCCACCTGCTCCGGTGACCAGTACCACTTTCCCCTCGAGCAGGCCATGCAGCCCCCGCTCGTCGAGTTGGACGGGATCGCGGCCGAGCAGGTCCTCCAGTTCCACCCTGCGCATTTGCGAGATGGCGATCCGTCCCGATAACAGGTCGTCGAATGAGGGCACTGTGAGCAAGCTGAGCCCGGCCTGGCTTGCCAAGTGTGCCGCACGATGTCTTGCGGTATGGGTTGCAGCCGGCATCGCCAGGATGGCCTGGCGTACGTGCAGATGGCTGGCATGTTTAACAATATCTTCCAGTGTGCCGAGTACCTCTATGCCGTGGAGCAGGCTGTTTTGTTTGTTGGGGTCGTCGTCCAACAAGCCCACGACATGCCATTGCTGGCTGCGTTCAAGTTCTCGCAACAGACTCATCGCCTCTTCACCCGCTCCCAAAACCAGTACGGGTTCGCCCGTGACTGCCCGGAACCCAAGCAGGTGGCCGTCCTTCCAGGAACGGTAGATAAAACGGCTGCCGCCCATGAACAGGATCAGCAGCAAGGGATAAAGCACCAGCACCGAACGGGGCACCACGGAAAACAGCTGCAGCATGTAGAAAAACATGGGCAGCAGCAGTGCACATCCGCCAACTGCCAGGATGATGCGTTTAAGATCCGGCAGGCTCGCAAACCGCCAGATACCGCGATACAGACCGAAACCCCAGGCGATGGCCGACTGCAGCGCTACCACGTATATCAGGGTGATTGTCAGGCCTTGCTGGAAAAACGGCGGGATATCGAAATTGAAGCGCAGCCAGTAGGCCAGCAACCAGGCCAGGGCACTGGCCGCCAAGTCATGCAGGATGGCAAGTAGTCTGCGCAGCATTATGGATGTTCAACAGCAGGCGGGATGAAACGCTTCCAGGCATGATCGATGGCCAGCATCGTACCCGCAAATATGCCCATCCAGATGACCAGAATCGAGATTTGAACCTCTGTCGAGCAATGCAAAGCGACCAGGCTGCTGGCCGAAGCTGCTGCCATCAACAGGTATTCCGACAGGGTGGTGCGCCGATGACTCCATCCCATTCTGATCAATCGCTGGTAATAATGTTCCCGATGCGCTTGCCAGAAACGCTCGCCACGCATCATTCGGCGCAGCAGGGTAACGCTGGCATCCACCAGGAACGGTGAAAAGACCAGGAGTGGAAACCAGAACGGCCATATCTGTTGCTGCCAACCGATGAGCCCCAACGCTGCGGCGAGAAATCCCAGCGGAATGGAACCGATATCGCCCATGAATATTTTCGCCGGGGGAAAATTGAAAGGCAGAAATCCGGCTGTCGCCGCTGCGACCGTGAAACACAGGGTCGCAAAAGATTCAGCCGGGGCCAAGGCGGCCAGAGCGTAGGCAGAAAAACCAAACACGGCCATGCCACCGGCGAGTCCGTCGGCGCCATCCATGAAGTTATAGGCGTTTGTCATCCAGACGATGTACCCCGCCAAACCGATGCTTAGCCAGAAATCGAGATTTTGTTCAGGCAATCCAGAATGCACCAGAACCATGGCAGCCAGGGTATGGACGGTCAGACGGGCTGCGACCGGCAGCCCCTTCCAGTCATCGGTGTATGAGATTCCCGCCAGTACGCCCACCAGCAGCATCATGAGCGTGGCTGGCTGGAGCAATAAACCCCACGCCCCGAACAGCGCGAGAATGATTGCGACACCGCCGCCGCGTGGCACGGGTTGACGATGCAGCGAACGCTGGTTGGGGTGATCCATGGCCAGGTATCTGGCTGTCCCGGATCTGAGCAGGAGCATCAGGATGCCAAAAGACAAGATGAAGGCTGTCGCAGGTGGCAGAAGCAGGGTGGCGCAGGTCATCATCAATTCGACGGGAATATCATTCCACTGCGAGCAGGGCACGATAATAGGCAACCAGTTCGCCGGTCAGCCGTTCGCCAGAAAATTCCCGCAACGTGCGTTGTCTCGCGCATGCGCCCATGCCTTCCCGGAGGGATTTGCTTTCGGCAAATTTGTCCAGCAGTTGGACGATTGCCCCGATGTCCCCCGCCTCATGCAGGTAGCCGGTCTGACCGTCGACAACAGCATCGGTAATTCCGAAAATTCTCGAAGCGATGGATGGCAAATTGCAGGCAGCCGCCTCGAGGATGACACTTCCGAACCCTTCCCGGTAACTCGGCAGGCACAGGACATCTGCCGCCGCCATGTAATGTTCGGGAGTCGCCGTGTAGCCAAACAGGAACACCCTGTCCGAGACAGCGGCACAGCATTCAAGCAAGGCAGCAGAGAGTCGCTCCTCATCCGGTCCGACGACGACCAGCCAGGAACTTGGATGGTTCCGGGCGTGCGTCGCAAAACTACGGGCGAGATCGAGCACGCCCTTGTCGCGCTTGAGTCTCCCCAGATAAAGGAACATTACCGCGTCCTCCGGCATGCCCACCCGGGTTCTGATTTCCTGCCGCATCTGATGATTGGGCGCAAAACGCTGAATGTCCACCCCGGATATGGAGCCCTGTCCCAGCACTGTTCCCCGTCCCTTGGGCAGCACACCTTGTTTGATCAGAAAATCGTGTTGGGAGGGACTGTCAACGAGAATGTGTGTCGCGCAGGCGGCGTAAAACCGGTCGATATTCTTCAACAGAATTTTTGCCAGACCGTGTTGAGTCACCCAAACCTGGCCGGTGAAGGTGTGGATGCGATGCGGAACGCCAGCCAGGTATGCCGCGACCTGGGCCAGCAAACCGGCCTTGGGCGTGATGGTATGGACCACGAGAAAGCCCTCGCGCCGGAAAACGCGCAGCAGTGCCATGAGGGCCAGGATGTCGCGCCAGGGAGATATTTCTCTTTCGATGCGCAAGTCGATCAAACGAATTTGCGGATTGAGCTTGAGCGCGACTTCGGTGGCACCTGATACGTTACAGATCATGGTGACGGCGTAATCATCAGCCAATGCCTCAAGATGCTTGAGCATAAACACCTTGAGCGTAAAGGGGCTGGTGACGACAAAGCAGATTTTGCGCTTTTCCATCAACTCGAATTATTGTCTAGCCAAGTCTGAAACATCAAAATCGCCCACAAGCGGTGTTGCCAGTTGCGAATTCCCCGCTGGTGTTCCAGCCAGGTCTGGCGAACCGGCAGGGGATCGAAATAAGCATCCCGCCGCAAGCGGGTTTCGTCAAGCAGCGCCTCCGCCCATTCCCGCAAGGGACCTCGCAGCCATTCACCGATAGGCACGCTGAAACCTGCCTTGGGCCGTTCGATCAAATCACGCGGCACGTATCGGTATAACAACTGCCGCAACAGCCATTTGCTTTCCTGGCCGCGAATCTTCAGCGGCATGGGCAACTGCCAGGCGAACTCGAATACCCGATGATCAAGGAAGGGAGCCCTGGTTTCCAGACTGACGCTCATGCTCGCCCGATCAACTTTGGCAAGTATATCGTCCGGCAGATATCCCAGCGCATCACGCAGCATCATTTGCTCGGCGAAATCTCCCTCGTCCGGCCAGTCCTGCCCGGGAATCGTTTCCTCGCCGCCGATCACGATACTTGATGGATTCGGCCAAAAGGATACAAGCTGCTGATACAGATCCCGCCGCGAATTGCAACGCAGCAATGCGGCCAGTTTTTGCAGCTTGTCGCCTGGCGCCGAGGGCATGCCGGCTCCAGGCAGGCAATGAAACAACTTGTCCCAAGTGCCCGGAGAGAATGCACCCAGCAATGCTGCCAGCGATTGCCTGAGCAGGAGGCCATGCTGCAGGATGCGCGGACCCCAGCGATAGCGCGTATAGCCCCCGAAAAGTTCATCACCGCCATCGCCCGACAAGGCCACCGTTACTTCCCGGCGCGCCAGTGCAGCCACCAACAAGGTAGGGATCTGCGAGGAGTCGGCGAATGGCTCGTCATACACGGTGGGCAGGCGCTGGATGACTGCCCTGGCTTCTTCCGGTGTCACATACAGTTGGGTATGCTCAGTCCCGAGATGGCGGGCGACAGCCGCAGCGTGGGGTGCCTCGTCATAACCTTCGGCATGGAAGCCGATCGTGAAAGTGCTTACCGGGCGACTGCTGTTCTTCTGCATCAACGCGACGATCAGGGAAGAATCGATACCCCCCGAAAGAAAAGCGCCCAACGGCACGTCGGCAAGGGATTGGCCGGTAATTGATTGATGCAATACCCTTTCAAGTTCGGCAACTGCTTCGTCATCGGTCAATTGCAATGGTTTCGATTGCCCTTGTTGCGCTGTTTCCGATGCGCTCCAGTAGGGGTAAGGTGCTGGCTTGGAGTCAGCCGTGTGAAATATGGCGATCGTTGCCGGTGCGAGCTTGTGGATGTCGCGATAAATGCAGTGCGGTGCGGGGACGTTGCCGTAGCGCAGATAAAGCGTCAGCGCGTTGCGGTCAATTTCTCCGCGCCAGGCCGGATGAACTCGCAGCGCCTTAAGTTCGGAAGCGAACACCAGCGTCTTATCCACCCAGCCGTAATACAGGGGCTTCTCTCCCAGCCGGTCGCGTGCCAGAGACAGGCTGTGATCCTGCTTGTCCCAAAGCGCCAGCGCGAACATGCCGACGCAACGCTTCAGTGCAGATTCGAGACCCCAGCGGGTGATGGCAGCCAGCAATACCTCGGTGTCGGAATGGCCGCGCCACGGCGTATTGTCCAGTGCTGTGCGCAGCTCGAGATGGTTGTAGATTTCGCCGTTGAAGACGATGACATGGCGCCCGTCGTGCGAATGCATCGGCTGGTGGCCTTCCGGTGAAAGATCGAGAACAGAGAGACGCCGCTGAGCCAGGGCGATGCCCGCAGTGGAATCGGACCATACGCCTTCGTCATCGGGACCGCGGTGGATCAATTGAGTGCCCATGCGTGCAGCAACTTCAGCCGCATCGGCGCTGTCTGATGTGGCCCAAAGTCCCGTTATTCCACACATCTTGCGTTGTTCGCCGAATTGAGCCGTTGCCAGAGCTGTCGCCATTGCTCTCGTTCCTCGAGGGCAACCGGCAAGGCGCGATGCTGCAGCATGCGGTAATGCAGGCCGGTCAGTATCGCCAGTGCATCCACCCCGGACTTGGCAAGCTGCTGAACCATCGTGAATAGCGGGCGAATGTATTCTCCATGGGCCTTGCCGAAATTCATGGCTGCCTGCGCGACCTGCATCCGGGTGGTCAGGGTTTTTGCAAGCGACAGATGCTCCTGCCGATAGCCGAGCAAGATCTCCGGCAGGCAGGCGAAGCGGCTGGTGGCGTGACTGCGCAACAGCAGATCGTAGTCCTGGGCTTTCGGCAAGCGGGCATCGTAAGGGTGCTTCCTGAACCATGCGCTGTGTCCCATCCAGGTTGGATGCGCCAGGTAGAAGCCCCGCCAGGGGCGGGCCGCAATTTCCTGATGGCTGGTCTCGGACGGCAGTTGACCGACAACCTGGCCGGCATTGTCAAAGATGATCGCGCGTGTTCCGAGCAGATCGATTTCGGGATGCTCTTCAAGATAGGCGACCTGTCTGGCAATACGTTCCGGGTAGGCAATGTCGTCGGCATCCATGCGGGCAATATAGCGTCCGCGCGACGCAGCCACGGCCTCGTTCATGCGGGTTGCCAAGCCCAGATGGCGTCCGTCGCAGAGCAGCTTGATGCGGTTATCATGGAATCGTTTTGCCACGGCAAGGCTATCGTCGCTGGAACCGTCATCGATCAACAGCAATTCCCAATCGGTAAAGCTCTGGTCGATCAGCGACTGCAGAGTCAAGGCGATGCTGGCTGCGGCATTGCGCATGGACAGGGCGATGCTGACGACGGGCGGAGGCATTCGGCTCAACTTTCCCGAAAGAACAGGCGACCGGGCCAGCCGCCGGCGCTGTAGGTATGAGAACCGGCAATACGCCAGTTGAGTTCAAACAGCAGGCGGCGCGCGGCGCGCGGGCCGCGCTGCCGGCCCCAGATCAGCATGCACGGTCCGGTCAGCAATATCTTCAACAACCGCAACCACCACCCCGGACGATGCCGTTCAATCAGCCTTTCAAAGGCCGGCCAGTCAGTCGACTGTGTTTGACTTTGCCCGGGAGGAACTTTCTCGAGGAGCGGCTGCAAGCGGATTTCGTAGGTATGGCCACGGCGTACGCGTTGATTTCCGGCTTGGGCGATGCGATTGCGTCGGTCAGGATTGGCGAGCAGTTGTTTGATTTTGTCGGCGAGCGCATTGATGTCGGAGAAGGTTTCGATTTCTTCGCCTGGAATGAAATACTCTTCCAAACCCTCGGCTGTTTCTGTCAGGAGACAGCCTCCGGCGGCCGGTACCTCGAAAATGCGCGCCTTGATCTGGCGGCTATGGTGCATGCGCCCTCCCTGCAGGACCAAACCCGAATCGCCGAAATTCAGGCTGATCGTCGAATCGTTGATGATTGCGCCGACTTGATCAGCCGAAACGGCTCCGCTCTCCCAGCCATGGCCGAAGCAGCAGACTTCGATGCCGCGCTGGCGCAAATCGGTGATCCACTCGCGGCGATTGCCATAGGCTGAACCAACGAAGCTGACTGTATAGCGACAGGCACTGGCCGGCTTGGGATCCCGTATCAGGCTGGTGGGGGCCGCCCACTGTGTCAGTGTGAAATTTTCAAATCCATCCCGGCTTGCCTTCTGCAGTGCGGAACGATAGGTGGTGGCATAGATATCGAAAGAAGGCGCGCGATAGCGTGAAAATTCCTCGTACTTCCAGGAGTCATCGGCAGCCCAGTTGAGCAGACAGGCGCCACTGGCCTGCTTGGCCAGGTGCAGGGTTTCGCTCCACAACTCGTACCCCATCAGGACACAGAATATGAGCTGTGGCTGCTCGCGCTCTACCGCTTTTAGGAAAGCCCGATTCAGTTCGGCAAAATCCTGGTAGGTCGTACGATCGAAACAATCGAACAGCGCCACCTCGTGGCCCAGCTTATGCAAAGCCGGAATGAAGTTGACGAATTCATAGCTTTCCCCTCGGGCCGGGTTGCCGTAGGCATGACGTCCAAAGACACACAGAATCTTCATGGCCAACTTGCTTAAGCGGCTTGCCAAACCTGGCGGTCGACGAAAATGGTATTGACATGGGTGTCGGCGAAGGAAAAATATCCTTGGCCATGCAGCAGCTCGGCAATTTCCGGAATCTTGATGCCACTGCGTTGATCCGAATAGGTGATGGTTTCGACGCACAGGACCTTGGGCCGCCAGCGCGAAAAGTCAAGGCTGCGCAATATATCGAGATCCAGTCCCTCGACATCGAGGGAGACAAAGTCCGGATCAGCGTCCGCAAAATACTCCTGCAAGATAGCATTCACCGGACGTACCGGAATTTCCAGTACCCGCTCTATCCTGACCTTGCCCTCCTGTTCCAACTGGTACGCTTCCGCTGAGGAAAAAGTATTGAGCGTCCTGACGCTCATAACGAAAAACTGCAGCCTTTCCTCCGCAGTGCCAATGCCGATGTTCAGGTTGAAGTCGCGCGGTCGTCGGGTGGTGAAGTCGGCAAACAATTCCGGGTCGGGTTCGATATTGACGCCGCGTCCGCCTGCAGCATAAAAGAGATAGGTATTGTTCAGGTAATGCGGGTGATGGGCGCCGATATCGAGATAACGCGGCGCTGCAATGCGCAGCGAATCGAAAATGTATCTGACGATTAGATCTTCACCGCATTGCGAATAGGATTGTTTGCCTTCTGCAACAGTTCGACGTGACAGTTTGTCCGTCAGGCGATGCAGAATCCAGCTGAAGCCCGCCATGCTATTTCCTTATCCTAGTGGCTGTGAAAACACGAAACAACCCAGGGAAAAATCGAGGTGACCTTCGCGACATGCCAGGTCTGTGGCCTGTCGCGGATTCAAGCCGGACAAAAAGCGTCCGTCGGGATCGACCAGCGCCAGCTCGACCAAATCCAGCGGCTGAAGATGTTCCAGCACCTGCTCTACCGAAAACACGCGTTGCCCGTTGAATTGCACGCGCGAGCGGCCGACTGGCGTGGACAGATAAAGACGGCCGCCGGGTGCCAGGACCCGTACCAGCTCCCGGCAAGCCTTGACGCTGCCTTGCGGATCGAGCGGATCGCCGTAACGTCCAAGACCAATATGTTCAAGTACGTGCAAGCAGGACAGAGACATTACCGAGGCATCCGCGAAAGGCAGGTCCAGGATTGTGCCGGCGCGGCATTCGAGATGTTCCAGTTGTACCGCGAGCGGTCGGATATCGACGAAGACCACCCGCGTGACGACGCTGAGCATGCCGACCAACTTGCTGTCGGAGCCGATATCCACGTGCTCGACGGGAGGCTTTGGGTACAACTGCCGCAACGCCCAGACCGCCTGATGGAAGTAATGGGGATCGATCTTGGTTGCCGCAGTACGGTCGCTCAAACAGGGATAGAAGTCCATCAGCCTGGCCTGGCCTCCGGCAGCCAGATAGCGCCGCCAATCGGCCAGCAGTCTGATATAAGCCGGAATGGCGGCGAGCGGATGCTCGCGCACCGGCCGTAACCAGCGCTGTACGGCATAAGCCCAACGCAACAGGCGGGGATGTTGGCGGATATATTGCTCAAGCATGTTGCGTTGTCGTGCGCCTGGCGGTGACATGATAGCCGACAGTGAAACGTTGTTCTTTGTCGTGACGATCCAGCACTATGGCGATGGGGGGCATCAGCATGCCCAGGATCGGCAACAGCAGCAACCAGAACGGCAGCCACAGCAGACCGATAAGCAAAGGCAAGCGCAGAGGCGAGGAAAGCCGCATGAAACGGATCACTTCCTGGGAAAAAAAGGCAAAAAAGTTGCCATTGGGTTCCGCAAGGATATCGGTGAAACCCGCCTCGCCGAGAAATTTCCGGTACCAGAATGGTGTGAAGCCACCGTAATAATGATAGGGCTCCTGATGCAGGCCGGAACCGAGTGGCGCTGTGAGTATCAGCTTGCCGCCCGGTTTCAGGATGCGCGCGAATTCCTTGATGACACGCTCGGGGTAGGCGACATGTTCGAGCATTTCGGTGCACAGGACGACATCGATGCTGGCGTCCGCCACGGGAATGTCGGTGGCATCGCAGATATAGTCGATCTGGCCATAATCGCCATGACGCAACTGGTCACCGCGCAGCCCGCTGAAATCCTGGCTACGATAGTCGCAATGAGCAAAATCAGCACGATAGGGGCATGAACCTGCGCCCACATCGAGAACCCTGGCGCCTGCAGGAACCGATGCCGCTTGCATTCTGATCCAGCGATCACGCAATACCTGATTGAAAGCGTAGATCGGCGAGGATCGCAGCCAGTTGCGCAAGAATGCGATCATCGGATGATTTCCGGGGAGCCATCGACACCGACAAGGACTCGCGCTTTGGCGGCACGAGTATTGGCTAGCAATACCAAGGGAAGATAAATTGCCGAGGCAATCACGGCCGCAATGGCCACGCCTTCAAGCTGCCTGCTTTGCACCAGCCACAACGACATTCCCAGAAAAACCAGGGCATGCAGCATTTTCGGGAAGAATAACTGGAAGGGTCGGTTGTACAAAAAGGCCTCGGCGGCCAAGGCTTGGCCAATCTGGAATAGGGCCGCTGACAGGACCAGTACCCACAACAATCGGGCGTAAGGCACAAATTCCGAACTGGTCAGCGTAATCACGATCCACTCGCCGAGGGCATAGCTGCCGATGGTCATCAGCGTCAGCAGGCCGATCAACTGCAGCAATGCGCGGTAGAGCATCTGGCGACTGGTGCGTATCGACTCGCTGTCAGTGGCATCTCCGGCAAGCTGAAACAGTATCGGGTTGATGGTTTGCGAAAAGATCGCCAGGATCAGGTTGGCGGGTGCATTGGCGATTTGTGCCAGCGCCACATAAATTCCCACATGAGCGTCACTCAACATCTGCTGGATGATCCACCGATCGCCATAATTCGAAAAGATGGCCGGGATTGCGAACAAACTGATGGAGCCGGCGTAAGCACCGAAGTCCCGACTGAGAGTGCCCTTGCCGAACAGTTTGCGCAAATCGGTGAGGGCCGTTGTATTTCTCGTCGTGTTTCTCCTCGCGATCCACCAGGTCAGCAGCAAGGATGCGACAGCGCCAAGCAGGAAACCCGACATGGCGGCACTGCCAAGAATGCCTATAAGCATTACCAGAACCATGGATCCGGTCAGGCGCAGCAGCGCATCGGCGGACTGCAAGATGCTGTAGCTGCGCCGCTCACGTCGCGTGTTGAGTTCAGCCAGCCAGACCGACAGGGTTCCGCTTGCCACGCCATAGCCTAAAGCAGCGAGAATCAAAATGTCCCAGACATGATCCGAGCCGCTCCAGAATGCCACTGCAACACCGATGATCAGAACACCGAGCGCGATGCCCTGCAGCAAACGTCTCGATAACTGTTCCAGTTCGTCAAGATTGCCACGGTTGCTGCAGATATGAAAATAGCGGGCGACAGCATGGCCGAGAGGGCCATACACGAAAAGATTGAGCGTTCCGGCGATGGTCAGTCCCAACGCGAAGCGCCCATATTCCTCCGGCCCCAGCAGATAGGTCAGCAGCTTCAGGGTGAGCATGCCCAGGAGCAGAACCAGGCTTTGCCCGGCCACAATCCAAAGCAGTTCGGTGCGTGTGCCTTGGCCGATCATCTCGCCACGTCCAGAGATAAGCCCGAAAGCCTTATAGAGAAATTGTCGATGTGCCTCGTCCAGTCCGTCTGCGTCGCCTTTTACATAGAGGCTCTGCTGGACGGATCATAACGTATTCTTCAGTTGCGCTTGCCCGGCAGGCGTTGCACTCTGCGGGTGAATGCATCCAGGTCTTTGTCCAGGCGAAGCACCAGAGGTAGTTTTGCCAGGCGCGGGCTTTCGACCGGTTCCGGAGAGAAGCCGATCACTTTACCCAAGGCATTCAGGGTGATTGGCACATTACCGACACTTGAGGTGTGTCCCAGTCTGTCCAGAGTGATGCCCAGCCAGATACCCAGCCCAATGCCCAGCAGCAATAAAGGCAGGCTCAGCATGCCCACCATGCGCCCGCCCATGACACGCAAACTGCTTTGAAGAACTGACAGTTCCAGCTTGATCCGCTCTTTTCGTGCTGTGCCGGCTTGTTCCGCGGCGGCACGGCCTGCTGTAGTTTCCTCTTGCAATTGAGCTACCGCGGTTTGCCTTGCCAGGGCTGCGGTTTCGGCAAGACGTTCCGCTTCAAGACGCGCTTCGCTGCATTCGCGTGCTTCTGTTTCCGCCACCAACTTGTCGCGTGCTTTTCTGGCGGCTTGATTTTCGGCATCGATGCGGGCCGCAGCCGCTGCAGTGGCCGCCCGTTCCGTGGCGATCAGCGTATGCGCCTGAGTTTCCAGAATTTGGTCGGCACGCGTGCGGATATCCGCCAGGGCTTTGGCCTCGCTTTCTGTTTGTTCGCGCAAGCGGAAAGCTTCCAGTGCCCGGGCGTCGGTTTCGATGCGTTCACGCGCCAGGCGCTCGGCTTCAGCCTCGGCGATTACTCTTGCTGCAGCCTGTTGTTGTCTGCGTTCATCCGCCTCACGCCGTCGCTTCGCTGCTTCGATGGCTTCGGCATCTGCCTTGGCACGCCGCTGTGCGCTTCTGACAGACTCGGTTTCCGCTTGTTCACGTGCCTCGGCTTGCTCAGCGGCACCGGCTTCGCTGGCTTGCCGATCCAGCGCAGCCTGTTCCAGCCGCCGCTCGGCGTCGAGTCGCGCTTCG
>JBAYVV010000037.1:0-28671 GCA_041674465.1 Sterolibacterium sp.
GGCCCCACCGGTGTCGGCAAGACCGAATTGTGCAAGGCCCTGGCAGAATTTCTGTTCGACGCGGAAGACCATCTGATTCGTATCGATATGAGCGAATTCATGGAGAAACATTCGGTGGCACGCTTGATCGGTGCGCCTCCGGGCTACGTCGGATACGAGGAAGGCGGACACCTGACCGAACAGGTACGGCGCAAACCTTACAGCGTGATTCTTTTCGACGAGGTCGAAAAGGCTCATCCGGACGTGTTCAACGTGCTGCTGCAAGTGCTCGATGACGGTCGTATGACTGACGGGCAGGGCCGCACCGTGGATTTCAAGAATACCGTGATCGTCATGACTTCCAATCTCGGTTCGCAAATGATCCAGCAGATGAGCGGCGATGATTACCAGGTGATCAAGCTGGCAGTGATGGGCGAGGTGAAATCCTATTTCCGCCCGGAGTTCGTCAACCGCATCGATGAAATCGTGGTGTTCCATGCCCTCGACGAGAAGAATATTGCCGCCATCGCCAAGATCCAGTTGGGCTATCTGGAAAAACGTCTGGCCAAGCTGGACATGAAGCTCGAAGTCAGCGAAGCGGCGCTGTCCGAGATCGCCGAGGCGGGCTTCGACCCAATTTTCGGTGCGCGTCCGCTGAAGCGCGCCATCCAGGAAAGGATCGAGAATCCCCTGGCGAGAGCCATCCTTGAAGGCAAGTTCGCCGCCAAGGACACGATCCGTGCCACGGTCAAGAAAGGACAACTGGTTTTCGAAAAGGCATAAGCAGGCGGGGGCAGATGTCCGGCGTCTGACCGCCGCTTAACTCGCTGACATTTTGACGGGGATGCGCCTGGCGCCGAAAGGCCCACCATAATTTCCAAAGCGCCCCGCAATTGCAGTGCCGCAACGTTGACAGTGCCCTTCTTCTGTCAGCTGATAGGCCAGGATCTGGTACCAGTCGCGGGCGATCACGGCTTTGCCGCAACCTGGGCAATAAGTGGCATCGCCTTCCTGGTCATGCACATTGCCGAGATAGACATAGTGCAAGCCGTTGTCCAGCGCAATGCGTCGGGCATGCTTGAGAATCTGCGGTGAAGTCGGCGGCGCATCGCGCAGCTTGTAGTCGGGATGATAGGCGGAAAAATGCAGCGGCACATCGGGTCCGAGTTCCCTGGCCACCCATTGCGAAAGTTCGGCGATTTCCTTTTCCGAATCGTTGTGGCCCGGAATCAGCAGGGTCGTAATCTCCAGCCAGCAGTCGGTTTCGTGATGCACGTAGACCAGTGTGTCAAGAACATCCTGCAGGTGACCGACACAAAGTTTGGCGTAGAACGCATCGGTGAATGCCTTGAGGTCGACGTTGGCAGCATCCATCCGGGCGTAGAACTCCCGGCGCGGTGCCGCATGCATGTAGCCAGCTGTCACCGCCACCGTCTGTACTCCCAGAGCATGGCAGGCGTCGGCGGTGTCCATCGCGTATTCGGCAAATATCACCGGGTCGTTGTAGGTAAATGCGACGCTCCTGCTGTCGTGCTTCGCCGCCGCTGCAGCGATGGCTTCAGGAGTCGCGGCATCCATGAGCGTGTCCATTTCGCGCGACTTGGAAATGTCCCAGTTCTGGCAGAACTTGCAGGCCAGGTTGCAGCCGGCCGTGCCGAACGAGAGTACGCTCGACCCAGGGAAAAAATTGTAGAGCGGCTTCTTTTCGATTGGGTCGATACAAAAACCGGAACTGCGCCCATACGTTGTCAGTACCATCTGGCCGTCGCGCATCGCTCGCACGAAGCAGGCGCCGCGCTGGCCTTCATGCAGCTTGCAGTCGCGCGGACAGAGGTCGCACTGGATGCGGCCGTCTTCAAGCCTGTGCCACCAGTTTGCCGGATGACGGCTTTCGACCACGCTCACAAGGGTTCTTTCCACTTCTCGACCTGATAGCGCGACAGCTTCAATTCGTTGCTCCAGAAGTTCGGAGGCAAGCCGGCCTTGCGCTTGAGTTGTGCCATGAATTCTCCTGGTTCCGGCAAGGATTCCCAGACTTGCGGCAAAAAAGTGCCGCGATGCTTGCCGTATTCAAGGATGACGCCATCGATGAGGGGTCGCAGTTGTGCTGTGGCATCGGCTTCGCTGGCGAAACTCATGGGCTGGGCGGGTGTCAGCAGTGAAACTTCAACGCGCGTTTTGGCCAGTTCATCGGCACTCAAGGGAGGAAAACGCGGGTCGCGCAAAGCTGCTGCTACCGCATTGGCGCTGACGTCCTCATGCAATGGTCGCCAGGCTTCCAGCGAGCCGATACAGCCGCGCAGATCGCCATTCTGGGTCAGCGTCACAAACACTGCGCCACGCTCAAGCAGGGCTGGATGGGATGACGATTCGGGGTTGGGCAGATGAGCAGCACCCAGTTTTTCGGCGATGGCATTGCGCGCCAGTGTCAGCAGAATGCTGCCAGGATCATTGTTCATAAGCCGGGCTTTCCTGAAACGCGAAGGCGCCGTAACCCACGACACGTGAACGGTCGCCGGCGGTGTCACCCGAATTGCGCAGGTCCAGCAGTTGTGCCTGCATGCCACGGTGCCGGGCGCACAAGAGCAAACCGTTGATCGGCGTAGCACCGCATGCCTGCTGATGATCGGCCAGTGGCTGCAACGCGACGATTTGCCGGGCTGTTTCCTGGTCCAGTTGCTGCGCTTGCGCGTAAGGATGGTAATGGGACAAGTCGGAACTGATCACGATCAGGGTTTCCCTGCCACCCCAGACGCAGTCCAGTACCTCGGCCACCTCCTCGGCGCTTGCCATGCCAACCGCAAGCGGCAACAGCGTAAAGTCATCCAGGATCATCTGCAGAAACGGCAGTTGCACTTCGAGTGAATGTTCCTGCGCATGCACCGCGGCGCTTTGCTGAACCTGAGGTAATTTCAGCACCATTTGCTCCAGTTCCGCATCCAGCGTCACTCGGCCCAGGGGCATGTCGAAAGCACCCGTTGCGGGGAGTGCCAGCCCCCTGATGGCGACGCGGTGCGTCGGTCCAAGCAGGACCACGCGCTTTATCGAACCCCGGGCAGCAGCCAAGCAGGCGTAGGCGCTTGCTGCCACCGGTCCGGAATAAACATAGCCGGCGTGCGGGACGATCAGAGCCTTGGGTATGCCTGCAACTCCCGCCTTGGCGTTGGCCATGAACTGCTGAACTTCATCCATCAAAACTGCAGCAGATCCCGGATAGAACATCCCGGCCACAGCTGGTGCACGGGTTGCTGGATTAATCATGACTCATCTCCAGGAAGGTTCAGGTAAATAGCTGCGTGCCGGCCAGCAGGCCGATGCCTATTGCGCAGAGACCGGGCAAGGCGCGGCGTGCCAAGGCTGCGCCGCCGATCACGATCACCAGACCGGTCTTGAAAAGCAGGTTGGCGCCGATCGCCAAGGCGATCGAGGTGACGGTCTGGCCGGCATCCAGCTTGTCCAGATTGAACAAGTGCAGGCTCGACAGGGTAATGGCATCCACATCGGTCAATCCCGAGATCAGGGCAACCATGTACAGCCCCTTGTTGCCGGCGATGTCTTCCAACCAGGCGGAGCACAACAGCACAGCCGCATAGAGCAAGCCGAAACTCAGCGCTGTGCGCAATTCGGTAGGATTGGTGACTTCCGGCATGGGCAATTCGCCATGTGCCCCCAGGCTGCGCCAGCCGTAGGCGGTCACCGCCAGCCCGAACAGCAAACCGCTGCCCAGCACCAGGGTCAACGGCAAAGCCAGGTTTGGCGCAACCACCAGACTGATGACCTCGAGCCGCAGCATCACCACCAGATTTGCCAGCAGCACGACCACGGTCGCGGTGCGCACCAGATCGCTCTGCATCCGGGCGTGACGGGCAAACACCATGGTGGTGGCGGTGCTCGAAGCCATGCCACCGAACAGTCCGATCACCGCCGCGCCATGCCGCGCTCCGACAAAGCGCAGGGCAGCATAACCGGCAAGTGAAACACCGGCGATCAAAACCACCATGAGCCAGATCTGATGCGGGTTCAATGCGGCATAGGGGCCGTAATCGTTATCCGGCAGGATCGGCAGGACGATGAAAGTCAGCACGGCAAACTGGATGATCGAGATCAGATCCTTGTGCGTCAGATTGTGGGTGAAACCATGCAGTTCGGCCTTGAAGTAGAGCAGGGCAGTGCTGGTGATTGCCAGCATGACCGCGAGCGTGGCATGCCCGAACCACACCGTTGCGCCGAGGCAATAGCAGACCATCAGGGCCACCACCGAGGTCGTGCCCGGATCGCCGTCGTCATTGGGATCGGCGAGGTTGGCGGCAATCATGATTCCCGCTACCGTGATCAGCCCCAGCGCAAGCACCCAGCCACTACCAGCCTTTTCCCCAAGCATGGCGCTGAGTGTGCCGAGCAGAGCCACGAGGGCAAACGTGCGCAGCCCCGCCTTGGGATCGGTATGACGTTCGCGCTCAAGACCCAGCAATAAACCGATGCCCAGGCTGGTAACAAAGGCATCCAGATGTTGTGGGGCGCTGGCGCCGAAGAATTCCATCGCAATCCGCTCCTCCATGTGGCGCAAAGTGACGTTTAAAGATTCTAGTCCTTACCTTACAATCCCGGTATGACTCCGCCAGCAGCCTCAGCCTATTTCGCTCTTGTACCCGCCGCAGGCAACGGCACTCGCATGGGTGGCGAGCGACCCAAGCAATATTTGCCGCTGGCAGACAGGCCGCTGATTTATCACGCGCTCGCCACCTTGTGCGATGTCGCAAGAATCAAGAAAGTGTTTGTGGTGCTGTCTCCCGACGACAGTGATTGGAGCCGGTACGACTGGTCGGAACTGGAACCAAAGCTCGCACCTTTGTTCTGCGGCGGCGCGACACGTGCGGAAAGTGTCCGGAATGGTTTGCGCGCCACTGCGGCCCAGGTTCGGGCTCAAGACTGGATTCTGGTGCATGACGCGGCACGTCCGTGCCTGATGCCTTGGCATGTTGATGCGTTGATCGACGGTGTCGCCGATACCGATGACGGTGGCATTCTCGCGGTGCCGGTCACGGATACACTGAAACGTGCCGATGCATTGGGAAGCATCGGCGCCACCGTATCCCGCGCAGCGCTGTGGCAGGCCCAGACGCCGCAGATGTTCCGGCATGCCTACCTGCGCCGCGCCTTGGAGAATCACGCCAATGTGACCGATGAGGCGAGCGCCATGGAAGCGATCGGATTCCATCCCAAACTGGTCGCGGCGGACCCGACCAATCTCAAGGTCACCTATCCCGTTGATCTGCTGCTCGCCAAATGGATATTGCAACATCGCGGAGACGAAAATTGAATATACGCATAGGTCAGGGTTACGACGTGCACCCCTTGGTGCCCGGACGCAAGTTGCTGCTGGGCGGTGTCGAGATACCCTTCGAGCGCGGCCTGTATGGCCATTCGGACGCTGACGTGCTGCTGCATGCAATTACCGACGCCCTGCTGGGCGCTGCCGGCCTGGGCGATATCGGCCGGCATTTCCCGGACTCCGACGCACGCTGGGCAGGTGCCGACAGTCGGGTACTGCTGCGTGATGCCATGAACACCGTGCGGCAGGCAGGCTGGCAGGTGGGCAATCTTGATGCCACGGTCATTGCTCAGGCGCCGCGCATCGCGCCTTACGTGAACAGCATGCAAAGCAACATCGCTGCCGATCTGCAAATCGATCCTACATGCGTCAATATCAAGGGCAAAACCACAGAGCGGCTCGGCTTTACTGGACGCGGCGAGGGTATCGCTGCGCAGGCAGTGGCCCTGCTGGTGCGCAGCGATGCCTGAAACCACAGACAATCGGCGTGTTTTTTTCGCCTTGTGGCCGGATGCCGCCACCTTAAGCCGACTTCATCAAGCAGGAAAACAATTGCATGCTGTCTGCGGCGGTCGCCAGGTACAGCGCGACATGCTGCACATGACCCTGCTTTTTCTCGGCAACGTTCCAGCGCATCACATCGAAAACCTGCGCGCTGCTGCAACGCGTGTGCATGGAACACCCTTCACGCTGCATTTCGACCGCTGGTCGTGCTGGCAAAAGAAGCAAATCGCATGGGTGGGCTGCAGCGAACCGCCACTTGACTTGATGATTTTGGTCGGGCAACTCGCGGAACTCCTGACCGAGGAGGGACTGCCGATCGAATTGCGCGATTTCGTCGCGCATGTGACCTTGCTGCGCAAGGCGCGCGGCGTCGCAGAACTGCCCCAATTCGACACGTTTGGTTGGCCGGTGCAGGAGTTCGTCCTGGCCGAATCCCAACTCTTGCCTCAAGGTGCTCGCTACAACCTTCTCGGACGCTGGCGCTTGACGCCGAGTTAGCATTCAGGCGAATTAGGCGTCTAGCCAGCGTTGAACCCACTGCAGAGCCGCTTTCAAATGCAGCTCGGCGGAAGAACTGAGTTGTTCGCCCAGTTCGAAGCTTTCACCGCGTACGGCCAGCATCCAACATGGCGGAGGAGGGCAGCCTTCCAGTTGCGTGAAGGCATGCAGGATCGCCTGAGGCGACATGGCGTGGCTGGTGAAACTGGCATCCTTGTCCGCAATGAGGGGCGTCACGGTAAAGGGAGTTGCCGCCTCAACACTGGCATCGATGAACAGCACGCGCTGCCTGCCTTTGAGATCAAGCGCGTGTTCCACCTGCAGTTGAAAGTCCGTCAGGCACTCAACACCGGGGAAATTCAAGGCGTCAATGCGTTCGACCAGCAGCGGTCCGACTGCATCGTCGCCGCGGCTGGGATTGCCCCAGCCGAAGATGAGAATCGGCGCGTTCAATCAGCCGAACTAGCCGCGAGCTGGTTCTTGACCAGGCGGTCAACACATCCGCCCTCGGCATCGATCAGTTCCACTTCCAGCGGCATCTGCCCCAGCGCATGCGTGGCACAGGACAGGCAGGGATCGAAGCAGCGGATCGCCACTTCGATGTGGTTGAGCAGGCCCTCGGTGAGCTTCTTGCCGTTCAGATACTGCCTGGCCACCTGGCGAATCGCCTCGTTCATTGGCTGGTTGTTGTGGGTGGTCGAGACAATCAGGTTGGCGCGGATTATCTGGTCGTCCTCGTTCACCCGATAGTGATGGATCAGTGTGCCGCGCGGCGCCTCGATCACGCCGACACCGCGCTGCGCCCGCTCGCCCTTTGCCATCAGGTCGGTACCGAGAATATCCTCGTCATGTAGCAAGTCCTTGATGGTCTCCGCCGCATGCAGCATTTCGATCATGCGCGCCCAGTGATAGCCTAGCGTGGCGCCGGCCGCGCGTCCGGCGTCGAAGGCCAGGAATTCCTCACGGGCCTTGTCCGCCAGCGGTGTCGGTATGAAATCGCAGTTGGACACGCGTGCCAGCGGCCCGACGCGATACCAGCCATCATCCGGGCCGAGCGCCTTCATGAACGGGAACTTCATGTAGGACCAGGGCTTGACGTCCTCGGAGATGACTTCCCAATAGTGTTCGTAATTGTGATGGTCGAAAATCACTTTGCCCGCCGCATCGCGCGCACGCAATCCGCCGTGATACAAGTCCATCGCTCCGTCGGCGCGTACCAGGCTCATGCTGTTGGCAGGAAAACGCCCGAACGCGTTGTATTCCTCGAGATTTTTCTCGAACAGGCCGCGGATGATCTGGACCGCCTCGCGGCTCCACGCGACCATCTGGTAGATGTCCTTGAGAAGCTGATCGCGTTCGTCCACGCTGAGAGACTTGTTCACTCCCCCCGGTACCGAGCCGGTACCGTGGACCCGCTTGCCGGCAGTATGACGTATGACCTCCTGGCCGTACTTGCGCAACAGAACCCCTTTTTTTGCCACCTCGGGAAAGGCCGAGATGATGCCGACAACATTGCGCTGGGCAGCATCCGAACCAAAACCGAACATCAGGTCGGGCGAAGACAGGTGAAAGAAGTGCAAAGCATGGGATTGCAGCATCTGACCAGCATGCATCAGGCGGCGCAGTTTTTCCGCAGTAGGCGTGAGCTTGGCGCCTACAATCATGTCGAGCGCTTTGGATGCGGCGAGATGATGAGAAACCGGGCAAATACCGCAAAGGCGCTGCACCATCACCGGCACTTCCCAATAAGGACGTCCCTGAATGAATTTTTCAAAGCCGCGAAATTCGACGATGTGCAGGCGTACCTGGTGCACCTGATCGTTTTCGTCAAGCAGAATAGTGACCTTGCCGTGACCTTCCACCCGGGATACGGGTTCAATCGCGACGCGCTTGAGTTTTTCCGGGTGAACAGCGGTTTCCAGTTCGAAGCTCATGATGTTGCCTCAATCATAATGGAGCAGGCCATGGCCTAAATGGGGCGTGCGGCCGGCCAGGAGATCGGTGAGAAACTTCCAGATGGCGTCGGCCGGAGGCGGGCAACCGGGCAGAAAGTAGTCGATTTTGACGACTTCATGAATCGGATGCACCTTGTTAAGCGGCAATGGCAGTTCCGGATCGTTGGGAATTCCGCCGTGGGTCAGGCCAGGTTCGGTCTGGTAAACCTCTTCAAGGATATCGCGCAGATCCAGGTGATTGCGCTGCGCCGGCAAGCCGCCGTTGATGGCGCAGGCACCGAGCGCGATGAGAATCTTGCAGTTGCGCCGGAATTCCCGCAGCACATGCACGTTTTCAGCGTTGCAGACGCCACCCTCAATGATGCCCAAGTCGCATGGGCCGCAATGCTTGATGTCGGTCAGCGGCGAGCGATCAAATTCGATCAGCTGGATCAGATCAAGCAGCCGCTCGTCGATATCCAGAAATGACATGTGGCAGCCAAAGCAGCCCGCCAGAGATGTTGTAGCGACCTTGAGTTTATTGGCCATCATGCGCCTCCTTCGGCGTGCTTGGCGCATCCGGTGTTTGCGACCAGTTCGCTGATTGGCTTCAAGTCGAATTTGCGCTTCCCGATCGGGATCGCGAATCCGACGCGCTTGGGCAAAATCACGCCGACCGGGCAGACCTGAGCCGCTTTATCCGTGGCGGAAAAATTGGTATCCGCGAGACGTCCGCTTTCGCTATTGACGATTAAGTGCTTGGTGATGCCGCGCCCAGCCAAGGCGAACACATCCTTCCGATCCACTTCGCTGCTGGCGCGAACGCACAACTCACAAAGGATGCAGCGATTGAAATCGAGCAGAATCTCCTTGTGCGAGGCATCGACCGGACGAACCGGAAATATTTGCGGGAAATGCGGCGACATGACACCCAGTTCGTACCCCAGCGCTTGCAGCATGCAGCTGCCGCTTTTTTCGCAGGAGGGGCAGAAATGGTTGCCCTCGACCAGCAGCATCTGCACCAGGGTGCGCCGCTTGTCCTGGATTTCCGGGATCTCGCTCTCAACTGACAGACCTGCTTGCGCGGCGGTGGTGCAGGAGGCGGCAGGGCGGCCGTTTATCTTCACCAGGCAAAGCTTGCACGACCCATGCGGCTTGAATTCAGGGTGAAAACATAGATGGGGAATATATTTCCCCGCCGCCAGTGCTGCCTGAATGATCGTCTGACCTGCCTGAAATGGTATTTCTTCGCCATCCAACTGGAAAGCAGGCATGGAAACCGTATCGGGAGTCGCACTCATGCCTTCACCTCCATGGTGTTTTTCAAGTGTGCGTCAGCATCGTCGCGGCCGGTCATCTGGCGTGCCTGGGAGAGCGCCTTGTCGAGATCGAAAGCGGGCTCAAAAGCCAGCGAGTTGAGACGACGTTGATAAGCAGGGCGGAATTTTTGTAGCGTGTCGAACATCGGGTTGCATGCTGTGTGGCCTAGTCCGCAATGACTCGCCGCCTGCATCAGATGATTGATCTTGAATATTTCATTGATGTCGTACTCGCTGCCGTGACCTGCTTCGATTTTGTCCATGCAGTTCTTCAGGAGGGTTGTCCCGACCCGGCACGGGGTACAGAAACCACAACTCTCATGCGCGAAGAAGTGGGAAAAATTGCGCGCGACCTCGAACATGTCACGCTGGTTGTTGAACACCATGAATGCGCCCGCCGTGGCCAAATCCTCAAAACCTATCTTGCGCCTGAATTCATCCGTGGCAATGCAGACCCCGGAAGGCCCGGAAATCTGGACCGCCTGGGTATTCTCAGCAGCCGCACCACAGTCCGAAAGAACCTCGGCCACCCTGACACCGAAAGGATATTCGTAGATTCCCGGGCGGGTACAATCGCCCGAGACGGAAAGAATTTTGGTGCCTGCCGATTTTTCCGTTCCTATCCCGCGGAACCATTCTCCGCCCTTCAGGGTGATGAGCGCGGCGGCAGCAAGGGTTTCAACATTATTGACGATGGTCGGTTGCCCCAGATAGCCATGAGTGACGGGGAAAGGCGGGCGGTTGCGTGGTACTCCGCGCTTGCCTTCCAGGGATTCGATCAAAGCTGATTCCTCGCCACAGATATAAGCCCCGGCTCCAAAATGTATTTCAATATCAAAATCGAAGCCGGCTTGCTCCAGGATGCCGTGCCCCAGCAACTTGTCCTTGCGACGGCGTGCCAGAACACTTTCCAGGTGGTCCAGCAAATAGCGGTATTCTCCGCGCAAATACACCATGCCGAGACGCGCACCCAGAATGTAAGCGGCAATCGTCATGCCCTCAAAAACAAGATCCGCCTGTGCAGTAAGAAGAACCCTGTCCTTGAAGGTGCCTGGCTCGCCTTCATCGGCATTACAGACCACATAGTGTGCGGGATCTGTTCCGGAACCCTCAGCATTGCGGCAAGATTCCCATTTCAGTCCGGTTGAGAACCCGGCGCCACCCCGGCCGCGCAGGTTGGAACGTTTGATTTCTTCCAATGAAGTCTGAGCACCTCGAGCGATTGCCGCGCGCAAAGCGTCCCCAGAAGTTGATGCATTCCCCAATAGAATTTCGCGGCGCTGAATATTGTCGCTGACCGCAAATAACTCGGCAGGCCACTGCGCAACAGGGGTTTCGGAACGAATCAGATCAACAGTCTGGCTAACCCGCTCTGAGGTCATGCGTGTAATCGCGCGATAATTGACGAGAATCGCCGGTCCCTGATCGCACATACCGGTGCAAGATGTGGGCGCGACACTGACCAAGCCATCTTCAGACACCCGGCCCGGTTCTAGCCACAGTTTTTTGCACATTTCCCGCATTAAATCAACACTACCCAACATGCGGTCAGTGATGTTGTCGCTCCAAAGCACCCGGTAGCGCCCAAGCGGTGCTGTATGGAAAAAACTGTAAAAGCTGGCGACACCCTCAACCCGCGCTAGAGGCTGGCGCGTACCGCGCGCGATCATCGTCAAGGTTTTCTTTGACAACCAACCTAACGTCTCCTGAGTTTCACGCAGAATCTGCATCAGACGGGTTGGCTTGTCGCGATGTCGTGCAAGGATCGCATCTATGATCTCAGCCGGGTTCTGGATGGACATTGCAGTTCCTTTTATAAATCCAGCGATAGCGATGTATCTGATTGTAGTAGCTCAACTTGCGGTGCACCATATATTCAGGTGAAGGTTTGATTTAACGCAAAATGAGACACAGAATTATTATTAGACATAATGCAGATTATGCGAAGTATTTGGTAGGCGAAGAACGGGTAGCCTGAGCATTAACGGAGGCTCTCACTGTCCTTGAGAAGCTTGGCAATTTCGGTATTTCCTGATGTCTCTGCCATGTCCAGTGCTGTTTTGTTTTGCTGATTAAACAGACCAGGATCCGCCTTCCTATCAAGTAGAATCCTGACGATTACGATCTGATTGTTCCTGCTGGCCGCCATCAGGGCGCTCATTCCAGTTTCTGACTGCGCATTAACATTAGCTCCTCGCATCAGCAAAAAACGAACCAAATCAGCATGACCCTCAAAAGCTGCGTAAATCAATGGCGTCCAACCGGAAGAGTCAATTTCGGCTCCGGCATCGACCAGGGCTGCAACACACTGCAAATGCCCACGATGGGCTGCGAGCAATAGTGCGGTATCTTTATAGCTATTTATTTTCAGTGCATTAGCCTTGTTTCTTAATAATACTTCTAATGTTGGCAAATCGCCATTCCTTGCGGCCAACATGAGCAGGGTGTTCCCCATGGGGTCGGAGGTATTGACATCCATGCCTTTTTGCAGCAAACGGGATACGGTTTCCGTTTCTTTCATATTCACGGCAGAAAGCATGTCCTCATAAGCACCGGCGAAAGCGCTTGAAAACCAGGCCATCGAAAATATCCAGGTGGCAATGATGAATAGTTTTTTCATGGCAAAGCAGGTTGGGCTAGAGAGAATAATCTGAAGAAATTTTGGGTTGTTGCTACCGCAATTTCCTCGAAATCGATACCTCGAAGCTTTGCAATCTCCTCTGCTACATGCCGCACTAAACCGGGTTCATTGGTTTTACCACGGTAGGGTACCGGGGCAAGATAGGGTGAATCTGTCTCGACCAGAAGCCTGTCCAACGGCACATATTTGGCTACTTCCTTGATCTGACTTGCATTCTTGAAAGTGACTATCCCGGAAATTGAAATGTAGAATCCCATCTCCAAAGCGGCTTCTGCCACTTCCCGGGTTTCGGTAAAGCAGTGCATGACGCCCCCGACTTTGTCGGCCTGTTCTTCGCGCATGATTTTCAGGGTATCTGCAGCAGCCTCTCGTGTGTGGATAATCAACGGCTTAGAACAATCATTAGCAGCACGGATATGAGTCCGGAATCGTTCCCTCTGCCATTCCTGATCACCTTCCAGTCGATAGTAGTCGAGGCCGGTTTCTCCGATGGCTACAACCTTCGGATGTTCCGCCAGTTGCACAAGCTTCTCCGCGCTCGCTTCAAGTCCCTCCCGATTATCCGGATGGACACCGACTGAGGCAAAAAACTGTGGATATTTTTCCACCAGCGCAAACATTGCTGGCAAGCGCTCCAGGGTGACCGCAGCACAAAGCGCGAAATCGACACCATTCGATCTCATTCGATCGAGTATGGCGTCGATCCTTCCGGCCAATTCCGGAAAGTCGACGTGGCAGTGGGAATCGACCAACATGGGCATCAATCTAAAGGAAGAGCTAACGCGTCTCTGTCGCCAGCAGACGCAGGTATCGCGTCGCAAGATCTTCAAGAAACAACTGCGTATTCAGCGGATGTCGGGCAACAGCGCGAATCCTGAGTAGTTCCTGATACCCTGCCAACAACCTGGAAATGCTGGTCCGGCTTTTCAGGGCCTCCAGCTTCGGTTGCCAGGCTTGGTGATAAGTCAGTTTGCCGGTAAGCTTGAGCAGCAGAAGATCGTACAGCCATTTCTGCAACGCATCAACCAGATGCGGCAATCCGAAGCCTGATTCAGCCTTGATCAACCCGCTCCATTTAGCAGCCATCGCAACAGGATCGTCGGGTTTATCTGCCAGCGGCTCCAGCGCCTTTCGATAAACGTCCAGCCTGCCCTGCTCTGCCCACGTTGCGGCAAGAAGAGGCGCACCACCGACCAACTGTAACAATTCGTCCGCTGACTTAACCCCTTCTTGGTTCAGCCACTTCTGCGCCTGCGCATAGTCGGGAAGACTAAAAACAATTTTTCGACAACGGCTGCGAATGGTGGGTAGCAATTGATGCCATGAATTGACAATCAATATAAAATAAACACCTGCAGGTGGTTCTTCAAGTATTTTAAGAAGTGCATTGGCGGCGGCGGCATTCATGGACTCGGCCGGGGAAAAAATGGCAATACGCTTTCCATGTGCATGACTACCGATAAAGACAAAATCGCCGAGCTCTCGAATTTGTTCTACCTTGATGCGTCCCTGACCTTGCTTGACCTGACTTGAGGCAGACTTCGTGGCTTCCGCGCCCTCCTCGTCGCCCTCACCCTCACCTTGCGGCTGGATCAAACGAAAGTCAGGATGGTTGCCAGAAGCCAACCAGTTGCATGAAGCACATCGCCCGCAAGGCATCTGGTCCAAATTATCGGTCAAGCCAGTGGATTGACAGAGCAGTAGAGCAGCAAAAGTCTGGGCAAAAGCCAGCTTTCCCAAGCCTTCTGCCCCCGCCATGATCATCGCATGGGGAAGGTTTTGCAAGTCGCCCAGCAGCTGCTGCCAAAGCGCTTTCTGCCAGTCAAATATCTTCATTAACAGATAGATGCAAGTGTTTGTTGAAGTGTCAGACGGATATCGGAAAGGCTGTTTTCTGCGTTGATTCGGATGATGCGGCGGGGTTCCCGAGCAGCTCGCTCCAAATAACAAGTGCGAACACGTTCAAAAAAATCCAGTTTTTCCTGCTCAAAACGATCAAGGGGATGGCCGGTTCCAGCCAATCTCTGTTGAGCAACCGAAACCGGTGCGTCGAAAAGCAGAGTCAGATCTGGTTGCAACTGTTCCTGTACCCAATGCTCCAGAATGATGAGTTTATCCCGGGACAAACCTCGACCACCGCCTTGATAAGCGAAGCTGGCATCAGTAAAACGATCTGAAACAACCCAGTCCCCGCGTTCCAGAGCAGGCTCGATGACCTTGTCGATATGCTCTCTGCGCGCAGCAAACATCAAGAGAGCCTCGGTTTCCAGATGCATCGGGGTTTTCAGCAGGAGTTCCCGCAGGGCTTCCCCCAACGCCGTCCCACCAGGTTCCCGGGTGGCAACAATGCTCTTGCCGCGCTCTTTGAGGAATTCGACCAGCCATACGTGGTGGGTGCTTTTCCCCGCGCCATCAATGCCTTCAAGTGTGATGAACTTGCCTCTCACCAATTATCTTCCTCTCTGATACCTGTTCACAGCCCGGTTATGCTCTTCCAAATTGCGTGAGAACTCACTGGAACCATCGCCTCTCGCAACAAAGTAGAGCTTGTCTGACTGTGCAGGATGCAGGCTCGCCTGCAAGGCAGCCAAACCCGGCATGGCAATCGGAGTTGGCGGTAAGCCTGGGCGCGTATAGGTATTGTAAGGCGAATCGGCCAGCAGGTCGCGCTTGCGCAGATTGCCATCGAACCTTTCCCCGAGTCCGTAGATCACGGTGGGATCTGTCTGCAACAGCATGCCCAAACGCAGTCGGTTGTTGAAAACCGCTGCAATTGCAGCGCGGTCCGAGGCTTGACCAGTCTCTTTCTCCACCAGGGAGGCCATGATAAGCAACTGATAAGGCGTGGTAATTTGTAAATTTGGTGATCGTTTAGGCCATTCCCGTTCGAGATGTTGATGCATGGTGCGATAGGCCCGCCGGAGAATCTCCAGATCACTGGAGTTTTTTGCGAACACATAAGTATCAGGAAAGAACAAGCCCTCCGGGTGGGCCTCCTTTGCCCCGAGTTGGCTGAGAATTTCAAGATCGCTTAAACCGGCGGTGTCATGTCTGACCGAGGGATGGGCATCGAGTTGGTTCCGTATCTGGTGGAAGCTTCTCCCCTCAACAAAGGCGATCTGATCCTGATTGAAGTCGCCACGACTCAGCTTTTCAATAAGTTCCAGAGGCGTTACGCCCTGCTCCACCTGGTAGCTTCCCGCCTTGATTTCGGCAGCGTTGCCCAAACTACGCGCCAACAAGGTGAATTGCCAGGGCGCAAAACCGAGCCCGGATTCAGCCATTAGCTGAGAAGCCGAGCGCAAGGACTGCCCCGGCGAAATACTGAACTCGACCGTTTTGACGTCTTGTAAATTCAAGGGCGAATAGGCAAACCAGGTCATCCAGCCCACAAAACTGCTCAGGAACAGGACACACACCAGGAAAGCATATTTGAGGCTGCGCATGAACGGCTGCTGAAATTGGGAATTGACGGCAGAGCTATAATAACCCAACCCACTCACGCTCGAAGAAAGCCGATATGAAACAGGACTGGATTGATTTTCTGCACAAACAAGGGGCCAGCGAAGACATCCTGAGTTTTGGCAACCCCGGGGAGGAACTGGCTCTCGCGCAATCGGGAACTGTCCTGACCCCATTGGAGGATATGGCTCTCATCAAGGCAAGCGGGGAAGAGGCCAAGTTATTTCTGCATAACCTGCTCACCAACGATATCAAGGGACTGCGCGCCGATGCCATCCAGTACAACGGATTTTGCAATCCCAAAGGGCGCTTGCTGGCAAGTTTTCTGGTTTGGCATGCTGGCCCTGATCTGATGCTGGCGCTCTCCGCCGATTTGCACGCCACGATCCTGAAGAAACTTTCCATGTATGTGCTGCGCAGCAAGGTCAAACTCACCGACGCCAGTTCGGAATTCGTGTTGATGGGCTTGTCCGGCGAGAATGCTAAAGACGCACTGGCTGATACAGTTCAGATTCCACAGAAGACCATGATGGTGTCAAGCTTTGATCAGGGGCAGTTGCTGCGCCTTGAAGACCAGCGGTTTGTCATGATGGTATCTTTCTCTGAAGCACAGCAGGTCTGGCAAAAACTCGCCGAAACTGCGCACCCCGTTGGCTTGACTTGTTGGCATTGGCTCGAAATCACGTCCGGACTCCCGCGAGTCACGGCGGCGACAACCGAGGAATTCATTCCGCAAATGGTGAATTTCGATGTGGTCGGTGGTGTCAGCTTCAAGAAGGGATGTTATCCGGGGCAGGAAATCGTTGCGCGCACCCAGTATTTGGGCAAGCTCAAGCGGCGCATGTACCGCGCGCATTTGGACACCGCGGCAGCCTCGCCCGGCGACCATTTGTATGCGCCTGAAACCGGCGAGCAATCCTGTGGTCGGGTGCTCGATGTGGCGCAGGCGCCCCAGGGAGGCCGAGATTTGCTGGCCGTGATTCAATCGAGTTGTGCCGATGGCGGTCAAGTTCATCTCGGTAGTCCCTCAGGCCCAAGCCTCCATTTACTGCCTTTGCCGTATGCACTTCCCAGCGAGGAAACTAAAAGTTAATTATTAACTATACGCCGTATGTGTTTAATTTTAATTGGATTATATGCTCACGACAATTTCCCATTGGTGGTTGCCGCCAACCGGGATGAATTTTTTTCCCGGCCTACAACGGCAGCGCAATTTTGGGATGATGCCCCCGACATTCTTGCCGGACGTGATCTCAGTGCAGGCGGTACTTGGCTCGGCATCACGCGACAGGGTCGTTTTGCGGCCCTGACCAATGTTCGCGAACCGGGCAATGCGTTACCCGATGCGCCCACACGCGGCAAACTCGTCAGCGACTTCCTCTCCGGAACAAGTTCCGCTCGAAATTACCTTGAAGATTTATCCAGAACAGCAAATTCCTACAACGGTTTTAATCTGCTTTGCGGTTCTCTTGACGAGGGCCTGTGGCATTTCTCCAATAGAGGCCTGAACTCCCCACCCGTTCAAAACCTCCCAGCGGGTATCTACGGCGTCAGCAATCATCAACTCGATACGCCCTGGCCGAAGGTTGCACAAGGCAAGTCGGATCTGCAACGTGCGTTAAACGCATTACCAAGCGAGGCAGGGCTTGTTGACCTGCTCCGCGATGAAAACATCTATGAAGACCATATGTTGCCACGCACCGGGGTCAGTCTGGAATGGGAACGGACGCTTTCGGCAGCTTTTGTCCGCACCCCAAGCTACGGCACGCGCTGTTGTACCGTACTGTGTATCGACCACGAAAAACGCACTGCATTCGACGAGCAGACCTTTCTGCCGGGTGCCCGGCCAGGAACCCGCCGCCGCTATCGCTTCAAACTGGCAGTCTGAGGCGCATGTGGCGGTGGGGAATGCCCGCCTCGAAAAATTGTGCCCCTTCAGGCTCGAAACCTAAACGGGCATAAAAAGAAATCGCGTGTTCCTGCGCATTCAATGCCAGGTAGTCCACACCACGCGATGCTGCAGCTTCGATCAGGCGCCGCAGCATGGCCGTGCCGACGCCTCTCATGCGCCATCCCGGCAACACGGCCATGCGCCCGATATGTCCGTCCGCTAGAAGACGCCCGGTACCAATGGCCCTGCCTGTAGCATCCAGCACCAAGGCATGCAGGGATGGTGCATCGAATTCATCCAGTTCAATTTCGGCGGGAACGCCCTGTTCGCGAATGAAAACAGTCTCCCTAATGTCGACTGCATTGGTTTTTGCCTTTCCCCAATCTCCTGTTTCCACGCGGAATTCCCCCAGATTCACCGAGGTGTATGGCGGCACCAGATCGAATAGTTCGATGATGTCGCGGTTGCGCATCCTGATGCAACCGATCGAGCCCGGCGCGCCCATGGCGACAGTATCGGGACTGCCATGTAAATAAATGTAGCGTCGCATGGTATCAACAGCGCCGAGCCGGTTGAATCCGGGCTGGCGTCCGGATAGCCAGAGAATCCGGCTGAGTATCCAATCCCGCGCTGGAAACTGGGCTGACAACTGTTCCGTCCATATCTCCCCGGTCGGGCGGCGTCGCACGAAAACCGCGTTTTCCGCGCAACCGACCCCGATCTTGGCGCGAATGACGTGTCTGCCACGGGGGGTGCAATAACTGCCATATTTCTCGCCAGCGCCATTTTTCGCAGTCGATATCGAGTAACGCTTGAGCAGGATGCCGTTTTGAAAGAGTTCGAGCGTCTGGGCCGGCAAACTGATGAAAATATCAAATCTGCGGGGATCGATTTTCATGCCAATGCAGTCCGGCTGCGACGTGCCGCGAAGAAATTCGATAGCAGCGCGCCGCATTCATCCGCCAATACGCCGCTGCTGATTTCGGCATGGTGGTTGAGGCGAGCTTCTGCGAAAAGATTGATCACGCTGCCGCAGGCGCCGCTCTTCGGATCGTCCGCTCCGAAAACCATGCGCGCCAGGCGGGCATGCATTATCGCTCCGGCACACATGGCACATGGTTCCAATGTGACGTAGAGAGTGCAGCCGGGCAAGCGGTAATTCGCCAGCTGCTGCGCCGCATCACGCAAAGCCAGTATTTCGGCATGGGCGGTTGGATCATGCCTGATGATAGGCTGATTGAAACCTCGACCGATAATGGCGCCCTGAGGATCTACAACTACGGCGCCTACAGGAACTTCGCCGCACGCCGCCGCCTCACGTGCCAAGGACAATGCTTCCGCCATGAAGACCCAATCATCCGCCACCGCGCCCACTCTCGTCAGTATTCCCTGAGCATCGTCATCTCCGTGTCGGCGTGGCGCAGACGAATCGCCAGCGTCCGCGCAAGCGCGGTGACAAGATTGAATGCCAGTTTCTTGTGTTCTTCGGAGATACTCGCGAACTGCTCGCGGGAAAGGACGTACAGTTCAACTTCGTTAAACGCGACCGCATCGTTGCTGCGCGGATTGCCATCAAGAAAGGCCAGGCCACCGAAAAAATCGCCCCGGCCAAAAGTGGAAATATGGCGGGTTCTCCCTGCCCCCAGTGGAGCAAAGATCCGCACCGTGCCGCGACGGATCCAATACACTTCCTGACCCGCCTCGCCGCGTGCGTAGATGTTTTGCCCGGGCTGGTAGATGCGCGTTTCCATGCGGGCCTCCAGATCCTTGAGCGTCTCATCCTTGTTATGGCGGAAAAGCTCCATTTCCTGTAACTGCATCGGAGTTTCCACCGTCGGCGCGGATTCGACTTCGCCCAGGATACGGTCCTCGACCCATTCAATGGCGTTATCCAGTTCGGCAAAAATACGGACGGACTTTTCTTCGGCGCCGGTCACGCCGGTCTGCTCGAGGAATTCCTTGAGGTTGCGGCCGTTAGGAAGGTGCTCGGCGACGTTGCTCAAGAGCAACATCGCACCGCGCTCGCGCAATGCGTCCCTCACCATGTGCAGCGTGTGAGCAGCAGTGACGTCCAGTGATTGGACACGTTTGAAATCGAGAATGACGTAATTGCGAGTGGAAAGTTCTGCCTCTATGTCCGCATAAAATTGTTGCGTTGTGCCGAAAAACAGGCTCCCCTGCAATTCAAAAATCACTGCCTGATCGCCTTTTTGCTCGAGGATGTGCATTTCCGCCTCGGGGCGATACCAGTTCGATGACATCTGATTGGCGTACATCTTGTGGCGGACAACCGAGCCGCCGATCTGTTCGCGCAGGAAAAGTATGATGGCCATGGCTACGCCGACCCCCGACGCGGCGATCAGACCGATGGTCAGGGCAACGAGGACAACGGCGACCACCACGGCGAAATCGAACACCGTGGCGCGCGACTCGATAAAACGCAGTGGCTCCCGATCGATCATGCGGACGCCAATCACGATCAGCGTTCCCGCCAGAGCTGCCACCGGAAGCCAGGCGAGGAAGGAACCCAGAATAAGTGCTGCAAGCAGTGCGAGCACTCCTTCGATGACACCGGAAACACGGCTGCGAGCACCGCTGGAAAGATTGACCAGTGTCGCCCCCATTGTCCCGGCTCCCGGAATGCCGCCCACGGCAGCCGAAGCCATGTTGCCCACACCCTGAGCAAACAGTTCCCGATTGGAGTCATGCCGACTGCGCGTCATTTGATCAAGAACCACGCAGGTTTTCAGGGTATCGATGGAAAGCAGAACAGCCAGCGTCAGCGCGTTGCCGAACAACCCGGCAATCTGCGATAGCCGCAATTCGCCGATTTCAGTCCAGCGTCCGCTGGCTGCCGCAAAATAGCCTTCCGTGGTGGCACCCATGGGTCCGATCACAAACGGATTTCCACTCACCGTCATGAGGGCTGAATCCTGTGAAGCAAAAATGAAATAGGTGCCAATTCCAGCCAGTATCCCGAGCAGAGTTCCGGGAACCGCCTTGGTCAGCCTGGGACCAAATAGTCCTACGGCTACTGTTGCGCCGCCAATGGCAATGCTGCGCCAGTCCCAGTCCGCCTGGGCAAAAATCAAATGATGCCAATGGGTTCCGTCTGGAGCACCGACAAACTTGGGAATCTGACTGCCGATGATAATGAGCCCGACACCGCTCATATAGCCGCTCACAACGGGGTAAGGAATATATTTGATCAGCCGCCCGATACCGATGAAGCCGAACAGAACCTGGATCATGCCGGCAAGCACGCCCAGCATCACCAGAAGCAGAACAATCATGTTGGGATCGACACCCTGATCGACCAACTCCATGGCAAAAGCCGACAGTACTGCCGCTGCCGGCGCACAAGGCGCACTGATGAGGCGATCTGTGCCACCCAGAATCGAGGCAAGCAGGCCGATGACCGTGGCGCCAATGACGCCAGCCAGTGCGCCAGTTGCAGCAAAGGATGGTCCGATTGCCGAATAAACAGTGACGCCAAAAGCGATTGCAGCCGGCAAAGCTACCAGCATCGCAGCAAAGCCACCCCAGAAATCTCCAGGTGCCTGGTCACCACCCAGAAAACTCTTGATGCGCAAGTTCGTTGCAATCTGTGACATGGACTGGTCTTGTGCTGGTTAAGTCGCTGCATTATAGCTATTGGTTGGAACATGGGATGACCCGACAAGCAGTTGGGGCCGGTATTGTCTGCGGCGACCAAACAGCTGGCGACATCACGGCGCGGATGGAGGTGCTAACATTACGTCGTTGCATAATTGGATTGGTAACATTCCTTATGGCATTTTCGTCTGTGAAATTGGCGGCAATTACTGTTTCATTGGCTATTGGCGGTTCAGCATTGGCTTTGGGACTCGGTAATGTTTCGGGGCAGCCGGTACTTGGTCAGACCTTGCTGCTCGAAATTCCCTTGCTGGGTATTGATGAAGGAGTTCCCGCGCTGGAATGTTTCAGAATTCGCGCGCCTTCAGCGGAAATTGAGAGTGGATTTGTCCTGCGCAATGCGCAGATTCAAATTCAGACCGAGCGCAACCAGGCCAGGCTGGTTCTGACATCGTCGTCCGCCGTGCGCGAGCCTGTCATCGAGTTTAGTCTGGCGGTAGGCTGCGGCTTCGGCTTGTCAAAGGATTACCTGCTTCTGACCGCCGAACCATCGAAAATCGCGTTGCCATTACAGCCAACCAGGCCGACAATACTCCCGCCCCCCGAGCCGCCTGCCGTGAAGACAGACGCTGTCAGGCCTCAGAAAGCTGAATCACTGGCGGTTTCGTCCACGACAACTTTGCGTCTTGTGGCGGATGTCACTCTTGAAAAACTTGCCCGGCAGCGTTACCCGCTCCAACCCAAAGCGCGCGAGAAATTCATCCGGATGATGAGGCAGGCCAATCCTGAACTGGTGCAAATCGACGAATTGATAGTTGGCGGGTCGGAATTGCAAATACCACCCGGCCTGCCGGTGCGACGGGAGCCGACGAGTAAAACTGAATCAAAGTCCGCGCCTGCCACCCGGCCAGAAAAGGTATCACGCACTCCCGCTCCCGCTACTGCGTCGAAGCCAACAAAACCTACTAGGGACATGCTGGTATTGGGTCACCCGGGGCAAAAGAATGCCGCCGAGTTGTTGTCCGAGGCCGAGCGCCTGACGACTCTGCTGGTTGAACAAACGAATGCTCAGGCGGCCGCTGACGACAAGCTTACCCAGCTCGAAGGCAGCTTCAAGATTTTACAGAAGCATGCCATCGCTCTTGAAAATCGCATCCATGCAATTGAAGCGGAAAGGCAAGCGGAGAAGCTTGCGCCCAAACCGGCATCCTTCGATTTCTTTGAATTACTGCTGGCGATTCTTGCGGGCGGCGCAATAGGAGGCCTCTCGCTGTATTTTTATGACCGCGTTCAATCCAGACGGGAATCCCAATTGAACAAGTCAGGGGAGGATGTTTTCAATACCGGGAATCGGCGTGGATCGGAATTGCCTACGGAGCCGCTTAACTTGCAAAATTCCGATGGTTTGCCTTGGCAAAAAAGAAACCAGGTGTCGCGTCCCTCCATCGCCGGGGAGGCAAGCGGCAAACAGCTACTGAACACAGAGAAACCTCAACAGCCGCTCAAGCCCCCTGAAGCCGCGCCCTCGTCCTCAACCCCGCAAAACGATTTCGACTTCGTCTCGAAGCCCTAGACTGACTGTCAGTCCATGCGCTCGACGATGGTGGCGATTCCCTGCCCCACGCCGATGCACAGCGCCACAAGTCCGAAGCGCGAGCCACGCCGCTTCATTTCATGCACCAGCGTGCCCATGATGCGCGCACCGGTCGACCCGAGCGGATGGCCCATGGCGATCGAACCGCCGTTGACATTGACGCGTGCCGGATCAATGCCCAGTTCGCGAATGCACGGAATGGATTGCGCGGCGAAGGCTTCGTTGAGTTCCATGAGGTCGATGTCACCGATCTTCAAGCCAGCCCTGGCCAGAGCCTTCTGTGTTGCAGGAATTGGCCCAAGCCCCATATAGGAAGGATCGCAACCGGCCACGGCGCTGGTGACGATCCTCACCAGTGGCTTGTATCCGAGCTGCTTCGCGGTTGCGGCCTCCATCATCAGGACTGCCGCTGCGCCATCGTTGATACCACTGGAATTGCCTGCAGTGACCGTGCCGTCCTTCTTGAACGCCGGCGCCAATTTGCCCAGCTGTTCGAGCGTCGTGTCGGCGCGCGGGAACTCGTCCCGGTCGACCACGACGGGATCGCCTTTCTTCTGCGGTAGCAGCACGGGCATGAGCTCATCCTTGAATTTTCCGGCCGCATCCGCTGCACCCCACTTCTGCTGCGAGGCCAGTGCAAATTCATCCTGTTCCAGTCGCGTCAGTCCATACTTGACGGCCACGTTTTCGGCAGTATCGCCCATGCTCTCCTTCGAGAAGCCAGGCATTTTGGGGTTGACGAAGCGCCAGCCGATCGCCGAATCATAGACCTTGATGTCGCGCGAGAATGCCGTCTCGGATTTCGCCATCACAAACGGTGCGCGGGTCATCGACTCAACGCCGCCGGCAATAAAGACATCGCCTTCGCCAGCCTTGATCGCCTGGGCAACGCTATTCACTGCGTTCAGCCCGGAAGCGCAAAGCCGATTGATGGTCTGTCCTCCGACCGAAAAGGGTAGTCCTGCAAGCAGGGCAGCCATGCGCGCAACATTGCGGTTATCCTCACCGGCCTGGTTGGTGCAGCCTAACACCACGTCCTCGATCAGGCTGGCATCAAGCTGATTGCGCTTGACAATTTCAGCCAGACACAAGGCCGCAAGGTCATCCGGTCGAACATTTTTCAAGGCGCCGCAAAACTTCCCGACCGGTGTCCTGAGGGCGTCAACAATTACTGCTTCGCGCATAGCTTTCTCCAAAATCCTGCGCGGTCATCCGACCGCGAATGGTCAACCCGCTTAGTACCCCAGTAGCAAAGGCGGGCACTAGATGTACTGTCCGCCGTCGATTTTGATCACTTCGCCGGTAATGTGACGTGACTTTTCCGAACTCAGGAAAGTCACGAGCCAGGCCACCTCTTGCGGTGCACCCATGCGGCCCAAGAGAATTTCGGACATTGCCTTCTGCTTGGCTTCTTCCGGCAGAGCTTTCATCATGTCCGTTTCAATCAGGCCCGGGGCTACGGCGTTGCAATTGACGTTCGACTTTGCCAGTTCGCGCGCAATGGTCTTGGTCAGACCAATGATGCCCGCCTTCGCCGCGCTGTAGTTGGACTGTCCGAACTTGCCACGCATGCCATTGATCGAAGTGACATTGACGATTTTCCCGCTGTTTTGTTCCTTGAACAGTGGTGCGACGGCACGGATGTAATTGAAGCAGCCCTTCAGATTGATATCCAGCGATTCGTCCCACTGCGCTTCGGTCATTTTCCAGATGACGGCATCGCGATTGACGCCAGCGTTGTTCACCAGGATATCGACCTTGCCAAACTCCTGAACAACTTTGGCAACCATTGCCTGAGCATCTGCAAAATTAGCCACATTGGCCGCTACAGCAAGCGCACGGCGCCCCATTTTCACTATCTCGGCACAGATGGCATTGGCCGCTTCAGCCTTGAGGTCGACAATTGCGACATGGGCGCCATTCTTTGCCAAATCCAAAGCGATGGCACTGCCTATGCCCGAGCCTGCTCCGGTTACTATTGCAATTTTTCCATCAAGATCCATGTTTTCTTCCTGTTGTCAGTACGTCAGTCGACTGGTGCATTCAACAATCACTTGGGGCGCTTGTCTATGACCCGCTTTGCTTTGCCCACCAAGGTTCTTTCGACCTTACCCTCTTCGACGACATGCACGTCACAGGTAACGCCGATCAGGCTCTTGATGTTGTGCTGCAACTGCTTGCCGAGATTGTCCATACCCTGCCGACCCAATTTGTCCAGCAGTTCCAGGCGAACCTCGGTATACACATCAAGTTTGTCGAGGGGACCGTCCTTGTCCACATGCAACTGATAGACCGGCGTCAGTTCGGGATGCTTGAGAATCTGTTCCTCGATCTGCGAAGGGAAGACATTGACGCCGCGGATGATCAGCATGTCGTCGGAACGGCCGGTGATTTTCGCTATCCTGCGCATGCTCCGTGCGGTACCTGGAAGCATGCGGGTCAGATCGCGGGTGCGATAACGGATGACCGGCATGGCTTCCTTGGAGAGGGAAGTAAATACCAGTTCGCCCATTTCTCCGTCGGGCAAAGGAACCCCGGTGATCGGATCGATGATTTCCGGATAAAAATGGTCTTCCCAGATCGTCAGGCCATCCTTGGCTTCGACACATTCGCAAGCGACACCAGGCCCCATCACTTCCGATAGGCCGTAGATATCCACGGCATCGCAATCGAAAATGGACTCAATTTCGGAACGCATCGCCAGACTCCAGGGTTCCGCCCCATGGATTCCGAGTTTGAGCGAGCAAGTCTTCGGATCGATACCTTGCCGCTGCATTTCTTCGGCAATGACCAGCATGTAGGAAGGCGTCACCATGATGATGGTGGGTTTGAAATCCTGGATCAATTGCACTTGACGCTCGGTCTGGCCGCCACCCATCGGAATTACCGCCGCCCCCAGTCGCTCGGAACCATAATGGGCGCCAAGGCCGCCGGTAAATAATCCGTAGCCGTAAGAGACCAACACGATATCTTCACGGCGACCACCGGCAGCGTAAATGGAGCGGGCCATCAGGTCCGCCCACATGTCGATATCGTTCTTGGTATAGCCGACTACAGTCGGCTTCCCGGTCGTGCCGCTGGAAGCATGAATCCGCACGACATCGCTCATGGGTACCGCGAACATGCCAAAGGGATAGTTATCGCGCAGGTCTTTCTTGTCGCTGAGCGGAAACTTCGCCAGATCCGAGAGTTGTTTGAGATCCTCCGGATGAATGCCTATGGCATCAAATTTTTTCCGATATTGGGCGACATTTTGATACGAGTGTGACAATGACCATTTCATTCTCTGCAACTGCAGAGCACTGATTTCATCTCTACTCGCTGTTTCTATGGGATGCAGGCCGGGTTTTGTATTGTCTGCCATTTCTAGGGCTCCTCCTTGTATTGGTCGTTCTATCCCTGGATTTTAATATTCCCGTGTGTTCATTGTAAAAACATACCGCCCGCGATTGTAGCGGGCGGTATGTTCATTTGCTGAAGGCTATCGTGCCTGCTGAACTCAGGCCTTGGGCTTGGCCAATACCTGCTCGGCGAAGTTATCGTCGAACAAGCTCCCTTTCGCGACCAACTGGCGATATTTGACGAAGTCGATGACATCCTTGCCGGTGGCCTTCTTCGCGTCAAACGCGTTGAATCCCAGCCAGGCCTCATGATTCATGTTGGCGGCCAGCCAGTGCCGATTCGCGAGTTTCATTTGGTCCCAGAAAAATTTCTTCTTGGCGCGAATGCCGTCTATGGACTTGATCAGGCAGCCCGGGAACAGGTTGGTGAATTTCCAGACCAGCGCATTGACCTCCTTGTCCAACTGCTCGAAATCGATGGTGCATTGTGCAATGAGTTCCTTGGCCTTGGCTGCTTCCTCCTTGGAAACGGGCTCGCCATAAACAATCTCGCCATCGTCAACAAAGGTGTCGGTGCGCACCATCGGGTTCCTGACCCACTTGCCATCCTTTTTCAGCACCGGCACGGCCTTGGTGATCAAACCCTTGGACTTCATCTTGTAGCTGCTCCAGGTCTCGCAGGAGACGCAGTTGTACATGGCGTCTTCCATCGACAGGAACCAGGGCAGGAAGTCTGTCGAGCCGCCGTCCGGTGCCGAGCCGTGTTTCGGGCCAGCCTGGCCGTAAATCGCCAGGTCGGAGGAAACCGTGATATCCGTGGCCATGCCGATTTCCTGGCCACCAGCCACACGCATGCCATTGACGCGGCAAATGACGGGCTTCTTGCAATTCAGGATGGCGTCGACCATGGCATTGAACAAGTCCATGTACTCACCGTACTCGTTGGGACGCTTGGAGTAATAGGAGGAATACTCTGATGTGTTGCCACCGGTACAAAAAGCCTTGTCACCGACCGCAGTGAAGATTACCGCGACGATCTTGCGGTCACTGGAAGCACGCTGAAAACCGGCGATGACGCCTTTCACCATCTCGGTGGTGTAAGAATTGTACTGGGCGGGATTGTTCAGCCAGATCCAGGCGGAATAAATGCCGGCCACGGGTTGTCCCTTGTCGTCGAGCACCGGCCGTTCTTCGTAGATGACAGTCGGTGCGTCCTTGCCAAAATGACTGTCGTCGAACAAGCGGTGATCCTTGAGTCCATTTTCCCTGCGTAACCACTCCAATGCCATGTTGCTCTCCTTGAGGTTTATTTAGTGCAATTCAAAAATCCGGGGTCAATATGATTCTCTTGCTGAGTTTGCCATGATGTGCCTCATCAAAAACCTGCGCGATCTGGCTCATCGGGCGTTTTTCCACGAAAGGCTCCAGCGCGATTCTTCCATCCAGGCACATGTCCAGCACTGGCGGGTAATACTCCGGCAGGCAGCCCCAGGTGCCGATCAGTTCGGCATCAAAGGCCATCAACTTCGACAGCATGTAGGATGTTTCTTCGGTGCCGTAACCGACGATGACCAGCGTGCCGGTGAAAGACAGCAGGGACAGCGCCAGGTCCTGCCCCGGCTTGGTACCGGTCACCTCGAATATCTTCCAGCCGTAGTTGGCCGGCAGTCCGTGTTCCTTGCAATAACCCTTGAACAGCTCCTTCACTTCCTTCGCGTTTTTGCCTTTGGGATTGATGACGAAATCCGCGCCGTATCCTTTCATGAAGTTGAGCTTCTCTTCATTGATATCGATCCCGATGACGGCCTTGGCGCCCATGCCTTTGGCGACTTGAACCATGAAACTGCCCACGCCGCCGGCAGCACCGACGACGATGACGCAATCGCCCTTCTCGAGCTTGGCTCGCTTCGCCGCCTGATATGGCGTGGTCACGGCATCTGCGATCACAGACAGATTCTCCAGCGGAATCTTGCCGCGATTGTTCACGATGCACAGATCCTTGCCTGGCACGGGGATGTGGCTGGAATAACCGCCGTAGATACCCATGGAATTTCCTGGCATCTTCTGGCTCAGGCAGCGGTTGCCTCGACCGGACTTGCATAGCGCGCAAGCGTTGCAGGGCAGCACGGCAGGGATGATGACTTCTTTGCCGACCAATGCGGAATCGCCGGCCACCACGACGCCTGAAATTTCATGGCCGAGCGACAACGGTGGCTTTTGCACGGTCGGCACGCCCATGTAGAAATAGGATAAATCGGTGTGGCAAACACCACAGCCATGTATCTCCACCAGAACTTCACCGGGTTGGAGTTCCGGGGTGGCAATCTCGGTGCGCAGCAACTTGCCTGGCTCGGTCATCTGCCAGGTCTGGATGGTCTTGGGGATCATGTTTTACTCCTGGAATTGTTACTTATTTATTGGTCCAAACCGGCTTGCGCTTCTCCATGAAGGCGTTGAGCCCCTCCACCGCATCGGCAGTGCCCATGAGTTCCTTCAGATAAATCTGCTCAACCGTGAACAAGGCTTCAAAGAACGGCTTGCCGGAAGCTTCGCGAATAGCC
>JBAYVV010000038.1:0-28433 GCA_041674465.1 Sterolibacterium sp.
ACGCCGATACTGGTCGAGGGATGGCGCACGCGAACTTTGGGGCGTGTCTCGATGGACAAACTCTGTGTCGATCTCACGGAAATCCCCAAGGCTGGCGTTGGTTCACCGGTCGTCCTCTGGGGCGATGGATTGTCGGTGGATCTCGTAGCGGCTTTTGCCGGTACGGTCAGCTACGAACTCTTCTGCGCCCTGGCGGCGCGTGTGCCGGTCACTGAGCTCTGATGGCCAAGCAGAAATCGATTTACTCATGCACCGAATGCGGTGCCAGCGCACCCAAGTGGCAAGGTCAATGCCCGGGCTGCGGCGTCTGGAACACGCTGGTTGAGACGATTGCCGAAGCTGCCACGTCAAATCCGAATAATCGCTTTGCGGCACTGGCCGGTTCGAGCCAGTTGCAGCAATTGTCCGAAATTCAGCCACGCCAGGAGCCCCGGACTGCGACCGGCATCGAGGAGTTCGATCGGGTCCTCGGCGGCGGCCTGGTCGCCGGCGGCGTCGTGCTGATCGGCGGCGATCCGGGCATCGGCAAGTCGACACTGCTGCTGCAGGCGCTGTGTCGCCTCGCCGAGGCGGGCCAGCGCGTGCTTTACGTGAGCGGTGAGGAGTCCGGCGAGCAGGTGGCCTTGCGCGCCAGACGTCTGCAGTTGCCGACGGAAGGCCTCGCGTTGCTGGCGGAAATCAGCCTGGAAAAAATTCTCGCCACTCTGGCGCGCGAGCAGCCAGCAGTGGCCGTGATGGACTCGATTCAGACGCTCTATTCCGAAGCGCTGCAATCTGCCCCGGGCTCGGTAGCACAGGTGCGAGAATGCGCGGCTCATCTGACGCGTTATGCCAAGCAGTCGGGTACCTGCATCATCCTGGTCGGACACGTTACCAAGGAGGGTGCCCTGGCCGGACCGCGCGTGCTGGAACACATCGTCGACACCGTGCTGTATTTCGAGGGCGAAACGCATTCCTCTTTCCGCCTGGTACGCGCCGTCAAGAACCGCTTCGGCGCCGTGAATGAACTGGGCGTGTTTGCCATGACCGACAAGGGTTTGCGCGGCGTCTCCAACCCTTCCGCGCTATTCCTGTCGCAGCATGCGCAAGAAGTCTCGGGCAGTTGCGTGATGGTGACACAGGAAGGTACGCGCCCTTTGCTGGTGGAAATCCAGGCGCTGGTGGATGCCACGCACGCCCCGAATCCGCGCCGCCTTACAGTCGGCCTCGAGCAGAACCGTCTGGCGATGCTGCTTGCGGTATTGCACCGGCATGCCGGCATCGTCTGCTTCGACCAGGACGTGTTCGTCAATGCCGTCGGCGGGGTGCGCATCACCGAACCCGCGGCGGATCTGGCGGTGCTGCTGGCGATCGTTTCGTCGCTGCGCAACAAACCGCTGCCGGCCAAATTGATCGCTTTCGGCGAAGTCGGCCTGGCGGGTGAAATCCGTCCTGCCCCGCGCGGCCAGGAACGCCTCAAGGAGGCCGCCAAGCTCGGTTTCACACATGCCTTGATTCCCAAGGCGAATGCGCCCAAGCAGCCGATCAAGGGCATGGAAGTGATTGCGCTGGATCGCGTCGAGCAGGCCATCGAACAACTGCGCGCTTTCTGATGGACACTTTGCGTTTGATGTGGCGCATGCTGCTGCGCGATTGGCATGCGGGTGAGTTGACGGTGCTGGGCCTGGCATTGCTGCTTGCTGTTGCGAGCTTGTCCAGTGTCGGGTTTCTTACGGACCGCGTCGTCCAGGCACTGATCCAGGAATCGCATCAGTTGCTCGGTGGCGATCTGCTGCTGACTGCAGATCATCCCTGGAAAGCCGAAACGCGTCACGAAGCGCAACGCCGCGGTTTGCAGATCACCGACAGCGTCACCTTCCCCAGCATGGTCAGAGCGGGCGACAGCGTGCATCTCGCGGAAATCAAGGCAGTGGCACCTGGCTACCCATTGCGCGGCGCCTTGCGTGCGGCTGCTGCGCTCAATCTGGCCGATGCCGAGACCAAAGACATTCCGTCGCGCGGATCGGTCTGGCTGGATGAACGCCTGACTGCGGCGCTGAATGTCAGCCCTGGCGCGGATGTCCTGCTTGGTACCAGTCATCTGAAATTCGCCAACGTGCTTACGCTCGAACCGGATCGCGGCGCCAATCTGTTTGCCTTCGCTCCGCGCTTGCTGCTGCATCTCGACGATCTGCCCGCCACGGCATTGATCCAGCCCGGCAGTCGCATCACTTATCGCTTGCATCTGGCCGGCGCAAAAGAGCAGATCGATTTGTTCAGCGCCTGGATCAAACCTTTGTTGGGACGAGGTGAGCGGCTCGAGGATCTGAGCAATGCACGTCCGGAAATTCGCACCATGCTCGAACGTGCCCAGAAATTCCTGAATCTGGCCGCATTGCTGGCCGTGGTGCTGGCCGCCGTGGCGGTGGGTTTCGCTTCCGACCGCTACATGCGCCGGCATCTCGACGGCTGTGCCGTGATGCGTTGCCTGGGTGCGCGCGAGTCACAAGTGCTGGCGATTCATGGTGGCGAGTTCCTGCTGTTCGGTCTGCTGGCCGCAATCTGTGGTTGCCTGCTCGGTTATGCAGTGCAACTGGGCTTGCAGCAGATTCTCGATGGTTTGCTGCTCGCCAGTTTGCCCACCTCGTCCTGGCGCCCCTGGGCGCACGGTTTGCTGGTTGCCCTGGTGCTGGTGGCCGGCTTTGCGTTGCCGCCGCTGCTGCGCTTGCGCTCGGTCACCACGCTGCGCGTGCTGCGGCGCGAGTGGGCTGCTGACGAGACGTTGTCCTGGACCGCCTATCTCTCAGGCTGCTGTGCGCTCGTCGGGCTGATGTTCTGGATTGCCGGCAACTTGCGTCTGGGTGCCGTGGTGACCGGTGGCTTTCTCATGGCGCTGACCGTATACACATTGCTGGCGCATTTTTTTCTGCGTTGGCTGGGGCGCGCTGCTGGCGGCGCCGCTTCGAGCTGGCGTATTGGCTTGATCAACCTGAGCCGGCACGGTAAGGCCAGCCTGCTGCAGACCGTAGCGCTGGGCCTGGGACTGACCGCACTGTTGTTATTGACAGTGGCGCGTCAGGATCTTCTTGAAAGCTGGCAGCGCAAGGTTCCCGCAGATGCGCCGAATCGCTTCATGATCAACATCCAGTCGGAACAGCGCGCCGCGATACTTGAATATTTTTCGAGCCAGGGCCTGGCCAGGCCGACCCTGGAACCCATGGTGCGCGGGCGCCTGGTGCAGATCAACGGGCAGGCGGTGACCAGCACAAGATATGCCGACGAACGGGCGCAACGCCTGGTCGATCGGGAGTTCAATCTTTCGTGGACAGCCGAATTGCCTTATGGCAACAGCATCGAAGCGGGCCAATGGCATGGAAAGGGTGCTGCTGTTGCATCGACATCAACCGAGTTTTCGGTGGAGCAAGGTTTGGCGGAAACGCTGAAGTTGGCAGTCAGCGACGAACTCACCTACGAGATTGCCGGCAGGAAGCTGAGCGGTAAAATTACTTCGCTGCGGCGCCTTGACTGGGATTCGATGCGAGTCAATTTTTTCGTCATTACTCCGCCTGGCGTTCTGGAAGAATATCCTGCCACCTACATCACCAGCTTTCATTTACCGGCAGGGCAGGCGGCGTTCATCAACGGCCTGGTGAGGCAATTCCCCAACCTGACCGTAATCGATGTTGCCTCGCTGCTGCGGCAAATGCAGATGTCGCTCGATCAGCTGGCAAGCGCCGTGCAGGTGGTGTTTGGCTTTGCCCTGCTGGCCGGGCTGACGGTGCTCTACGCCGCCCTGCAGGCGAGCTACGACGAGCGAATTTACGAGCTGGCATTGCTGCGCACCTTCGGGGCACGCCGCCGGCAATTGACGTTCGCCCTGCTCACCGAGTTCGCTGCGCTGGGTGCGATTGCCGGTCTGCTGGCCGGCTTGGGCACGGCAGGTATCAGTTGGGCACTGGCGCGCTTTGTCTTCCATCTGGATTATTTTCCTGATCCGACTTTGCTGGTCTGGGGCCTGGCAGTCGGCAGCATCGGCGTGGCACTCACCGGCCGTTTGGGTACGGCAGGCGCACTGCGGCGGCCGGCGCTGGAGGCGTTGCGCGGCGATTGACCATGTGAGGGGTATGAAGTTACTCGCTTCTCTTGCGCCGCCGAAATTCACCTGGAGCCATACCTGTTAGCCGTCGAAACGCGCGCGCGAAGTTTGCCGGGTTGTCATAGCCGAGCAATGTGCCGATTTCGCTGGCACTGTAGCGCGCATCGTCGAGCATGCGTTGCGCCATGCCGAGTTGCTGCGTCGTCCGCAGGTCGCTAAAACATGTGCCTTTATTGGCGAGTTGCCGGATCAGCGTCCGTGGCGTGACGCAAAGCTCTGTAGCGAGTTGTTCCAGGCGAGGCAAACTGATGGCGCTGTGATTGGTGGCTATCTGGTCGAAATGTTTCGCAAGCCAATGATGGGTGCGAGCCACCACATCATCCGGTGCGAGTACTGCCTGCAGATCTTCACGACAGCGAAGGATGGATGAACGATAGACGCTTTCGTCATGCAGGGGGCACTCGATCACCCGAAACGATGCAGGAAGAACAACGCCATTGAAATTGGCATTGAACTCGAAAGATCCCTTGAAGAACCGGGAATAGCGGCTGGCATAGCCCCGCGCGCCGTGCCGGAAGCAAAGGGCCATACTGCTCACGTCCTCGCCCAACACGGCAACGACGTAGGCTGACGCCACTTGCAGCAGAATCTCGGCCATGGGTATTTCGAGGTCGTCGAGCGCTTGGAAATCCACGTCAAAGCGCAGGATCAGGTTGCGCTCGGATGAACTCGTGCTCGCGTTGATGTAGGGAGCGCGAATGCGCACAAACTGTCCGAAGACATCCAGGCCTTCGCTGAGCGTCTTGGCACTGACGGCAGCAAAGCCGAGAGGGCCGTGACTGTTGATGCTCAATTCGCGTCCGAACTCCAGTGCCCAATCACGCGAACCGGCAAGTCGTTTGGCATTGCGCAGTATCTGCAACTGCTGCCTGACGGAAACCGTTGTCTGCTGCAAAAGACTGTGGGCATCAAGCCCGGTACTCTTGAGCAATTCCTTCGCCTGCCGCTGCCAGCGCCGCAGCAGCATGCGCGAGTAGGTGCTTGGACAGGGCAGTTCATCAAGGATGGAATTCATCGGTCCATTATGTCATTAAATGACTAATCGATTGTCACCAAAGGAAACCTTAAAAGAGTATTCGATCGGTAATATTCATTTCTCAACGAACATTGATTCGTGGAAGTTCTCTTTCATCGGGAACCCGATGCCCAAAGCTAAAAACTGGAGGAAGACATGAGCAAGTACATCAAAGGCTGGCTGTTGCCCGTTAGCGTCACATTGGCGATCTGGGCGTTCATGCAGGGGGGCTGGTGGCTCGTGGCTCCCTTTGTTGCCACAGTGATCCTCTTTACCGTTGGCGATTGGATTTTACCCCCCGACTTGTCCGAGCCACTGCAAGGGCAGCGGTTTATGCTCAACCTGCCGCTCTACGCCATACTGCCCTTGCTCTTCATCATGAATTTCACCCTGCTGTGGCTCATGGGCACGGGCGATTTTATAGGGTATGGCGCCTGGGTTGGCCAGCATCTCGGCATCGATTTGCTGGCGTCCCGAAATGCCACCAGCCATGGCGGCATGTGGTTCGGCAGTGTGCTCTCGGCAGCGATCATGAACGCATACGGCGGCACGGTTGCCGGGCATGAACTGACGCACCGGACCTCAAGACCGTTCGACCTTTTCATTGGACGCTGGATGCTCGCGCTCACGGCGGACACCACTTTTGCCATTGAGCATGTTTATGGCCATCATGTACGGGTGGCCACGCCTGCCGATCCCGCCACCGCACGCCGTGGTGAAAGCTTTTACAGTTTTACCGTGCGTTCAACGCTGGAAGGCTATACCCATGCCTACCAACTCGAGCGTGATCGCATGGTCAAACTCGGCGCCTCCATCTGGAACCCGCTGGCAAGCCCGTTCATGCGCGGCATGTTGGAGAACCTTGTTCTGTTCCTCGCGGCGTACGCCATCGCCGGTTGGGCCGGGATCGGGCTCTGGCTGGCCGTGGTATTCGTCGGCAAGCAGTTCCTCGAACTGACCAACTATTTTGAACATTACGGACTCGTCCGTGAAACCGGCAAACCGGTGCAACCACATCACTCCTGGAATTCCAACCACTGGATGAGTTCGAACGTACTCTACAGCCTGGCCCGGCATTCCCATCATCATGCAGAAGCCGATGCGCCTTACTGGACGTTGAACGCCTACCCTGGCGCACCGATGTTGCCAGGGGGCTACATCACGATGGTGCTGATCGGGCTGTATCCGCCGCTTTTCAAGCGCATGATGGCGCCGGCACTCATCGAGTGGGACCGCAAACATGCTACACCGGGGGAACTTCGACTGGCTGCCGAGGCCAATCGGAAGTCCGGCATGCCTGAACTCATGGTCGCCAGCGCCTGAGCTTTCACAAGGCATTCTTGATGTTCGGCAAACTTTTCAGGAAATCTCCGGCTGACTACATGCTCCGGATCACGCCGGCGGACATCGATGTTCGCATCGCTGCCAGCGAGACCTTGCTGCAAGGCGCGCTGAAGCAAGGCATTGCTTTCCCGCATAACTGTCGCGCAGGAGGATGCGGGGAGTGCAAGTGTCGACTGCTTGAGGGCAAGGTCAAGGAGTTGACCGACAAAAGCTACTTGCTCTCTGCAGAAGAACTGCGCGACAACTATATCCTGGCTTGCCAAAGTATTCCGAAATCGGATGTAGTCATCAGTGTTGAATTGCGTCAGGGTCCGGCGCATCCTTTGGTGGAATGCCAGGGTTCGATCGCCTCAATGGATCTGCTGACCCAGGATATCCTGCGCCTTGTGCTCGACCTGGATGCAACGATCGCATACACCCCTGGGCAGTATGCGCAGCTATCCTTGCGCGCAAACGACGGCGGCGAGTTGATTTCCCGCAACTATTCCTTTGCCTCGTGTCCTGACGATAGCGGCACCTCACGACGCGTCGAATTTTTCATTCGCAAAGTGACCGGCGGTCGTTTCACGGAGGCGCTGTTCGGGCAAGCCAGCGTTGGCATGACGCTAGGACTGCAGGGACCGTATGGCGACTTTTATCTGCGCCAGGCGCCTGCGCCTGTCCTCTGTATTGCAGGGGGCAGTGGCTTGGCACCACTGATGGCCATTCTGAAAGCCGAGTTGGGCAAAGCGACCAAGCCACGTGACCTGACACTGATTTTTGGCGCGCGTACCCAGCAGGATCTGTACTTGCTCAACATGCTTGAACAATTTGGAAAGCAATGGCTGGGTCGATTCGATTTCATTCCGATCCTCTCCAGCGAACCGGCGGCTGGCGAGTGGTTGGGCAGGCGCGGCTTGATTCCCGACCATATCGTCGCCCTTCTCGGCGACAGGCTTAGCCAATGCCATGCCTACTTGTGCGGGCCTCCACCAATGATCGATGCCTGCATCGAATTGCTGGTCACGCAGGGTATTGATCAGTCGGTGGTTTACGCTGACAAATTTCTCGACCAGAGTCATCTCAATAGGCCAAGTGACTGACCAGCGTCAAGTCGAGCGCTCCAGCAAGGATGGCACGATGAGCTTGTGCAAGGGCCAGACGAAAAGAAGGTAAGCATGCCCCAGGAGATTGTTGACGTGAATGGCGGTCGACATCACTGCTGAACCGCCCTGAGGTCCTGTGATTTTGTAAATCGAGACCTTGGCATCCAGATGCTTGTCGGACTCGACGAGCACGACTTCGCGATCCGAGAGGAACAGGATGGAAAATATGCCGACATGATCGCCCACCTTGTATGAACTGGGGGTCTTTCTGCTGTCGACGTTGTCCAGTTGGCCAAGATTCTTCAGGCCGAGCAGGGCGACAATCCGGTTCCTTGCCGCCATGAGACCGTTAACCCAGTCCGGTGTCTTTGACAAAATGTCGATATAAATTTCGAGCGCCGAGCGCTTGCTGGTGTCCATGGGCACCTCGAAGGCGTCGTACAAATGCGCTTCCGCCAGATACTTGCTGATCTCACTGTTTTGTGGAACGGTGGTGGAGCGAATCATTTGTTTTCCAAAACAAGAAGGTTTCAACGTGGCTCCAACTACCGCCCCATGATAGCCGCAATGATAACTTAGCCCGATGAGATTCATGTTGCAGAACCGGACATGAAGATCGTTTTACAATCGCAGCAGGCTGTAGCCCGATCTTTGCGCAATACCCTAAGGAAAATGATCATGAACAGCAGCATTCAGCCATTTCGCATTGTTGTTCCCGATGATGTGCTCACTGATCTGCGCTCGCGGCTGCGCCACACACGTTGGCCGGAAGCAGAATTGGTTGGCGATTGGAGTCAGGGCGTACCGCTGGCCTGGCTACAGGATGTTTGCCGATACTGGACCGACGAATATGACTGGCGCAAGCGGGAAGCCATGCTCAACCGGTTCGAACAGTTCAGGACCGGGATCGATGGGCTCGGCATCCATTACCTGCATGTGCGTTCGCCTCACCCTCAGGCCATGCCGCTGGTCCTGACCCATGGCTGGCCTGGTTCAGTGGTCGAGTTCCACAAGGTGATCGAGCCGCTGACCGATCCGACGCGGCATGGTGGCGATGCCGCGGATGCTTTCCATGTCGTGTGTCCCTCATTGCCGGGGTTCGGGTTTTCTGACAAGCCGACGAGCACCGGTTGGGGCGTGGAAAAAATTGCAACGGTTTGGGCGTTGCTGATGCAGCGTCTTGGCTATGTGCGCTACGGAGCCCAGGGCGGCGACTGGGGATCCGCCATCACTGCAGCGATTGGCGCGCAGGATCCGGAGCATTGCGCGGGCATCCACATCACCCTGGCGATGGGTACCCGGCCCAAACTCGATGGCGATCCCACGCCCGAGGAAGCGCGCACGCTGAAAGCGATCAAGCATTACAAGGACTGGGATTCCGGATATTCCAAGCAGCAGGCGACGCGGCCGCAAACCTTGGGCTACGGTCTCACCGATTCGCCGTCTGGTCAGGCAGCATGGATCCTGGAAAAATTCTGGGCCTGGACGGATTGCGACGGGCATCCGGAAAATATATTGAGTCGCGATGAATTGCTCGACAACGTCATGCTGTATTGGGTCACTGCCACAGCCGTATCATCGGCACGGCTTTACTGGGAAAGTTTCGGGCGCCGGCTGGGTGCCGCGCGCCAGGTCAAGGTGCCGACCGGCGTTGCGGTATTCCCCAAGGAAATCACACCGCCGGTACGGCGCTGGATGGAAGGCGAGTTCTGCGACATTCGCCACTGGACCGAAATGCCCAGGGGCGGGCACTTCGCCGCGTTCGAGCAGCCGGAACTCTTCGTTAAAGACGTCCGCGCTTTTTTCGGAATGTTGCGGTGATTTTTATTCCTTGCAGCGCATGACGGGTCTCAATTTGTCGGTACTGCCGCGATGGGGATCACCCGTGACTTGTTGGGCTTTTTTGCAGCGCGGGCTGCGGCTACCTTGCGCTGCCCCGGAAAGGCCAGTGCTTCGGTCAGCAGATAAGCGGCTTGCGCATAGGATGTCGGGCACAAGGTGAAGCATTCCTGGCATTCCCAGCAGACATCCTTGGCGACTTCCGGAATGAAGCTGATTTCGCGCTTGGCGCCGTTGTCGATGAAGCCGACAGCATTCAGATGCTTCACCTCGTCGCAGTAACGCACGCACAGGCCGCACACGACGCAGAACGACTCCTTGCGCTCGAAGCGGTTGCGGTCGGCGCCGTACACTTCGGCCAGTTTCACCAGTTCGGGTGCATCCGGGGCATGAGCCATCAGTTCCTCGACGATCACCTTGCGGATCTTGTCTACCTTTTCCGAACGGGTGCGCACGATGATGTCCTTGGCCACCGGATAAAGGCAGGAGACGACATAGCTGGTCCAGCCGCGTGATTCCACTTCCACGATGCACAGGCGGCAACCACCGAAGGCTTCCAGCTTTTCGTGGTGGCACAGTGTCGGGATATAGATACCCGCCTGTTGCGCCGCTTCCAGCACGGTCGTGCCAGCGGCGACCTTGACTTCCTTGTCATCGATTTTCAGGGCGATTTCACTCATTTCGTGTCTCCACTGCCGCCCGCGGGGTTAACAATCCGGGCTTCGTATTCAGGCTTGAAATAGCGGAACATGCTCTTCAATGGGTCGGGTGAAGTCTTTCCCAGCGCACACAGGCTGGCCGCTCCTGTGACCTCGGCAATATCCTCAAGCCGTTCCAGATCACCCGGTTTGCCCTTGCCCAGGGTCATGTTGGTGAGGATGTGCAGCATCTGCGGCATACCTTCGCGGCAAGGCGCGCACTTGCCGCAGGATTCTTTGACCAGGAAGTCCATCAGATAGCGTGCCACCTCGATCATGTCGGTGTCCTCATCCATCAGCAGCAGCCCGCCGGCGCCAATCGGCGCACCCAATTTGGACATGCCGTCGAAGTCCAGTGGAGCGTCGATCAGGTCGGCGGGGATGGAACCGCCCATGGCGCCGCCAAAATGGATGGCTTTGAGGGTCTTGCCGTCGCGCACGCCACCGCCGATGTCGAAGACCAGGGTGCGCAACGGCGTACCCATCGGTACTTCGACGATGCCGCTGTTCACGACATTGCCTGACAGGGAAATCAGCTTGGTGCCCTTGCTCTTTTCCGAACCGATGCTGGTGAACCAGTCGGCGCCGTTGTTGATGATTTGCGGCACATTGGCCCAGGTCTCGACATTGTTGAGGTTGGATGGCTTGTCCCAGATGCCGGAAACCGAGGTGCGGATGTATTTCGGCCGGGGTTCCGGTGCATTTCCCTCGATCGAACGCATCAGCGCGCTGGACTCGCCGGAGACGAAGATGCCGACATCGAAATGCAACTCGCACTCGAAATCGAAGCCGGAACCGAGAATATTCGTGCCCAACAGACCGTACTCTTTCGCCTGGGCGAGTGCCGCTCGGACATGCTTTTCGAGCCGCGGCATGTCGTGGCGGGTGTACATGAAACCCTTTTGTGCGCCGATGGCATAGGCGCCGATGATCAGGCCTTCGAGTATCTTGTGCGGATTGCCGGTGAGCATGGCGCGATCCATGAAGGCGGCGGATTCTCCCTCGTGGCCATTGACGATGACGTACTTGGTCTTCTCTGGCGCGTTCTTGGTGGTTTCCCATTTCGATCCGGCCGGGAAACCGCCACCGCCGCGACCGCGCAGGTTGGCTTTCTTGACTTCGTCGAGGACCTGATCCGGCGTCATCGTGGTCAGAGCCTTGACCAGGGCGGAATAGCCGCCGACCGCCAGGTAGTCGTCGATGCGCATCGGGTCGATCTTCGGGTTGTCGCCGATCAGGAGCCGCGTCTGGTGCTTGTAGAAGGGCACCTCGTTCATGTGCACCGCTTTGGCGCCGGACTTCGGATCCTGGTACACCAGGCGCTCGACCACCTCGCCTTTGAGTGTGGCGGTGATGATCTCCGTGACGTCGGCGGGCTGGACTTCGAAGTAGCAGATGTCGCCGGGCGTGACCACGACATTCGGTCCCTTCTCGCAGTAGCCGTGGCAGCCGGTGGTCCGGATCTCGATCTTGTCACCCAGTTTGGCGGCTAACTTGTCAGCCTCAGCCACGAAGGCGGCGGCGACCGCCGCCGAGTCCATGCCGTCGCAGGCGGCACCGGCGCAGACTGCGATGCAGGGTTTGGCAGGATCCCGTTTTGCAAGGATTTCCGCCCTGAATTTTTCCAGTTCGGCGGCAGATTGGAGCTTTGGCATGGTGATTTACCTACTCGTATTGTTTCAGGACGGCTTCGACTTTTTCCGGGGTCATGCGGCCGTAATGCTTGCCGTCGACAATCAACTCCGGTCCGATGCTGCAGCTACCCAGGCAGGCGCCGGTCTCAAAGGTGAATCGGTTCTCTGCATCCGTCTCGCCGTCCTTGAGGCCGGTGACTTCCTCCACCTTGGCCTGCAGTTTGGCGGCCCCGCGCAGGTGGCAGGTCATGCCGGTGCACACATGCACTTCATGGCGCCCTTTCGGGGTCAGGCTGAAGGCCTTGTAGAAGCTGGCGATCTGTATCACCTGGGCGAAGGGAACCTGCAGGGCATCGGCCACCTGGTGCATCACTTCTCTGGGCAGCCAGTGGTTCTCGTGCTGGATTTCAACCAGTGCGTGAATCAGTGAGCCCGGCTGGCCGCGGTATTTCTCGATGATGCCGTCGATATTGTTTCCACTCATGATGTTCGTTCAACCTCGGTTTACAGTGATTTGCTTCAGGCGGCGACTGCGATCTGCGCCTGGCCGCCGTTCAGCTTGACGATGCCCTGCTGCGACAGCAGATTGAGATGGCGGGCGACCTCCGCGGCATCGAGGTGCAGCTTCTGCGCGATATCACCTGCTGTCGCATTGCCATTGGCACGCAGCGCGCCCATGATGCGTCCCATCACCAGCTTGTCGATGATCAGGGCCTTGAACAGCGGCTCGAAGTCGGGCTTGGAGAAGAATTCCTCGTAGCCGGCTTCGGTTCTCCTGGGTACCCGGAATCTTTCACGCTCGACCAGCTTGAAGTAGGGCACCAGTTGCGTCGCGGCTTCGAGTCCCGCCTGCAGCTCACTGACATCGCGGCCCTCGCTGGAGCCAAATGGGCCGAGGCTTTTGATTTTCGCGCCGAACTCGTTCATGACTTCAGCAAAGCGGATGCCCTCGCCGGCGGAGACCCACTCCAGGCGCAATCGGTCGGGATTGACGCCGATGTTTTCGAGGATGCGCTTGGCGACCATGCTGTTGCCCAGGGCGTCGTAGTTGCCCTCGGGGTTGTAGTGGCAGTCACCGAGATGGCAACCGCCGATGAACACGCCGTCGGACTTCTTGGCGAAGGCGCGGAAGATGAACTCCAGGTCGACACGGCCCGAGCACATCAGACGGATCACGCGCAGATAGGGCGGATACTGGAAGCGCGACACGCCGCACAGGTCGGCGCCACCGTAGCAGCACCAGTTGCAGAGGAAGCCGACGATGATCGGCTTGAAATCGGAGGGGGCAGCCATACTTTTCCCTTATTGGTTACGTTGCGATTGCGTCGTCATGCCGGCGAAAGCCGGCATCCAGTGGGTAGCCTGACCGTGTGTTGCCGCCAACCTGGACCCCGGCTCTTGTGCCCCAGAGGGTATTTGCCGGGGTGACGATGTTTGATGATTTTGGGCGCCTGAATTTCGCATGTTCGTCAGACCAATTCCAGCGCCGCGTCGATCTGGTTGAACACCTCGTCGTCCGTGTAGTGAGAGAGCATGATGGCCGAGGTCGGGCATTTCGAGACGCACAGCCCGTCGCCCTTGCACAGCACGGAATTGACCACCGCCTTCTTGCCACGCGGCGTATCCTGGAATTCGATCGCGCCGTAGGTGCATACCGAGATGCAGGCACCGCAGGAGACGCAGTCCATGCCCTTCACCGAGCACACCGCGCCCGAGGCGACCACGGTGTCGCGCGACAGCAGGGTCAGGACCCGGCCCGCCGCGCCGTAGGCCTGGGTGATGGTTTCCGACAAGTGCTTGGGATACTGCGCGGTGCCGCAGAGGTACACGCCTTCGGCCGCAAAGTCCACCGGACGCAGCTTGGCGTGGGCTTCCTGGAAGAAGCCATCAGGTCCCAAGGGTACCTTGAACATGCGCGCCAGTTCGGTCGAACCCGGGGTGGGGATCACCGCCGCCGCCAGGACAATGGCATCGGCATCGAGTTCCAGATTCTTGCCAAGGATGGGATCGGGCGTCGTCACCCGGATGAAGTTGCGCCCGCCCTCAGCCAATGCTTGCAGTTTGGGTTCGTCTTCCGGCTCGTAGCGAATGAACTTGACGTCCTGGTTGGATGCCTTGAGATAGTAATCCTCGCGGAAGCCATAGGTCCGAATATCGCGGAAGAGCACGTAGATCTCTGCTTCAGGCTTGAGTTCCTTCATCTTCAAGGCGTTCTTCATGGCGCCGCTGCAGCAGACGCGGGAACAGTAGTTGCGGTCCTGGTTGCGGCAGCCGACGCACTGGATCATCACCACGCTCTCCGCCGCCAGCAACTTGTCGTCTTTCTTGGCGAGCTTGCCTTCCATTTCCAGCAGGGTCATCACCTTGTCGTCCTGGCCATACAGGTACTCGGTGGGCTGGTACTCGACCGCGCCCACGGCGATGATGGCGGCACCGTGCTTGATGGTGCGTGTCCTTCCCTTGGACTTGACGGTGGTCGTGAAATTGCCGACATAGCCGTCCACATGAAGGATGACGGCATCGGTGATGACGTGAACCTTGGGGTGACGATAAGTTTTCTTCTTGAGGTCCTTGACGAAAGCCTGAACGTCCAGTCCCTCGAGTGTGTAATGGAGGCGGTTGGCGATACCACCCAGATCGGAGGCTTTCTCGATCAGGTAGGTCTCGTAACCCTGCTCGGCCAAAGTGAAGGCGCTGGTCATGCCGGCAACGCCGCCGCCGACCACCAGCGCCGTCTTGTCTACGGGCAGGGAGAATTCGTCCAGGGGTTCCAGTTTGCCGGCTCGGGCCACCGACATGCGCACGATGTCCTTGGCTTTCGCGGTCGCCGCTTCCTGCTCCTTGGAATGCACCCAGGTGCAGTGCTCGCGGATATTGGCCATATCGAAGAAGTACTGGTTGACGCCGGCTTCGCGCAGGGTATCGCGGAACAGCGGCTCGTGCGTGCGCGGCGTGCAGGCGGCCACCACCACGCGGTTCAGTCCCTTGTCGCGAATCGTGTCGGAGATGGCCTTGGCGGTGTTGGTGGCGCAGGCAAACAGGCTTTCCTCGACGTGCACCACGCCCGGCAGGGTCTTGGCGTACTCGGCGATGTCCGGCACGTCCACCACGCGGCCGATGTTGGCGCCGCAACGGCAGACAAAGACGCCGATCTTGGCTTCTTCTTCCGAGGTGTCTTTCTCATCCGGGAACACCCGCTCCTCGGAGAGTTGGCCGCGCCGCGACATGAGCAGGTTCGATACCTGAGCGCTGGCGCCACTGGCTCCCATCACGGCTTCGGGAATGTCCATCGGGCCCTGGAAGGCGCCGCTGGTGAAGATGCCGGGACGGCTGGTCTGCAACGGATTGACGGAATCGACCTTGCAGAAGCCGTGCTGGTTGAGTTCAATGCCGAAGACCTTGGAGAAACGCTGGGCATCCTTGGTTGGCGCCAGTCCCACCGACAGGACCACCAGTTCGAAGAATTCCTCAACCACGCCGTCTGGTGTGGTGTAGCGGATCGAGACGTCGCCGGTGACCGGGTCTTCGGATCCGATCGAGGTGTAACTGCGGATGAAATGCACGTCGGGCAGTTTCTGCGCGCGCTGGTAGAAGCGCTCGAAATCCTTGCCGTAGGAGCGGATGTCATTGTGGAAGATCTTGGCGTGCATGTCGGGCAGATGGTCCTTGGCCAGGATCACCTGCTTCTGGGTGTAAGAGCAGCAGACTGCTGAGCAATAACTGTTGGCGCCCGTCGGGTTTACCTGGCGCGAGCCGACGCAGTGGATCCAGGCGATTTTGTGCGGATGCTTCTTGTCGGAGGGGCGCAGGATCTGGCCTTCGTGCGGGCCGGTGGAACACAACAGGCGCTCGAAGTCCATGCTGGTCACCACGTTTGCGTACTGGCCGTAACCGTAATCGTTGCGCGGCAGGGGATCGAAGGTCTCGTAACCTGGTGACAGGATGATGGCGCCGACCTTGACCTTGATCTTCTCCGCCTTCTGGCCGAAGTCGATGGCGCCCGGCTCGCACACGGTCTGGCAGATCGAACAAGTCTTGTCCTTGAGGAACAGGCAGTTGTCGTCGATATAGGTGACTAGCGGCACAGCTTGTGAGAAATAGATATGCACCGCCTTGTTCATCGACAGGTTCTGGTTGAACGGGTCGGGAATCTTGACCGGGCAGTACTCGACGCAAACGGTGCAGCCGGTGCAGGTATCCTCCATGACGTAGCGCGGCTTCTTGAGTAGCGTCACCGTGAAATCGCCCGGTTCACCCTCGACGGAGTCGACGTCGGTGTAGGTCATCAGTTCGATGTTCGGCTGCCGGTCGGTCTCGATGAACTTGGGCGACTCGATGCACATCGAGCAGTCGTTGGTAGGGAAGGTCTTGTCGAGTTGCGACATCTTGCCGCCAACCGTCGGCGACTTCTCCACCAGATAAACCTTGTAACCGATTGTGGCCAGGTCAAGCGAGGCCTGGATGCCGCTGATGCCGCCGCCGACCACCATGACGTCGCCGACGTTGTCATCCGCGCCACGCAGGACGCGTTGTGTATCCCATTGCTGTTGCAGGAGTCCGAATTCCATGTTGTCCTCGCCTAGAGCGCTTCTCGAATGATTTCGGTCATGTCCTTGACCTCGATCGATGCACCACCATCCGGTCGGCCCAGACGGCTGTCCTCGAAATTGGTGATGCAGTAGGGGCAGGATGTGACCAGGACCTGTGCCCCGGTCTGTGCCGCCTGCTCCAGGCGCAGGTCGGAGAAACGCTCGCCCTTGGGCGTTTCCATCCAGATGCGGCCGCCGCCGCCACCACAGCAGAAGCTGTTCTTGCGCGACTCGGCCATCTCGTTCAACTTGAGGCCGGGTACGCTCTTCAATGCATCACGCGGCTGCTCGAAGACACCGTTGTGGCGACCGAGGTAGCAGGGATCGTGGTAGGTGACGTTCTTGGCGACTTCCTTGGTCAGTTTGAGACGGCCCCCTTTGATCAGTTCATCCACATACTCGGTGATGTGGACCACCTCGAAGTGCACCATGAATTCCGGGTACTCATTCTTGAAGCTGTGGTAGCAGTGCGGCGAGGAAACCAGGATCTTCTTCACGCCATTGCCGATCAACTGGGCGATGTTGGCCCGCGCCAGGCTGCGGAACAGGTTCTCGTCGCCGGTCTTGCGGATGCTCTCGCCGCAGCAGCTCTCGTCGGTGCCCAGTATCCCGAAATCGACGCCCGCAGCCTGCAGGATTTCCACCGTGGCCTTGGCGATTTTTTTGCCGCGCGGGTCGTAGGCCAGATAGCAGCCGGGGGAGTAGAGGATTTCCATGCCTTCGGCATAGCGCTTGACATTGAGGTCTTTGGCCCAGTCGGCGCGCTTCGAGCGTGCCTCGCCAAAGGGGTTGCCTTCGGCCTTGAGGCTGGCGGCGACGCCGGGGATGGGTGAGGCCGCGCCCGCGAACACGTCGTACTCGGTGGCGATGCGGCGCAGCGCCACACCGGATTCGATCTGCCGGACATCGCGCGGGCATATCTGCGGGCACTTGCCGCAGGTGGTGCAGCGCCAGATGTCCTCGTTGTCGATCTCGGTCAGGCCGAAAGTGGCTTCGCGCACCAGTTTGCGCATGCTGAATTTGGCTACCCTGTTCCAGGGGCAGACGGTGTCGCACATGCCGCACTGGTAGCAGGATTTGAAAGCATCTCCGCCGCTCGCCTTGATCGCGTCGATGATCTCTCTTTGGGGGGCTACTGTTTCCATGCTTTCTTGCCCTGTCGTATCGCTCGTTGATTTACGGTTTCGCCATTCTGGCGACGGTATCCAGCACCTGCTGCAAGCCGTACTTGTCGATCATGGCACCGATGCCGATTTCGACGTCGCCCAGCTTCGGCTGTTCATCCTCTTCGACTTCCTGTTCGGTCTCGACATAGATCAACGCCTCGGCCAGGCACCACTCGACACACTTCGGTTTTTCCAGCGCCGGAGTTTCCTCGCACAAGTCGCATTTCAGCGGCAGGCCGGAATCCGGTTCATGGAACAGGGCGCGCGAGGGACAGGAGGCGCGGCAGAAATCGCACTCGTTGTATTCCTTGCCGTCGATGATGTATTTGTCGCGGCCGGTGCATTCCGCCTCGGTGTACTCGCCGGCATAGACCGGCAGGTAGATGTCACGCAACGGCAGACGCACGACGCGGATGCGCGAGCGTGCCGGGTTGTTGCTGCTGTAGCGTGGCGTGGCATGCCACGAAGAGCAGATCACCTCGCAGGCCTTGCAGCCGTTACACTTGTCCGCATCGATGGTGATGGACTTGACGATTTTCTTGACCTTAGCCATTGACGTAAATCCCTTTCTCTTCAAATTCTGCGGCGACGTATCCCAACTCCAACTGTTCCAGGGATTCCTTGGTGGGGATGCCCTGGTCGTTGAAACCCTTGAGTTTGTAGTACTGATCCAGCAATTGCTTCTCCAGATCGGGGAAGCGCTTTCTCCAATGGTCCTCCGGCGGCTTGTCGTCGGCACGGCGCATGCCGCGGCGCACGTTGAGGGCGCGCATCAGGGTGCGGGTGCGTGTCGCCGTCTGCCACAGGTCGTCCTTGCTCATCTTGATGCCGGTCGCTGCCGTGATGAAATCGGGATAGTTGTGGATGTGGTAGGGCGGCTTGAGCGGGAAGGATGACAATCCGGCGCACATGCCCAGGGAGTCGTCGATGTAATGCATCTTCTCCATCCAGTCGACGATTTCGCAACTCGCCTCGACCGTCGGGTAGTAGGGGTTAGACATTTCCCCGCGCGGCTCCCAATCGACATAGTATTTCTTGAACTTCTCGTCGGGCACCTGGATCCAGTCCTTGACGAATTCCTCGCGCAGTTCGCGGGTGGCGAACGGTTCCTGGGGGAACTGGCCTTCGATCTGGGTGATGTTGATTTTCTCGCCGGTCGAATACATCAGGTAATAGACCGGGTTGAGCATGCCCAGTTTGAGCGGCAATTGCTCGTGTTTCTTGATGGTGTTGTGGTCGTACTTCTCCGCGCCCTTGCCAATGCGCCGGGCCGCCCAGTAGGTGCCGTCGGCGAGATAGTCGCCGATGCCTTCGCGGCGCACGATCTTCTCGATCAGCCAGAAGAAGCGGCCTTCGTTGTCATCGGGCATGCCGGGGAAATCGTCCTTGGTGAGTATGCCGGCTTCAAGCAATTCCAGGCCGAAGGCCATGGCCTGCGGTGCCGAGAAGCCATCGAGGCCGTATTCGGTCGCCTTCTGGGCGATCTTGAAGCCGAAGTCCAGATCCGAGAACGCCGCCATGGTGTAGGTCAGCTTGGAGTAGCACTTCATCATGTAGGTTGGCAGGCCCGGCACCGAAATGGTGGCACCGCACTTCATCGGGCAGTTGTGGCAGCTGATCAGGCGGGTGCGCACATTTTCCTGGGATTCTTTCCACTTCTGTTCGATTTCGTGGGTCCAGAAGTCCTTGCGACGGGTGCGTGAGTTGCCCCAGGTGAAGTTGGTGGTGTGCCATTCTTCGTCGACGATGGCCATTTCCTGCGGAGAGCCGAGTCCCTGCAGAATCGGCGGCACGCCCTGGATCGGGTGATCCTCGCGCCATTTGATGTACTTGAGCACATCGTTGCAGAGTTCCATGTACTTGGCCGGGTCGGCAATGTTGATGTCCTTGGTGCCGCGCACGGCAACTGCCTTGAGCCCCTTGTCGCCCATGACCGCGCCGATGCCACCGCGGCTGGCACTGGAGCGGCCCTGCTCGATGGAGGCGTAGAAAACGCGGTTTTCACCGGCCAGGCCGATGGCTGCGACCTGGATGTCCGGATCGTTCAGTTCCTTGCGGATTGCTTCCGAGGTTTCGGTTGCGCCCATGCCCTTGAGGTGGGAGGCATCGCGGATTTCGACCTTGTCGTTGCTGATCCAGAGATAGACCAGATCCTCGGACTTGCCGCGGATGATGAGTTTGTCGTAGCCGGCATACTTGAGTTCCGGCGCCCAGAATCCGCCCATCATCGAATAGGCGACCAGTTTTGTCTGCGGCGATATGGTCGTGACGATGGTGCGGTTGCAGCCGGGCGCTGCAGTGCCACAGAGCAGGCCGGTGCTGAAAATCAGCAGGTTGTCTTCGGAAAATGGCTCCGTCTCCGCCGGAACCCGGTCCCACATGATCTTGGCATTGGTGCCAAGCCCTCCCAGGTAAAGCTTGGTGTCATTCGGATCAGTATCCACCCGGTCGATGCTGCCGCGGGAAAGATCCACTTCCAAATCGAATCCAATTTCTCCGTACCGCATTTCTCTGGTCCTCTCTCAGACAGTGTTGCTTTTCGTAGTATTTGTCGCGATGTCCTGCGCCGGATTTTTCTAATTTCGGTTGCCGATGTTTGCTCCGCTTACACCGCTTACACCGCTCTGGTCGTTCTTTCCCACGAGCGGTGGCGGGGCGATTGCGCCGAGGTAATGCTGCAGGTTTCCCTGTGACTGGCGGTTTGGGCACTGCGCTACGAGACCGCATACCGCAAGGGAGTGGATCGACCGGGCGACATCCTGTGGCGTACCGTGTTGCTTGGGGTCGTACCAGCCGTAGCTCCAGTTGAGCATGCCGAAGACGCTGTAAGTAACACGTTCAACTTCCGCCGGATCAAGAATGGATGCGCCCTCGGCCCCGGGCGACTTGCATCCGGCGGTGAGTATGGCAGCGACGATGTCCCGGCAGAGATTGAAGTAGCCCTCCTTCAACAGGCGGACCGTCTTGCGTCGGCCCGCAGGCAACGCCGAGGCCTCATGGACCAGAACCCGTATCACCGACTTGTGTTCAGCCGCATAGCGGAGGTAATTCAATACAAAGATATACAGTTGTTCGACGGGTTCCGGGACATTCTCAAGCGCTGCCTTGGCCGAGTTGGTCATGGTTTCAAAGGCGTCGCTTTGCAGCGAGAACAGCAGATCTTCCTTTGACGAGAAATAGTTGTAGAAGCTGGCCAGGCCTTTTCCGGTCGCACGGGCGAGGCCGCGCATGGTCATGCCGTGATAGCCGTGTTCGGCAATGGCTTGTGCTGCCGCCTCGAGAATCTCGGCACGCTGCGCTTCGCGACGCAACAGCCTGGAGTGTTCCGCCGGACTGCGGTTCTGCACTGGCTCTTCAGAATGAGCGGTAGTTGTGCTGGCGGAGACAGATGCCTTGATCATTCGACCCCCTGACGAGCCCATCGATGCCTGGACTGACTGCTATGTTCGAATCACTGCGAAACGAAGCATACACGAACGAACGTTCGTCTGTCAAATGGGGTTGTGTAAATTTTCTAATGCATTGTTTTGTAGTATGTTTAGACCAGTCCTTCCATGGCTTGGATGCTCACCATTTCTCCGGCGGCGACATTGCCGCGGTCATGTTCCAGCACGATCAGGCAATTCGCATCCGACATCGAACTGAGGATGCCCGAGCCTTGTGCGCCGGTGGGTTGCACGCACCATGTTCCCTGGTCCTGAATCAGCAGGCCCCGCTGGAACTCCGTGCGCCCCGGCGCTTTCTTCAAGGGTTTGAGGCAGGGAACACGGAAGGTCGGCAAGGCAGTCGTTTGCGAACCCATCATTTTCAGCAAGGCAGGACGCACGAACTGGTAAAAGGTCACCATCACCGCGACCGGGTTGCCCGGCAGGCCAAATAGCCAGGCGGAATTGCCAGCGTCGCCGATTTTGCCGAAGGCCATGGGGCGGCCGGGTTTCATCGCGATTTTCCAGAAGGCAACCTCGCCCAGCCGTGTCATGAGACTTCGGATGAAATCGGCCTCGCCGACCGAGACGCCACCACTGGTGATGATGACGTCACTGCAGCCTGCTGCGGTCAGCAGGGTTTTCTCGAGTGTCGCCGGATCGTCCTTCACCACGCCCATGTCAATGACCTCGCAGCCCAGGCGTTCAAGCATGGTGGTAATGGTGTAGCGGTTGCTGTCGTAGACCAGGCCAGGCTGTAGCGGGTTGCCCAGAGATACGAGCTCGTCGCCGGTAGAGAAGATCGCTGCCCGCAGACGGCGATGCAGCGAGATTTCGACCTGTCCGAGTGAGGCCAGCAGGCCAATTTCGGCCGGCCGCAGAAGCTTGCCTGCGGTCAACGCCGCTTGTCCCGCCTTCAGGTCTTCGCCGGCGTGACGAAAGTTTTGGCCTGCGCGCTGCCCCGGTGGAATGACGACGATGTTGCCAGCGGAGCCTTCAACTTGGGTGTCTTCCTGGATGACGATGCTGTCCAGACCTTCCGGGACTCGTGCTCCCGTCATGATTCGGACGGCGTCGCCAGGTTTGACGGTGCCTTCGAAGGCGCGTCCGGCCAGGGCCGTTCCGACGATATTGAGCCGGGTGTCGCCAGTCGGAGCGAGGTCTGCATGACGGACTGCAAAGCCGTCCATCGCCGAGTTGTTGTGCGCCGGTACATTCAACGGAGCGACGACATCCTCCGCCAGGATCCGGTTCAAACCGTGCTTGATGAAAACGCGCTCATGTCCTTCGAGGGGAGCGACGAGATCGAGGATGATCTTCTGCGCCCGGCTGACCGTGAGCGCATTCGGGTCGTAATCGGACATGCAGGAGAATGCTTGTGCAAGAGTAGTCATGTCGATTCCAGTCTTTCGAGTTCTTCGAGCGTGTTGATGTTGGCGAAGTTGGCCTGGTTGGGGAAGGGCACTTCAATCACTTTGAGTGTGGCGTACCAACTCTCCACCTTGTGTCCACCGCCATCCAGATAGCGTGTCAGACTGTCGAGCACTTCCCGGCGGCACAGGGCAAAAACCAGTTGACGCCAGCCGCCACTGAGAGGCACAGCGATTTGAGCCTGGGCTTCGTCCAGGCCGGCGTGCAGCCTGGCAACCAGGTCATCGGGCAGGAAAGGGGAGTCGCACGGTGCGCTGACAAGCAAGGAAGTGTTGCAGGCGGAAAGAGCCGCATGAAGACCGGCAAGCGGTCCGGCAAAGTTGTCCACCGCATCCGCGATGACCGGATAGCCCATCTTCTCGTAGACCGGGCGATTCTGATTGGCATTGAGGATGAGAAAATCCACTTGCGGACCCAGTCGGTCGATCACATGGGTGATCATTGACCTGCCACGAAATTGCAGCAAGCCCTTGTCAATGTGTCCCATCCGCCGCGCCAGGCCGCCAGCGAGAATCACCCCGGTGATCTTGTCTCGATTCATTCGCGTTCTTTGCTGAAGCGCTGCCCACCGGCAAACAAAAGATAGTGTTTGCCCTGGGCGCGACCGATCAGGGTCAGTCCGACCTTTTGCGCGATCTGATAACCCATCGCCGTCAGACCCGAGCGCGAGACGAGACAGGGGATTCCCATCTGAGCCGCCTTGATCACCATTTCCGAGGTCAGTCGGCCGGTGGTGTAGAAAATTTTGTCACCGCCATCGATTGCTTCCAGCCACATGCGGCCAGCAATGGCATCCACCGCGTTGTGCCGGCCGACATCCTCCACGAACAACAGAATATCACCGGCGGCGGAAGCCAGTGCGCAGCCATGCACGGCACCGGCCTGTTTGTACACCGACTCGTGACGGCGTACATTGTCGAGCAGATGCATCAGTGCCGCTTCCGTCAGTTTGCCCGCAGGCGGGAGGACGATGCTGTCAATATCGTCCATCAGGTCGCCGAACATGGTTCCCTGGCCGCAGCCGGTGGTGACGGTGCGGTGTGCCATGCGATCAGCCACATCCTGACTGCCGGTGTGGGTGGTGACGGCGGCAGAATCGGTTTCCCAGTCCACCTGGACAGCAGCAATGTCACCGATATCGGCGACCAGTTTCTGATTGCGCAGATAACCCAGCACCAGCGCTTCGGGTGCCGCGCCCAGCGTCATCAGTGTGACGATCTCGTGCTTGTCGAGATACACGGTCAGGGGGTGCTCGCCGGCGATCAGGGTGGGCACTGTCTCACCCTGTTCGTTGATCGCGGAAACGGTGATGGTGACAGGACGGGCGGCTTGGGTGAGGAGAGGCTTGTGCCCGGAGGGTTGATTAGCCACCGATGTAGGACATCTCAATTTTTCTTTGCGCCGCGGTTGCCGCCGAGCGTTGCTCGGAGTAGTTGTCAGTGCGCTTGGCCCATAAGGACCCGAGTGAAGCGCCGATCTCTTGATCCGACTGGCTCGAGCGGAGCAAACTGCGCAAGTCATGACCTCGATCGGCAAACAGGCAGGTGTAAAGCGATCCGTCCGTGGACAGCCTGAGTCGGGTACAACTCGAACAGAAAGCCTGGGTCACCGAGGAAATGACGCCGATCTCACCACTGCCATCGGCATAGCGCCAGCGCTCGGCCACTTCGCCGGAGTAGTTGGGGTCAATGGGAAGCAGCGGCATTTCGCTAGAGATTCGCTCAACTACCTTGGCTGAGGGCAATACTTCGTCGAGCTTCCAGCCGTTGCTGCTGCCGACGTCCATGTATTCGATGAAACGCACGATATGTCCGGGGTTCGAGGGTGTCGAGCGAAAATGGCGCGCCATGGGCAGAATCGCGTGATCGTTGGTGCCGTGTTTGACCACCATGTTGATCTTGATCGGCATCAGTCCCGCTGCTTCAGCCGCGGCAATGCCTTCGAGCACCTGGCTGACCGGATAATCGACATCGTTCATTTTCCGGAAAGTCTCATCGTCGAGTGCATCGAGACTGACGGTGACGCGCTGCAGCCCGGCATCCCGCAAAGTCTGTGCCTTGCGCGTCAGAAGCGAGCCATTGGTGGTCAGGGTCAATTCCAGACCGGGAATGACAGCCAGCATTTCGATCAGGCGTTCGATGTCACGGCGGAGCAGGGGTTCGCCTCCAGTCAGGCGAATCTTGCTGACCCCGAGCGAGACAAAAATTCGGGCAGCACGCGCAATTTCCTCGAAGGACAGCAGTTCCTTGTGCTGCAGGAACGGGTAGTCGCGGCCAAACACTGTTTTCGGCATGCAATAGATGCAGCGGAAATTGCAGCGGTCGGTTACCGAGATGCGCAAGTCGCGCAATCGTCGTCCGCGCGTATCCACTGCTTCCGCTGTGGTTGCAATGCTGCTGCAACCGCCGATTTTCAGTGCGTTGCGGGCATCGACGAGGGGGATTACGCTGTCGTTCATTGTTGGGGAATGGGGGTCATGTGCAGCAGCGTTAGCGGGTCAGGGATTATGAAACGGAAGACGCTCATCAGCAAGGGCTCGTCTCGGATTATCCCTGCAAGCAATAGGTTTGAATGGCCACTCTATTCTGGTTTTTTGAACAGGTCGTCAAGAGGGTTTTTTTCCCTGACAGCATGTCCGGACACCCGTTTCGCAGTGAACTCTTCCTCGATGTTATCGCGATAGAAGCTCCAGGCAGCGCCTGAGTTACTCAGTCGGTCCCAGATTCCTTGACCCACGCCGCTGTATTCCAGCGTGCAGCCATCGTCGAGTTGCACCTGCAACAGGCGATTGCGGGCGTCGTAGCCAATGGCGCGAAGCTTCCCGGAATTTATTTTTTTCATTTCCATGGTCGGCATCTCCGACACAAGCCGTGGGAAAAAACTATATATGGTGGCGTGACGTAGTTTATCAAGATATTGAAGTCGCAGAGCCCGGCCTTATATAGCGCGGTGCAGGCCTCAATTCTGACTCTGGAATTTCATCGAAAGGAGGTTTTACCATGTTGTTGTATCGCACACTATTCCCACGCAATGTGTTTGCGGAACTCGAACGGTTGCAGCGTGATGTGCAGCAGTCGCCTGACATTTCTCCGAGCATCCGGGGTTTTACACGTGGCGGCTTTCCTGCCATGAACGTGGGCGGCACACCGAGGTCCGTCGAAATTTACGCCTTTGCGCCGGGCATCGAGCCGTCGAGCCTGGATGTGCAAATCGAAAAAGGCGTCCTGACCATCTCCGGCGAGCGGACGCATGAAGATGTTCCGGAGAAGGCGGCCGTACATATCGATGAACGTTTCTCCGGGCGTTTCAGTCGCGTGGTGACGCTGCCGGATGATGCCGATCCCGCCGCCGCGCAAGCGCGTTATAACGCTGGGGTGCTGCATATCAGCATTGCCCGCAAGGAGGCTGCGCAGCCTCGCCGCATTTCAATTCAATAAGGAGCCGGAAATGAGCGATAAAACCACAGCAAGCCACGAGACTTCGCGCAAGGAAGCTGCGATTCTGCCGCCGGTCGATGTCGTCGAGGATTCGGCAGGCATAACCTTGTATGCCGATCTGCCCGGAGTGCCCAAGGACCGCTTGAGCCTGCAGATCGAGTCAGACACACTGACGCTTGAAGGCGACGTTGTGCTTGATTTTCCCGAAGGCATGGATGCCAGTCATATCGAGGTGAGCCTTCCCGGTTACCGTCGTGTGTTCACTCTGTCGAAAGAACTGGATGGCAGCAAGGTGCACGCAGAGTTCAGGAACGGCGTACTGAAGCTGCGCATACCCAAGATCGAACATGCGCAAACCCGTAAGGTAGAAATCAAGGTGATGTGATGTTTGTTCGGGGCCATGGCTTGCTGAGACCGGCTTACTTTCTGATTCTCGCAACATTGCTTGCGGGTCTCATGAGTTTTGTGGCGGCGCGGCCATCCGGCAAGGATGCCCTGCCACGCTAGGTGACGCCCAGGGGGGAGTTGAGCGCGGAGGAGCGATCGACCATCAACCTGTTCGAGCGGTCGCGAGATTCAGTGGTTTTCATTACGACACGGGAACAGGTAAGGGATTTCTGGTCGCGCAATGTCCTCTCTGTGCCGCGGGGTACCGGTTCGGGCTTCATCTGGGATGATGCGGGCCATGTCGTCACCAATTACCATGTGATCGAAGGCGCCAGCGAGGCGACGGTCACACTGGCGAATGGCAGCGACTATCGGGCAAGCCTGGTCGGCGCGAGCCCGGTACACGATATTGCTGTCCTGAGGATTGGCACGGGCTTCACGCATCCGCCGCCGATTCCATTGGGCAGCAGCCACGATCTGAAGGTGGGTCAGCGGGTGTACGCGATCGGCAATCCCTTCGGACTCGACTGGACCCTGACCAGTGGCCTTATTTCGGCATTGAATCGATCACTGCCGGATGACAGGGGGTCTTCGCTCGATCACCTGATCCAGACAGACGCTGCAATCAATCCGGGCAATTCGGGCGGACCTTTGCTCGATTCGGCGGGAAGGCTCATCGGCATCAACACCTCGATCTACAGCCCCAGCGGCGCCAACGCCGGAATCGGGTTCGCCGTTCCGGCGGATACCGTGAATCGCGTCGTGCCGCAGCTCATCCGTCAGGGTAAATATATCCGTCCGGCCCTGGGCATAGAAATCGATGAGGACCTCAACCGACGACTGAGTGCCATGCTCAATGTGAAAGGTGTATTTGTCCTGCGTGCCGCGCAAGGTTCGGCTGCCGCGATGGCCGGCTTGAAGGGTGTGACCGTCAGCAGAAGCGGTGGCATGGTCCCGGGAGACATCATCACGGCCATCGAGGGCAAGCCGGTCGACAGCGTGGGCAAATTTATCGCCCGGTTGGATGACTTCAAGGTGGGCGACAGCATCAGGGTTTCCGTGCTGAGAGAGGGCAAGATCCGGGAAGCCGTTGTCATCCTGCAACCAGGAGACTAGCTGGTGCCCGAAGCTGGGTCTGGGGTACTGGTGCCCGAAGTTGGGTCTGGGGTGCTGGTGCCCGAAGTTGGGTCTGGGGTGCTAATCTGTCGGTTACTGCTGCACACTTTTAAAGGAGTTCCTGATGGTATTGCTTGAGTTTTCCATGGCGCCTGCCAGCAAAGGGGAAAGCATGAGTCCTTACGTGGCCCGCTCGCTCGACATCATCGACAAGAGCGGCTTGCCCTACCAATTGACGCCGATGGGCACCATCATCGAAGGCGAATGGGCCGAGGTGATGGCGGTTGTCACTGCGTGCTTTGAGGCCATGAAAACCGATTGCGAGAGGATTGGCACCCAGATCAAAATTGACTACCGGGCGGGTCCGGGCGGCCGCATCAAATCCAAGATCGAGTCAGTTCAAAAAAAGGTCGGGCGCAAACTTTCCGTCTAAGGCGCAGGGTGGCAATCGGTTTGACGGTTTCACTCAACGGCGGAAATGAACCGAGTGGGATACGGCCAGAAAGACTTCGCGCAGAAACAGTCCCAATGCAACCACCAGGGAAAGCATCGAAAGCACGAACAGGCCGGCGACCAGGCGCGAGAGGTCATAGGTCAGCAGCGCAGCCATGAAAGCGCTGGCGACAACCAGGCAGATCAGCAGGGCGCCCAGCACTGCCGAGAAGATCGACAGATAGACCAATCGCGAGCGACGCGAGAGCGTGGCGAGTTCTCTATGTGCCGGGGTTGCCTCGGCATTGGCCGTGTCCACCGCGAGGTGTTCCAGGACCACTCTTCGCCGATCCACGATCCGGCCCAGTCGGTTATTCAGCGTGGTCACCAGTGTGGCGATGGCCGTCAGAAGAAATACCGGCGCAACAGCGAGTTGGATGACTCTTGAGATGTCGGCGATGTGAGATTCCATGGACAATGCTGATGATGAATTGTGGTTGGTTTGTCTACCGAGCCTGCCGTTCCTGCAAAAAACATCGCCGTTTATGGCAACCCAGAGACAATTTGTCCTTGATATCAATCCAGTATTTCTATAGAATCGCGCCTCTTTCCACCTTGCTCCACCCGAAGCGCATGCGGGGGAGCTTAACCCATAAGGAGATTGCATGCGACATTATGAAGTGGTTTTTATCGTCCATCC
>JBAYVV010000039.1:0-28289 GCA_041674465.1 Sterolibacterium sp.
CGGATGCCGGTCTCTGGGAACTGCGCGGCAGCGCCCGCATTCATACCTTCTCCGCCGTGATGTGCTGGGCGGCCTGCCACCGCCTTGCGCGGATCGCCGACCGGCTGGGATTGGCCGAACGCGCCAGCTACTGGCTCGAGCGGTCGCGGGATATCCACGAAACCATATCCCGCCGGGCCTGGAACCAGCGGCGCAAAGTCTTCGTCTCCACTTTCGAGGGCGAGACAATGGATGCGAGCCTGCTGCTGCTGGCCGAAGTCGGTTTCCTCGATGCGGCAGACCCACGCTTTGCCGCCACGGTCAGCGCCGTCGAGAAGGATTTGCGCCATGGCGATTTTATTTTTCGCTATGTTGAGAAGGACGACTTCGGCGAACCGGAGAATGCCTTCCTCGTCTGCACATTCTGGTATGTCAATGCGCTTGCCGCGCTGGATCGCCGCGAGGAGGCGCGTGCGCTGTTCGAGAAGCTGTTGGCTTGCCGCAACCAGCATGGACTGCTGGCGGAACACGTCGATCCTCGCAGCGGCGAACAGTGGGGGAACTTCGTCCAGACATACAGCATGGTGGGATTGATCAATGCCGCGATAAGGTTATCGATGCGCTGGGATCAGGCATTCTGAGAGTCCCAAGATGACGCATGAAATCTCAGTTCGGGATAAGCGAAGTGGAAATGAATGGGTAACACATTGACGATTAACGGATGAGTGTCTCATGCATCCCGGAAGATCCCGTTTCCACACCCGTCAATCGCAGTTTGCCGGGCGAGTTCCAGCAGTTCGTTGATCAGAACAACTGGCGATGTCTCACTCGTCCTGGGGCATGAGTCATCAGTGCCGAGGCAACCAGCAGAACCCAAAACAGGGTCGCATCAACGCCCGCCCACCAGCCCACCAATATCAGCAGGACCAGCTTGAGGAAAACCAATTGACCGTTGAGCTGGCGGAAGTAGGCTGCTTCCGCCCAGCGGTCGAGGGCGGCGATACCGATGCCGCTGGCGATCAGCAGCGTGGCGTACCAGCCTGTTGATGGGCCAGTCACAGCACCCAGCACCGCGGCTCCGAGACCGACTACGCCGACCAGATGCAGCGCACGCAGCAGATTGATGATCAGGCCGCGTCCGGCGAAGTCGCGACGCGTATTGATGTCCGCACTCATTGCCAGCGTGCCAGTAGGCGCAGATCTTTGCCGATACGGCGCAGGTCGAGGATGTGCAGATCTTTTCGGCCGGTGAGGTCGGTCAGTTCCGGGAGATGGAACATTCCCCGGGCGGCATCGCCCAGCAGCGTAGGCGCCAGGTAGAGCAGAAGTTCGTCGACCAGACCTGCACGCAACAGTGAGCCGTTGAGTTTGAATCCGGCCTCGCTGTGGATTTCGTTGATGCCGCGCTGCGCCAATGCGATCATGAGTGCGGCCAGATCGACCTTGCCCTGGTCGTTTGGCAGCACCAGCACCTCGCAGCCGGCGTTGCGCAAAGCATCAATCTTGTGGTTGTCGGGCTCGGCCGCAACCACCAGCGCTTCGCCGCCATCAAGCACTTTCGCCGTCAGTGAAATTTCCAGGCGGCTGTCGACCACTATCCGCAGCGGTTGGCGGGCGGTCTCGATGTCGCGGACCGTCAGGCGCGGATCGTCGTCCTTGACCGTGCCTATGCCGGTGAGGATGGCGCAGGCACGTGCGCGCCAGTGTTGCCCGTCCTTGCGCGCGGCAGGGCCGGTGATCCACTGGCTGCGGCCATTGTTCAAGGCGGTCTTGCCATCCAGGCTGGCGGCGAGTTTGAGCCGCAGCCAGGGGCGGCCGCGGGTCATGCGCGAGACGAAGCCCTGGTTCAGATCCAGGGCTTCGTTGGCCATCAGTCCGCAAGAGGTCGTGATGCCGGCCTCCTGCAGGCGCGCCAAACCCTGGCCGGCGACTTGCGGGTTGGGGTCCTGCATGGCGGCGACCACACGCACTATGCCCGCTTCGATTAATGCTTCGCTGCAGGGTGGCGTACGGCCTTGGTGGCTGCAGGGTTCCAGCGTGACATAGGCGGTGGCGCCGCGAGCGTCGCCGGTATGTTCGCGGGCATCGAGCAGCGCCTGGATTTCCGCATGGTTTTGTCCGGCCGGCTGAGTGTAGCCTTCGCCGATTTTCTTGCCGTCGCGCACCAGAACGCAGCCAACGCGCGGATTCGGGGTGGTGTTGAAGAGGCTCAGGCGCGCCTGTTGCAGCGCCCGCGCCATGAAGCGATGATCCGTTGCCGTGAATGTCTGCGATTCATCACGCACCTTGGAAGCTCCTGCGCTTCAGGATTTGGTGCTGGTGCGCGGTGAGCGCGGGACGCGCGGTTTCTTGACCTCGCGGATGGCGTCGGAAAATTCCTCGACGTCCGCGAAGTTCCGATACACCGAAGCGAAGCGGATATAAGCGATCTTGTCCAGTTTCTTCAGTTCGCGCATCACCAGTTCGCCGATTTTGTCGCTCGGCACTTCTCGTTCGCCCAGCGTGACCAGCTTTTCCTCGATGCGGTCGATGGCGACATCGATGCTTTCGGTGGTGACCGGGCGCTTGCGCAATGCCAGCATCATGCTGGCGAGGACTTTCTCGCGGTCGTACTCGGCGCGGCTGCCGTTTTTCTTGACGAGGTGCGGCAGCTGCAATTCCACGCGCTCGTAGGTGGTAAAGCGCTTGTCGCACACCAGGCAGCGTCTGCGCCGCCGCACCGTGTCGCCGTCCTCGTTCTCGCGGGTGTCGACGACCTGGGTGTTCGGTTCAGCGCAGTAAGGGCATTTCATGATCCACTCCTTTGAAGTGGATCATGAAATACCTTTTGGGCAATACATAAACCTACCCCCCATCCCCCTTCCCGAGGAAGGGGGTGACTGTTGCTCGCTACGCTCGGGAGATGAACGCACATTCTGTTCCGCTCAGGCGTACACCGGGAAGCGTTTGCACAGCTCGTTAACCTTGTTCTGGACGCTGGCGATCGCCGCTGCATCGGCAGGGGCGTCGAGCACGTCGGCGATCAGGTGGGCGATCTGCTCGGCTTCAATTTCGGTAAAGCCGCGGGTGGTCATCGCTGGCGTACCGATGCGGATGCCGGAGGTGACCATGGGTTTTTGCGGATCGTTGGGGATGGCGTTCTTGTTGACCGTGATATGCGCCTTGCCCAGCGCGGCTTCGGCTTCCTTGCCGGTAATGTTCTTGGCGCGCAGGTCGACCAGGAACACGTGCGATTCGGTGCGGCCGGAAACGATGCGCAGACCCCGCGAGGCAAGCACTTTCACCATGACCTGGGCGTTTTCGATGACCTGCTCCTGGTAGTTGCGGAACTCGGGTTCCAGCGCTTCCTTGAACGCCACCGCCTTGGCCGCGATCACATGCATCAGCGGACCGCCCTGAAGCCCGGGGAAAATCGCCGAATTGATGGCCTTTTCGTGCTCGGCCTTCATCAGAATCAGGCCGCCGCGGGGGCCGCGCAGGGTCTTGTGGGTGGTCGAGGTGACCACATCGGCATGCGGCACCGGGTTCGGATAAAAGCCCACCGCAACGAGACCGGCGTAGTGCGCCATGTCGACCATGAAGATCGCGCCAACTTTCTTGGCGACCGCGGCAAACCGCTCGAAGTCGATGCGCAGGCTGTAGGCCGAGGCACCGGCGATGATGAGCTTGGGCTTGTGCTCCAGCGCCAGCTTTTCCATCTTGTCGTAATCGATTTCCTCGCGCTCGTTGAGGCCGTAAGGCACGATGTTGAACCACTTGCCGCTCATGTTCAGTGCCATGCCATGGGTGAGGTGACCGCCCTCGGCCAGACTCATGCCCATGATGGTGTCGCCCGGCTTGAGGAAGGCCATGAGCACTGCCTGGTTTGCCTGGGAGCCGGAATTCGGTTGGACGTTGGCGGCATCGGCGCCAAACAGCTTCTTGGCGCGGTCGATTGCCAGTTGTTCGGCAACATCGACGTGTTCGCAACCGCCGTAATAGCGCTTGCCCGGATAGCCCTCGGCGTATTTGTTGGTGAGCTGCGAACCCTGCGCTTCAAGCACGGCGTAGGAGACATAATTCTCGGACGCGATGAGTTCGATGTGGTCTTCCTGGCGACGGTTCTCGGACTGGATCGCCTGCCACAATTCCTGATCGACTTTGGCAAGGGTTTTCTGCTTGGAAAACATTTTTTACTCCAAAAAATGTTTCAGTGAAGGCTAATACGCGCAGCGCATTATGCCGGAACTAAAACTTGGCAGTTTCAGTGAAGGCTAATGCGCGCAGCGCGTCATGCCGGAACTAAAACTAGGCTGTTCGACGTGGATGTATTGGAATTGGCGATTTTACCACCTTGATCTGGCCAATCCGGGACTGGGATTCTGCGATTTTAGCCCTGTGGAATCGAAGAAACGGAATGCAGCGCAAACCTTTATAATCCGTCCCGTTCGTGATGATCGGGGTTCGCGGCCCGCTAAATCAGGCTAGAGCGAACGAGCAATTATTCACCGCAGGTTCCGGGAGGAAAGACTCGCATGCAACCCCTGCTAAAACTGTCCGGCGTCATCGACAACATCAATCTCCGCCTCGGCAAGGCGACCACCTGGCTGATACTGATCGTCGTGGTCATCAGCGCCGGCAATGCCGTGATGCGCTATGCCATCAATTGGAGTTCAAACGGCTTGCTGGAAATTCAGTGGTATTTGTTCTCGGCGATCTTTCTGCTCTGCTCCGGTTATGTCCTGTTGAACAATGAACATATCCGCATCGATGTCATCGCCGGCCGGCTTTCTCCGCGCGCCCAGAACTGGATCGATGTGTTCGGTATTATGGTTTTTCTGTTGCCGATGGCCATGATCACCTTGTACTTGTCCTGGCCGGTGTTCATCAATGCCTGGGATAGCGGCGAAGGATCGCCCAATCCGGGGGGGCTGATCCGCTGGCCGGTGCGGTTGCTGATGCCCATTGGCTTCCTGCTCCTGACCCTGCAAGGATTTTCGGAACTCATCAAGCGCGTCGCCTTCCTCACCGGACATGCTCCGAATCCCCTCGACAAGGTGAAGGGACCGACTGCGGAGGAAGAACTGGCCGAGGCCATCAGAAAGCGTCAGGTGGCCTCCGAGGTTGCCGACATCGTCGAGATGAGCCGCGACATGGTCGAGGACGACAAGCCGCATGAAAGGAGTGCGAAATGATTGAGTTCATTATCGCCAACATGGCGCCAATCATCTTCGGTTCGCTGGTGATTTTCCTTCTGCTGGGTTTTCCGGTCGCCTTCGCCCTGGCCGCCAACGGCATCATCTTCGGCTTGATCGGCATCGAGCTGGGGCTGTTCCAGCCCACTTTCTTCCAGGCGCTGCCGGAGCGGATTTTCGGCGGCATCATGAACAACGATACCTTGCTGGCTATCCCTTTCTTTACCTTCATGGGGCTGATCCTGGAACGCTCCGGCATGGCCGAGGATCTGCTTGATACCATCGGCCAGTTATTTGGCCCGGTGCGTGGCGGCCTGGCCTATGCGGTAATCCTGGTCGGCGCCATGCTGGCTGCAACGACCGGTGTGGTCGCCGCTTCGGTGATTTCAATGGGCTTGATTTCGCTCCCCATCATGATGCGCTATGGCTATGACCGCAGGCTGGCCTCGGGGGTGATCGCGGCTTCGGGCACGCTGGCCCAGATCATTCCGCCTTCGTTGGTCTTGATCATCATGGCCGACCAGCTCGGCAAGTCGGTCGGCGACATGTACAAGGGCGCCTTCGTGCCGGGCTTCGTCTTGTCCAGCCTGTATATCGGTTATGTCGTGCTGGTCACGATGATCAAGCCGCAGTGGGCGCCTGCGCTGCCACCGGAAGCCCGGGTGTTCCGCGAACCGAGCGGCAAGACCGGCTCAACCTCTTTGCTGGTGCTGACCGTCCTATCGATTGCCGCTGCCTACGCCTATGTCAAGCTTCGTCTTCCTGCCGACAATCCGCTTGACGAGACCATTGTCATCAGCATGCTGGCCGGCATTGGCTTCGCTTTCGTGCTGGCGGTGCTCGATAGCCTGCTCAAATTAAACCTGCTGTCGGCAATGGCGCGGAAAGTGACCTTTGTCCTGATTCCGCCGCTGGCGTTGATCTTCCTCGTGTTAGGCACCATCTTCCTGGGTATTGCCACGCCGACCGAAGGCGGCGCGATGGGTGCGGCCGGTGCGATCTTGATGGCGCTGGTGCGCAATCGACTGACATGGTCCCTGCTCAAGCAGGCGATGGACAGCACTGCCAAGTTGACCACCTTCGTGGTATTCATCCTTGTTGGCGCCCGTGTGTTCAGCCTGACCTTCTATGGCGTGGATGGCCACAAGTGGGTCGAGCACCTGCTGACCGACCTGCCCGGTGGGCAGATCGGTTTCCTGATCGTGGTGAATATCCTGGTCTTCGTGCTGGCCTTTTTCCTCGACTTCTTCGAGTTGTCATTCATCGTCGTGCCTCTGCTCGGCCCGGTGGCGGACAAGCTGGGAATCGATCTGATCTGGTTCGGCGTTCTTCTGGCCATCAATATGCAGACTTCCTTCATGCATCCACCTTTCGGCTTTGCACTGTTCTACCTGCGCTCGGTGGCGCCGAGCCTGCCCTACAAGGATACGCAGACCGGCAAACTGACGGATCCGATCACGACCGGGCAGATTTATTGGGGTGCGATCCCGTTTGTGGTCATCCAGCTGATCATGGTTGGCCTGGTGATTGCCTTCCCGCAATTGGTCGGTCACGACCCGAAAGTGGCTACCGGAGGTCCGGAAATCGACATTCAGCAAATGCTGCAAGACGATGGCAACAAGCCCAGCAGCCCCAGCGACGTGACGCCTCCGCCTGCAATCCAGAGCCCGGGGCAGAGCGATGACGATATCACCAAGGCGTTCAAGGACCCGGGCAAGAACTGACGTTTCGCCGCGACATAAAAAAAGCCCTGCGATATACCGCAGGGCTTTGTTGTTGCTTCCGAATGTTACTTGATGTGTTGCTGCAGGAAGCTGTCCATGCCCAGTTCGGCAACACTGAACCACTGGTTCTGCGTCTTCTGGTACTTGAGATATTCATCGTAGATTTTCTTGAAGTGCGAATTCTTGGCCGACTCGTCGCTGTACAACTGAACGGCGGCCTTGTAGGCGGCTTCGAGAATCTCGTTGGAGTAGCGCTTGAGCTTGACACCTTGCTGCACCAGGCTGCGCAAGGCCGCCGGGTTCTTGTGGTCGTACTCGGCCATCATGGTGACGTTGGCTTCGTATGCGGCAGCCTCGAAAGCGGCCTTGTAGTCGGCCGGCAGCGCATCCCAGGCCTTCTTGTTGACGAAGAAGTGGATGACCGGACCCGGCTCCCACCAACCCGGGAAGTAGTAGTTCTTGGCGACCTTGTGGAAGCCCAGTTTTTCGTCGTCATAGGGGCCGACCCATTCGGCGGCGTCAATGGTGCCTTTTTCCAGGGCGGGATAGATGTCGGCGCCTGGGATTTGCTGGGTCACCATGCCCAGTGCCGAGAATACGGCACCACCGAGACCGGCGATGCGCATCTTGATACCTTTGACATCGGCCAGCGTATTGATTTCCTTGCGGAACCAGCCGCCCATCTGGACGCCGGTGTTGCCGCCGGCAAAGGAAACGACGTTATAGTTGCTGTAAAACTCGTCGAGCAGCTTCTGGCCGCCGCCATAGTAGATCCAGGCGTTCATCTGGCGGCAGTTCATGCCGAACGGAACCGCGGTACCGAAAGCGAAAGTGCGGTCCTTGCCGACGTAATAGTAGGAGCAGGTATGGCAACATTCAACCGTGCCGTTCTGCACCACATCCAGCGCTTGTCCGCCCGGGGCGACTTCACCGGGAGCGAAAACCTGGACCTGGAACTTGCCGCCGGTGATCGCATTGAGACGCTTCGACAGAACTTCGGCGCCACCGTAAATTGTGTCGAGGCTCTTGGGGAAGCTGGAGGTCAAGCGCCACTTGATTGTCGGTGCGGTTTGCGCGATGGCCGGGGCAACACCGGCAGCCAGGATGCCGGCAAGTCCGGCTTCTTTGAGGAATTTGCGTCTTTCCATGGAAAATCTCCAAAAAATTTAAGTTGATTTCCGCGCCGATGAACCCTTAGCGGAAGATGATCCCTGCCTACCGGGGATGGTGAAGCATACTACAAAACGCAGGCCCAATCTGCATCCGCCAGCACCGCAAAATCAAGAGCGGGCACCAGTACCCACACTGAGTTCTGGGGTGTTACCGCCCGGCTACAGTCATGCGATTAATGAGAATCGAACCGACCTGTTTGGAGCCGCGCACCAGGACATCTTTGCCGATGGCAGCGATGCCCTGGAACATCTCGCGCAGGTTGCCGGCGATGGTGATTTCCTGGACCGGATAGGCGATCTCGCCGTTTTCAACCCAGTATCCGGCCGCACCGCGTGAATAATCGCCGGTCACGTAATTGACACCCTGGCCGAGCAGTTCCGTGACCAGCAAGCCCGTGCCCATTTCTCGCAGCAGCCCGCGAAAATCCAGTGGGCCGGGACGCACAATCAGGTTATGGCAGCCCCCTGCGTTGCCGGTGGTCTGCATGCCGAGCTTGCGTGCTGAATAAGTGGACAGGAAGTAGCCTTGCAGCACGCCGGCACTGACCACCTCCCGGTCATGCGTGGCCACGCCGTCATCGTCGAACGGGCTGCTGGCCATGGCGCCAGGCAGATGCGGTCGTTCGCTGATATGGACATGGCTGGGGAAAATCTGCTGGCCGATGCTGTCGAGCAGGAAGGAGGTCTTGCGGTAGAGCGAGCCACCGCTGACGGCGTGCACCAGGCTGCCGATCAGGCCGCTGGCCAGGGTCGCTTCGAACAGTACCGGTACCTGCCGCGTCTTGAGGCGTTTCGCGCCGAGCCGGGAGAGCGCGCGGCGTGCCGCGTAGTCGCCGACAGCTCCGGGAGCCGCCAGATTGGTCCAGTCGCGGGCCGAAGTGTGCCAGTCGTCGCGCTGCATGCGGTTGCCCTTGCCGGCAATGACGGCGCAAGAGATGAAATGCCGTGACGTGGGGAAGCCGCCCATGAATCCCAGGCTGTTGGCAAAAACGAATTGCGAGTGCTGCAGTGAAACGCTGGCGCCTTCCGAATTCCGGATCAGGGGACTCACTGCGAATGCTGCTTCTTCGCATTGCCGCGCAATGGTCATGGCTTCTTCGACCGGCAGATGCCAGGGATGGAACAAATCGAGATCCTGATTGCCTTTTGCCAGCAGTTTGACCTCCGGCAAGCCGGCGCAGGGATCCTCGGCGGTGAGCCGGGCGATCGATACCGCAGCGGCAACCGTGGCGCGCAAGGCTCGCGGCGAGAAGTCCGAAGTGCTGGCGTGGCCGCGCCGCTGACCGAGATAAGTGGTGACGCCGATGCCCTTGTCACGGTTGTATTCGATGGTTTCGACTTCTTGCTTGCGCACCGTCACCGAGAGTCCGAAGGCTTCTGAGACATCGGCTTCGCAGGCGGTCGCGCCAAGTTCGCGGGCATGGCGCAGGACGTCTGCGGCCAACTGGCGCAGCGCATCCTGGGTGTAACTGAATTCGGAGGAAGACATGGAGAGTGTGGGTTTCTGGCAAAGATATAATGATACCCGTGGAACTCACCGATAACCTGGAATCCCAGGATTCATATACAGGCCCTAGCAAATCGCAAAGGAAGCGCGATTCTACGGCCTTGCAGGATCTTGGCGCAGCGCTTGTCGAACTATCGCCGGAGCGTCTGGCGAAAATCGAGATGCCCGACAATCTGCGCGAAGCCGTGTTGGAAGCACAGCACATCACCAAGCATGGCGGGCGCAAACGTCAGTTGCAATATATCGGCAAGCTGATGCGCTCGGTCGATCCCCAGCCGATCCGGGAAGCGCTCGATGCGCTGGCGGGTGTTTCCGCCACCGAAAAGGCGCGTATGCACTATCTGGAGAACTTGCGCCTGCGCTTGCTGGAAGACGAGATGCAGACATTGGCGGAGATCGTGGCCGCTCATCCGGGTGCCGATCTCCAGCAATTGCGCCAGTTGTGCCGCAATGCGCGCAAGGAGCACGAGCAGCAAAAGCCGCCGCGCGCCTTTCGCGAGATTTTCCGCTTCTTGAAATCACTGGAGGAAAGCCATGGATGAAACACTCTTGATCGGCCTCGTATCGGTTTCCGACCGCGCCTCCAGCGGTGTTTATCAGGACGAAGGGATTCCGTCGCTACGCGCCTGGTTCGATGCGGCATTGACCTCGCCATGGCGCATGGAGACCCGTTTGATTGCGGATGAACAGGCACAAATCGAGAAGACCCTGATCGAACTCTGCGACCAGGCGGGCTGCCACCTTGTGCTCACTACCGGCGGCACCGGCCCGGCGCCACGCGATGTCACACCCGAGGCGACCATGGCGGTGGCGCACAAGCTGATGCCGGGCTTCGGCGAAGAGATGCGCCGCATCAGCCTGAATTTCGTGCCGACCGCCATCCTTTCACGCCAGGTCGGTGCGATCCGCGGGAAATCGTTGATCCTCAACCTGCCCGGACAGCCCAAGTCGATCAAGGAAACGCTCGAAGGCGTCAAGGATGCCGAGGGGAAAACCACCATCACCGGGATATTCGCTGCCGTGCCCTATTGCATCGACCTCATCGGCGGGCCGTATATCGAAACCAACGAAGCCGTGGTAAAAGCATTCCGCCCGAAGTCGGCGATCAGGAAAAAGTAAATTATTTAGCCAGCCACTGCGCCAGCAGTCCGGCACCCCAGGCGACGCCAAAGCCGGTGATGTCGCTGGCGACTCCGCCGAGGCCGTCCTTGCAGTTGGCGGCGGCGAGATCGACGTGCAGCCAGGGTGTGTCGCCCGCGAAGCGCTTGAGGAAGCGGGCGGCGAGGATATGGTCGGCCTCGCCTTCCAATGTGCATTGTTTGATGTCGGCGACCTTGCTGTCCAGGGCCGCCTCGTAATCCTCATCCATCGGGAAGACACAAACGCGCTCACTGGTCTGGCGTCCGGCACCGATGGCCATCACCGCCAATTCGTCGCTGCTGGCGAAGACACCACAATAGCGATTGCCCAGGGCGCTGATCATGCTGCCGGTGAGCGTGGCGAAATCGATCAGCAGATCGGGCTTGCTGCGGCTCGCCAGAGTCAAGGTGTCGGCCAGTACCATCCGGCCTTCGGCATCGGTATGCACGATCTCGATATGGGTGCCATCGAGCGCCGTGACGATGTCATTCTGCTTGTAGGCACGGGACGAGATATTGTTCTGCGCAATCGCAAGCCAGGCATCGACCTGCACCGGCAGTTTGAGTTTGTGTATGGCGAGCAGCAGTGCCAGGGCAACCGCCGAACCATTCATGTCCTCATGCATGCCGGACATGTACTTCGCCGGCTTCAGGTTGTGCCCGCCGGTATCGAAGCAGATGCCTTTGCCGACCAGTGCCAGGTGTCGTTTGGCCGATTTGGGCCGGTAGCGCAGATGCACGATCGCCGCGTCCTGCTCATGGCTGCCTTGGGCCACTGCGCAAAAGGCGCCGGCGCCCATTTTCGCGAGGCGCTTGAAGCCGTATTCCTCGATCTGCCACCCCTGTTCCTTGGCCAGGCTGCTCACGCGTTTGCGGTAGTTGCCAGGGGTCAGTTCGTTGGGAGGAAGCGCGGTCAATTCGCGCGCCAGCGTGTTGGCCTCCGCCAGTGTCGCCACGGCGGCGAAATCGGCTTTCTTGAAAGGGCCATACTCTCTGGGGCACGGGTGGAGCACGATCTGCTGCAGCGGTTTGGCGAGTTTTCTTTTGCGTACCGGCAGCGGCGCACCATTGAGCCACAGCACGTAGAGCGCTTCGCGTGCGAGTTGCAACGCGGCTTGCTGATCTTCACTGCATATGACCACATGAACCGCTTGCGGGTTTTCTTCGAGCAGGAGCATGGCAGCCTTGCGCAGCGCAGTCAGTTGCGCAAAACGCGGCTGAGTCAGGTCTGCAATGACAAAAGCGTAGCGGCTGCCATCGCCGAGTTCCAGAGGCACCGGAGTTTTTGCCAGTTCGGCAAATTTCATTTTGCGTCGCTTGAGTACGGCCAGGAATTGATCCCGGTTCGGCATGTCCTTGGGCGCCAAGTCTTGCGCTGGCAGGACGACCAGGACATGCAAAGCCTGCCCCGCAGGACGAGGCGTCAGATCAGGTGGCGCGCGGCAGACGAGTTGGGCGAGAGGACGGCTTAGGCTCATGCGCGGTAGAGGTCAGGGTTTGCAAATCGCCGGAGAGCCAGCGACGGGAGGGGCGGAAAAAGGATCACATTGCGGCAAGGTCGTGGTGGTGGTCGTGCCGGCGGTGGTCGAAGTGGCTCTGGTAGAAGTTGTCGTAGTGGTGGTCGTCGAGTTGGTGCAAGTCGCCGGACTGCCGGCACTCGGCGGTGAAGCCAGCGGATCGCAGGTCGGCAGGGATGTGGTCGTGGTCGATCCGGCGGTGGTGGTTGCCTTGAATGTCGATGTCGTGGTGGTGGTCGTGGTCGGCAGAGTCGATGCCACGATAATGGCACTCGCAGCCGGTGGCGCGGCAAAATTGAGCGGCAATCCCGATGCGCCAAGCGCGGTTTGCAAGGCTTTCTGAGCAATCTGCTGCGCGAGCTGCGCCGTGGAACTATCGACCACTGCATTGGCGCCGCCCATCGCTGCCAGAAGCTGTGCCTGAATGACGCTGATCGTTGCCGAAATCTTCGCCGTGTTGGTGCTGCTGTTGCTGGCGCTCGCGCCATCCGTCACGGCGGCGACGGACGTCACCGCGGCTTCAAATGCCTTTTGTACCGCCGGGCTGGCGTTCGACGGTGGTCCGATCACGTCCTTGATGGCCAGACCGACTTTGAGTACATCCTTGCTGGCCGCCGCTGCGTCAAATCCCGGCAGTGACTTCGCCGTGACCCCGGCCGCAGTTTTCTGGGCCTGGCCGACCAGCGCCGCTGCTGCGTAGCTAGCACCGATTGCGGGGGGTGTCGCGAACGCCGGAGTTGCGGTCCCGATGTCGGATTTGATGGCGCCACCGACGCTGTCGACGACAGCCTTGCCTTGCGCCGCCTGATCGATGGGACGGATTCCCGCTTGCGTCAGCGTTGTCGCCCCGTCGTTGATGATTTTGTTGGCAGCGGCTCGCGCAATGCTGTTCTTCGCGTCCTTTTCTGCGGCGGCGAGATTCGCAACTGATTTGGCGACATCGGCGACCATCCTGGCGGCAGAAGATTGCATTGACGTCAATGCCGCCTGTGCCAGCCGGGCGTTTGCTTCCGCAATGACTTGCTGTTGCTGCGCCGTTGGCGTGATTGCAACCCGGGCGTCGGATACCACTTTGGCCGCATTATTGCTGATATCGGCAAGCGAATTTGCCACGCTCGACGCTTGGGACAGGGCAACCAGGTCACGCATTCGATTGCTGTCATCGTCTATCCTGGCCAGCATTGCAGACCGAGTGGCATCCAGGACTGCGGGATCGATATTTCTTGCGGCGGCGGCAATGCCTGCCGCTGTGGTCATGGAAGTACCATTGGCGGCCTGATTAGCCATACCTTGTGCCAGCAGATCGCTCATGCTGCTGCCGTTGCTCAGGACGGCAGGCATGCCGTTGTTGGCGACCTGGGCAGCGGCGAGGGCGAAGACCTCGGCCAGTCTCGTCGCAGCCGCAGCGATGTTCGCATTACGGTAATCCTGCCCCACCTCGCTTGAGCCGATTCCCAGGGCGCCAGCCACGGCGATCTGTGCCGCATTGAGCATCGCACTGGTCAGGGCTGTGAGCGCTGCGGGCGAGGCTGTTCCAGGCACCAGTTTTTCCGCAGAAAGCGTCGTGACCGGATTGACTACCGCGGGCAAGGCGGTGCTGGGTAGAGTGGTGAGCACTGCAGTTACGGGGAAATTGACTGACGGGTCATAAACGAGATCTTCGGAACCATCTGACAACGCTCCGAACGGGCGCATTTTCCCACTTCCGGTGACACTGATCTTGATCGGCGCGGTACAACTATCGCTGAGCACCAGCGTGCCGATGCCGGGGTTGGCACTGTCACCGATGCTGCCGCTGCTTGAAGTGCCATTGGCGCAGTCGACGCGCATCGTCACGCCTATGAGTGGACTGTTGGCGACCGAGATCGGAATCGTCGTGGAAGATGAACTGCTTCCGCTTCCGCTGCCACTTCCGTCAGCGGCGCCGCCACAGCCCACTGCACCGCAGGCCACCACGCCGGCACCACCGCCACCTCCGCCGCAACCACTGAGAATAACGGCCGCAACGATTGTGGCTGCGAACAAAACTGCGCCTAATTTTTTCATAACAAAAGATCTCCTTGTCCGCCTGTTTGCGTCAACAGGCGGGAACCACTTTGCCGTGTCCCAACTGGCAACCGTTGCCATAAGTCGTCTTGCATGCGGCCAGTGAAAGCTGTGCGGGGCACATGTTGTAATTGCCCGGCGGGCTCCACCAGCAGTATTCGCCTTTGCCGGCGTAGACATCGCATACATCGCCACGTTTTTTCCTGAAATTGGCTGCCGTCGGACCGTTGCTGACCGCAATTCCCTTCGAGCGCTTCAAGGCAAGGGCAGGCGAATCCGCGATGACAGCGCCACTCGGGAGCAGGGTGTAGCTTCCCTGAAAATCCTTGCCTTTCGGCACTTGTTGGAGTTGCGGCGGAGAAGCGGCAGGCGCGGTAGAGAATCCCAGCGTGCTGAGCCTGTCTGGAACTTCAATGATGCTGGCGGCGCCCATCACGACGGGTATGGTCTCAGGGTATTCGTATGCCGCCCCATCGACGTGATCAACGGCGGCGCCGAACACGCCACCTACGGCAGCGTTTCCAAACATGGCAAGGCGAAAGGCGGATTTGACGCTGGCGCTGCCCTTTTCCATATCTGCCTTGCGGCAGACCACCTGCAAATCTTCATTCGATCGTGGAATCATGGCCGTACCGGGTGTCGTGACATACCATTTGCCACTTTTGCTGTTGATTTCGCAGCTGGCGCCGAGGACTTCCCCCTGGCCCGGTTCGCTTGTTTGTACCGAAACGCTTTGGTAGTGCGTGCCAGTCATGGAGACAACGGATGCGCAACCGCTGACCTGTGCTGCGATGGCCGCGACCGAGAGCAGGGTCAGGGCCTTGCCGGGTGTCTTTCGGGCAAGCGTGTCAGGAATAGCCATGCGCTGTCGATCGGTTATGGTTTGTTGACCCAAAATCCCGCCCCGACGCCCAGCGTCTTCTTGCTGGCAGTGAAATCCAGATAACCCTTGCTGGTGATGTAGTCAGTGAGCGCCGTGCCACCCTTCGCTTCCAGGCTGGCGGCGTAGAAGTACCAGTTCGACAACTTGTTATCCCAGAGCCACAGCGAATTGAGATTCACGGGAACCACCGAAGGCGAGGGCGGATTGCTGCCCGACGAGGTATTGACGGTCAATGCAGCATTGAACCGGCTGGGTGTCTGGTTATCGCCCACCGCGATCAGGTTCCAGCCGCTCTTCATGGTGCTGAATGAGGAGGAGCTTATCACCGTTCCTGCCGGCAGCTGCGCGGAAAATGCCTGCTTGGCATTTACCCAGAAACCCTCGCCGCCATTGACGGTGGTGAGCAAATCGAAACCATTGCTGGCGGCGTAGGCTGAACCGCCGTCACTAATAGTCGGGGTGTAGAACGACCATTTGCCGGTGGCGACCGTCCATTTCCATACCGCCCAGACCATGGTCGAATTGCCGAATACCGAAGCGACCTGGAAGGGCGTGTTGTAGCTGTTCCCAAGCAGATTCCAGCCTGCATCCACGCTGATTGAAGGGCCGACCGTGGTCATCGGGGTGCCGTACACGCCTTCGGATTGCTCCGAGCAGTTTCCGGCGGCATCGCACGCCGCTACGGTGTATTGGCTGGTGGATGAGGCTGTTCCCGTATATGTGGTGACATTCCCAAGTGTGGCGACCAAAGATCCGGCCAGGTACACCTTGTATGTCGTCACATCGATGTTGTCTGTGGCGGCGTTCCAGGCAAGATTCACTTGGGTGCCGTCGGTGGAGGTGCTGAGTATGGTTAAGCCTGTGGGCACTGTCGGGGCACTGATGTCAGAGGTGTAGCCGGTCACGATTTTCTTCGGCACCAGGCTGTCCGTGGTCGTGCCGTCACCAATCTGGCCCGAAGTATTGCTTCCCCAGGCCCAGACGCTGTTGTCGGTTTTAAGCAGGGCGAGGTTGTGCCTCAGCCCACTGGCTATGGCGCTGTACAGTGCCGTACCAATCTTCTTTGGCGTCGGACTGTCGACTCGGGTGCCGTCGCCAAGCTGGCCGTAGGCGTTTCCACCCCAGGCATAGAGTCCGCCGTCGAGGGTGACTGTTGCGGATTTCAGAAGCGCCACGCTGTGCGAGTAACCCGCTGCGATGGCGCTAACGGCCAGCGTGCCGACTTTTGTGGGGACATGCTTGCTCACCAGCGTCGCATCGCCGAGTTGGCCATTTTGATTGTTTCCCCAAGCCCACAGCGTATCGTCAGTGCCCAATGCCAATGTATGAGATGCCCCGGCTGCAATCGCCTTGATACGTATCGGAGCGCCCGCAGGACCCACGTCGATCATCTTGGGCTCCAGGCCGTCCAGGGTGGAGTCATCGCCTACTTGTCCGGCCCAGTTATATCCCCAAACACAAACAGTGCCTGCATTATCGCCAGTGCCGTCATCCTGCAGGGCGACCGAGTGTGAGAAGCCGACGGCGATTGCCAGATAGGGTCCCGTGCAAGTTGCAGTATCCGGGACTTGCGTCGGCGTGAAATTGTCGGTGCGGGTACTGTCGCCCAGTTGGCCGTAGCCATTGCTGCCCCACGACCAAAGGGTGCCATCGGTATGGATGGCAATGGTATGGTTGATGCCGGTGGCAATGACCGTGAAATTATTGTTGACCTGCATGGGCTGAAGGTTGCTGAGCGTCGTTTCTTCGCCATATTGCCCCTGCAGGTTGTTACCCCATCCCCAAAAGCTGTTATCCGATTTGGTACCGAATGATTGCGCATAGCCTGTCAAAATCGAGGTATACCCATCGTCAATGCGTTTTGGAGAACTGCTGTTGGTGGTCGTGCCATCGCCCAACTGGCCAGACTCGTTGTTACCCCACGCCCAGAGGCTGCCGTCAGATTTCAGGACAATCGAGTGATTCGCACCTGCCGCAATCAAAGGGGATTGCGATATCGTTTGCCCATGACTTTGCGCTGCCAGCCCGGCGATTGCCAGGCAACATGCCCATTTGGCCAGCAATTGATTGATCTTGCTCATTGCCATCGACTCCCTCGCCTACCTTTTCCCCGGCCCAAACAACCGGGGTTTCCTCGACATAATGGGCAGACTGCGCCCGTATCGAAATTACATAACGGCCTCTTGAGCGCAAACTTTAGCCTGAACTGTAAAATGCCGTTTTGGCTCGGAATTGACCTCCATGCAGCAATATCTCGACCTCATGCGCCACGTGCTGCAACACGGGCATGCCAAAAGCGACCGTACCGGCACCGGAACGCTGTCGATCTTTGGTTGGCAGATGCGTTTCGACCTTGCGGCCGGTTTCCCGCTGCTGACCACCAAGAAGCTGCATACCAAGTCCATCATCCACGAGCTGCTCTGGTTTCTGCAGGGCGATACCAACATCCGCTATCTCAAGCAGCATGGCGTCTCCATCTGGGACGACTGGGCCGATGCCAGCGGCGATCTCGGGCCGGTCTACGGCAAGCAGTGGCGACGCTGGGAAAGCGGCGGCGGGCAAATCGACCAGATTGCGGACTTGATTGAGGGGCTGAAAAACAATCCTGATTCACGCCGCCATCTGGTGTCGGCCTGGAATCCGGCCGATGTGCCGAAGATGAAGCTGCCGCCCTGCCACGTCATGTTTCAGTTCTACGTCGCGGGAGACAAGCTGAGCTGCCAGCTCTATCAGCGCAGCGCCGACATTTTCCTCGGCGTGCCGTTCAACATCGCTTCCTATGCCCTGCTGACGCTGATGATCGCCCAGGTTTGCGGCTACCAGCCGGGAGAATTCATCCATACCCTGGGCGATGCCCACCTCTACACCAACCATCTCGAACAGGCCCGTCTGCAACTCACGCGCCAGCCCAAGGCGCTGCCGCACATGCACCTCGATCGCAAGATCGAGGATCTGCTGGCCTTCCGTTTCGAGCATTTCACCCTGACCGATTACGACCCGCATCCGCACATTCCGGCGCCGGTCGCGGTCTGAAGTTGTTGCTAAGTAGCCAACTAAGCGGCCAAATTTGCCCCGCCATTCACGAAAACCACCTGGCCCTGAATCATCTCCGCCGCAGGGCTGACCAGGTACTCGATCAAGTTGCAGTAGTCTGCATCGCGCACGCCGCGTCCGCTCGGGTTGGTGGCGGCGGCATGGGCCACCAGGCTGCTGGCCTCGGCACCGAATACGGCATGGACTGCGGCCGTGTCGACGATGCCTGGCGCCACCGTGTTGATGCGGATGCCGCGCGGCGCCAGCTCCGTCGCCAGATAACGCATCAGGCATTCGGCCAGCGCTTTGCCGGCGCCGATCGCCGCGTAGTTCTTGAGCACGATCCTGCCGCCGCGACTGCTCAGGAAAATGATGCTGCTGCCACGCTGTAACAGGGGCAGCGCCGCTTGCGTGAGGTAGAGCAGGGCGCTGCCATTGACGCTGAGCGCGGCCGCGAAGGCATGCGGGTCCATTGCGAGCAGGTCCGCAGCAACCACGCGCACGGCGCAATGGACCAACTGGTCCAGGCGCTCGGCATGCTTTGCCACCTCGGCCAGCAAGGCCTGGCAGCCTTCGGGCGTGCCAACGTCCTGGCGGATCAGGTGGCATTCGGCACCACGTGCCTGCACCGCCTTGCACGCCTGCTCGGCCGATTCGGAATCGCTGACATAGTTGAGGAACACTTGCTGCCCGGGACGGGAAAAATGTTCGGCAATGGCGCGGCCGATGCCTTTGGTGCCGCCGGTAATCAGTATGGCCATCAAATGATCCTTGGGTTGGGGAAAGGTTCAGCAGATTCTCGGCAATTGTTCGCCGGTGAGCCAATCGACGATGCGCCGGCCACCGAAACGCGTCTGCATCTGCACGAAATGATGCGGGTCGGCATGCACGCTGCCGATGATTGTCATCGTCGCCGCCTTCAATCCGCTCGTGCAACTTAAATAAGCCGGAACCGATGAGGACCATCATATAGTGATGTCCCTCGCTCCATAAATTGAGCCGGGCTACGGCAACAGTTGCGCGAGTCGAACGCATGCCGCCATTTTACATTGCCTGTCTGGTAGCCGGATTGCGCAGCGACCGGTTTGCGGTTGTGAACTTGAAGAGGTCAGTGGCTCTTGGCGACCCATTGCCGCCTTTGGCAATCTTGAACGCAGACCTTCATCGCATCAATTTACCATACGGATTGATAAGACTTTACTGACCTGAATCTCTTTTAATAGCTTGAGAGACGGCTGGAGGGAGTTCTTCCGTCGTAGTCGTAGTTGTAGCCGTTGTAGTTGTAGTCGGGGCCGTAGTGGTAGTGGTTGGTGCTGTTGTGGTGGTGGAACTTGCCGTCGTAGTGGCTATCGGTGCCGTCGTGGTAGTAGTTGATGTTGTTGTAGTGGCAGTTGACACTGTCGTGGTAGTGGTACTTGCTGTGGTAGTGGTTATCGGTAGTGTTGTGGTAGTGGTTGATGTTGATGTAGTGATGGTCGGCGCCCTTGTTGTGGTAGTGGTACTTGCTGTCGTGGTGGCTATCGGTAGCGTTGTGGTGGTGGTTGATGCTGTTGTAGTGGTAGTCTGCACCTTTGTTGTGGTAGTGGCTGCTGCCGTCACAGTGGTTGTCGGTGCCGTTGTGGTTGTTGATGCTGTTGCAGTAGTGGTCGGTGCCTTTGTTGTAGAGGTTGTTGATGTGGCCGCCGTTTGTGTGGCCTGTGCAATGACTGTCGTAACTGCGTTATTCGCCGCAGTCAGGGACGACTTGATAGTGCTGGCATCAACCAGCGCAATGTTTGCAGTGGGTACTGCAACCAGTGTGGCGGCAATTTGCTGGTTGATGATAGAAGCAGTTGTGCTTGCCGCAGCATTTTCCGCTGCGATCCCTCCCTTGCTTGTGTTCAAGGTAGAGATTACCGAACTGACGAGGTTCTGCAGCACTGCCGGGGTATTGGCCGAAGCTACCGTTTTAGTCAGCAAAGACGAAACCTGTGCTACAGCTACCTGCATCGACGTGTTGGTGAAGGCGGCAAGTGCCGGGTTGCCGGATGCGGCTGTGGGGTTAGTAGCTGCCGCTGCTGCCAGAGTTGCCGCCGGCGCAGAGGCAACCGCCTTTACATTGTCTGTAATCGTTTGCGCGGCCACTGCAGCAACACTGGCAGGCTCCAGAGCAGCCAGCGCCGTGGCTGCCGACAATGGGAAAGTAGCCGCAACTGCCACGCTGGTCTTGGCTTGCGCCACGGTATTGCTGACCACAGTGTCAGCAAAGGTAGTGGCGGACGCACTGAGGTCAATCTTCGATGTTGCTGTAGTTGGCGCTGCGGCAAGAGCTGCAACAACCTTAGCGGCCTCCTTGTAGATGGCCGACAGTTGTGCATCTGTCGGTGTACTGATCCCAGAAGCCGCCGCCACTGCCGTTGCTGTCTGCTGCATGATGACATGCACTGCTACGTTCTGCTGCATTAGCTTGGCGGCAGAAGAATCGTTCGGATTGGCATGCACGGCTGCCACTGGGTCTGTTGTCGACAAGGAGACGCTGCTTGGAATGCCGAGGTTACTCTTAACTGCCGTCTCAGAATCCGTCACTGCTGATTCCATTACGGGCGAAGCGTTACCCACGGCAGGTATTGGCATTCTGGATTCAACATCGGTAACTACCAAAGTCGTCAAGGGAGTGACCACTGCGGCGCCGGGTGCGGTCTTCAATACGCCGACAAAGGGAGTGTTGGTTGAAGCATCGATCCCGCCTGAGGCCTGTACCATGTGCAGCCCAAGTCCAGGAAAGGAATATGAACCGTTTGTACCAACAACAGTCCTAGGCTCGTCGGCATCAAAGATGCGGTCATCGTTCAAGTCGAGTGTCACGGTAGCGCCAATTAAATAGCCATCAATGACATTCCCGAAGGTTGTGTCAGGATCGGTTGAAGTCGAAGGAGTGCTGTTGCCACCCCCCCCGCCAGCGGCAATCACGCCGAATGCCACCACGCCACCGCCACCACATCCGCATAAGGTTACAGCAAGCAGTATCAGGAGATATCTCGTTAGGATGAGGTTACTCATTGGTATTGTTAGCCCCTCCGCTGGTATTCCAAGTGACGCAATTCAGGATTCAACAGCCCGGAAGCGATTTCCCGTGCCCAATTCGACAACCCGTTCCGTAATATCTTGTGCATTCTTTCAAGGTGGCAACGGTAGGACAAATGCCGTTGCTCGGCGCGCCTGGCGGGCTCCACCAGCATTTCTCCCCGGCGGCAATGTACGTGCCGCAAGGATCAATTTGAGTCACTGCTATCTGACTTGGCGGCTTAAAGACGTTAATGGGAGCGCTACTGACTAAGGTCCTGGAAGTCACGGCTACCGTTGAAGATGACAAATCTTCGCTTGCCTGGTTTTCCTGTGCCTTCGGGGTTTCTATTCTCGAAGACATTCCCATCACGACTTGAATCATCGAAGGATACGCATAGCCGGTTCCATTGCCGTGATCAACAACTGCTCCCAAACCACCGCCAACGAGAACATTCCCGTACATTGAAGCCGTAGCATCTGAAACAACCTCCGCTTTCCCGGGTTTTTCGCCAGGTTTACTGCAGGTTATTTGCAGATCGTCATTTGATCTATTCAGCATGATCGACCCTGGTGTTGTTACGAACCACTTTCCTTTGTTGTTGGTTATTTCGCAGATCGCACCGCTTAACTCATTGCCCGCTTGCTCCCGGGTGAGCACTGAAACGCTTTGATACGTTGAATTGGTTACCGAAGCGCATCCGCTTGCGAGATTTGCAATCACAAACATTGCAGCAGCCGCTTTCTTCTTCATGACTTGAAATCCATAATGACAACCTTGCGTGCAATCACCGGAAATTGATTTCTGCCAAAGGAATATAACGACAAAACCATGCGAATGTTTAATCTCACAGGGGCAATTCTCTGGCTTGTCCGGCAGAATGTTTATGGCATATTCACCCAGAACCCAACGCCCTGCCTGAGAGCGTTGTTAGTGGAATTGAGGTCTAGATAGTGCATGCCGGTGATGTAATCGGTAAGAGCGGTTCCACCCTGCGCTTCAAGCCGGGACGAATAAAAATACCATTTTGATTGAGCGTTATCCCACGCCCACAGGCTCTTAACGTTTTGCTGCACTACGCCAGCCGTTGGCGGGGATATGCTCATGTCGGCATTAAATCCGCTTGCAGTCTTGGCGTCGCCGATAGAAATCAGATGCCAACCCGGGGTCATCCCCCGGAATGACGTGGTTGAGACGGCGTTTCCGGAGATCAACTGCACCTTGAATGCCGCCTTGGCATCCACCCAGAAACCTTCTCCAGCATTAAGGGTAGTGAGGAAGTCGTAACCTTTGCTCGTGGCAAACGCTTGACCTCCAGCGTTCTGGCCAGGCGAATAGAACGCCCAGGTGGGGTAGGTGATGTTGGGCCGCGTTCCTGAAGTAACCCACTTCCATACCGATGTGACTTTCGTCGCATCGCCGAACGCGCTGGCCACATCCAGAGTGGTATCGAAGCTGTTGCCGACGAGGTTCCAGCCGGCGGCAAGGTCAATTGTGCTGGCCAGCGGTGCGGCTGCAAGAACGGTAGGGGATGCGCTCGTTCCGGTGCTGTTACTCGCAGCGATGGTGCATGAATAATCCATGCCGTAGGTCAAGCCGGTGACAGTGAGCGGTGTGGCGGTGCCGGTCTGCGTTCCGGTGGCCCCACCCGCCGCAGTGCAGGTGGCTGTATAACCGGTGATGGCGCTGCCGCCATTGTTTGCCGGCGCAATGAAGTCGAGGGTGACGCTGCCGTGACCAAATGTGATGCCGGTTACGGTAGGGGGATCTGGAACGGTGATGGAACCGAATGCCGCGTTAACACCCGTTGTCGCATTCATCGTCAACTGACACGTTCCAGTTCCGTAACATCCTCCGCCCGACCAGCCATTGAAGCTTGAGCCGGCATTCGGTGTGGCGGTGAGGGTTACATTGGTACCCAGAGCAAAATTCGCCGTGCAAGCGGTGCCGCAGTTGATGCCGGCAGGTACGCTCGTCACCGTACCATTGCCGCTTGACACGCTGAGCGAGTAGCTCGTCGGCACAGTGCCGAGGTTGAGATACCCCACTGCATTCGTACCCAGTACCTGTACAGGAATCCGCCGAGATATTGTTATGCTGTTGTCGCCTAACTCGCCAGACTGATCGTATCCCCAGCATTTCACTCCGCCGTCGCTAGTCAATGCACAGGCGTGCAAATCACCAGCTGCGATCGCGGACACCCCGTTACTCAAGCCGCTGACATCCACCGGGGTCAACCGTATTGTGACACTGTCATCACCCAACTCGCCTGTGCTGTTCCAGCCCCAACATTTCACCCCCCCTCCACTGGTTAGCGCGCAGGACGAGCGCGAGCCAGCCTGTATCGCGATCACGCCGCTCGTCAGACCGACGACGTCCACCGGAGTCAGCCGGTTTGTTCTGCTGTTATCGCCCAACTGACCCGTGTCATTCAGGCCCCAGCATTTCACGCTACCGCCACTGGTCAGCGCGCAGTTGTGCATCCAGCCTGCGGAGATTGCACTGACTCCGCTGGTCAGTCCAACGATATTCACAGGAGGAACCCACTGGTTTGATGAAGTACCGGCGTTCCCCAGCGCGCCTGCGTAGTTATAACCCCAGCATTTGACACCGCCGCCACTCGTCAGCGCGCAGGTATGGTAATAGCCCGCCGAAATCGCGGTCACGCCGCTCGTCAGGCCGCTAATGTCATTTGGAATCAAACGGAATGTCAGCCCATTAGCGTCAAACTCGTTGTTGACGTTACTGCCCCAGCACTTCACTCCGCCTGCACTGGTCAGTGCGCACGTATAGCTGCCACCCACCGAAATCGCGGTCACGCCGCTTGTTAGGCCGACGACATCCACCGGGGTCAGTCGTTGCGTTCTGCTGTTATCGCCCAGCTGACCGGTGCTATTTTGTCCCCAGCATTTCACGCCACCGCTTATTGTCAGGGCACAAGTGTGCCAAGTGCCCACCGCAATCGCGGTGACACCGCTCGTTAAGCCAACGACGTCCACCGGGGTCAATCGTTGTGTGGTGCTGCCATCGCCCAACTGGCCGTAATAGTTATCACCCCAGCACTTAACGCCGCCGCTACTGGTCAATGCGCACGTTCGGTAACTTAGATGCGCCGAAATCATCGGCGTGACGGAACCGGTCACAGCCGCAGTTGCGCTAACGGTAAAACTTCTTGCAGCAGACCAAGTCCCATAAGAGTCCGGGCTCCTTGCCTTGATGCGCCAGTAGTATGTCGTACCCGCCGTGAGCACGCCTGAGTCGGGAATATAGGAGGTGCTTGTTCCTCCGGACACAATCGTGTCCACCACACAGGTAGCGCAATCCGCGCTAGTGGGGTCGGCGGTAAGTGCGGCAGCGGTTGGGGCGATCATGATGCGGTAGGAGGTCGCATTCGAGGTCTGCGACCAACTTAATGTCGGCGTTCCACTCAAGCCGCTGGTGTTGTCAGCAGGCGAGCTAGGCGCTGGCGCCGTCAGGAGCGTTGCGGGCGTTGGTGTTGCGGTCGTGAAACTGCTCGCCGCAGACCAGGTACCAAAATTGGTTGGACTCCGGGCATGCACTTGCCAGTAGTAAGTCGTGCCGGAGGTTAATGCGTCTGTCGGTGGGCTGTAGGAGGTCGAGGTAACAACCTTGTCCACCAGACACCGATCACAGTTGCCGTCGGTTGAGTCGGTCGGCAAGGCAACTGGATTCTGCGCCAGCATGATCCGATACGAAGTCGCGGATGCCACGGTGTTCCATGTGAGCGTTGGCGTCAGCGTTTGATCGATCGCACCTGTTGCCGGAGAGAGCCCGGTCGGGGCGGGAAGCAAAGTCCCGATCCCGCCAACGGGTGGAACGGTGACTTCCTGCACCTGCCCGTAAGTTGTGTATCCGTCCGCCTCGGCTACAAGTTGGTAGTAATAAGTCTGGCCTGGAACCAAGGTGCCAGGCAAAACGGCAGAAAACTTTTGCACGCCGGAGGTTGTGGTTGAGGATTGCGGCAGTGTTCCATTTGAACTGTTGAGTAAAGAAGATGAAGTCGTTCCGTATAAGAAATGTGGATTGGTTACGCCTGTTAGGTGGGATGTAGTGCCTTGTAGAATAATTTGAGGAGGGGAATTGACAGTTACAATTGCACCACCTGTCGTAACAATTGAGGGAGATTTTCCAAGTATGGAGCGAACGATGTTGTTCTGTACACGCAAGTCATGTGTTTCACATGTGTGCACCTCATTGACATATACATACAAATTCACCGAGGGTCTTGCGAAATTTTTCTGCGTGCCACAATCCGGGTTTACTTCAAATTCGACATCTAGCTTCGAATGCTTCGTTCCCTCAGTGAAGCCAGGTACTTGGGAAAGGTCTTGCGATGAGGTGGTAACAATTCCATCCCCGTCTTCTCCCCATTGATCGGGATCAATGCCAGTAAGCGTATTCCCTCGTTTCCATCCAACAACTATCGATATATACCGGCTGATACTAGGGGGTAACCTGCCAGAGGGTAAACCGATCGCTGTATTGAGACCCTGAAGTCCAATGAGTGCCTGACTATCCGGCCTCAGATTGTTCATAGACACTGAGTCCGCTCTAAGCTGTGTGCCACCTTTGAGCGCTGGGCCAATGCGACACAAATAGGGATGTTTCACACAATGTTGGGTTTCCCATGAACCTTGGTGGGGTGTGCCTACCGTGATGAGAGCATCTACGTCATTCCTAAACGGAATGCCAGTTTGCCCTTGCAGGTAGGCTCGTGCCGCAAGCCCACCCATGCTATGCCCAACCAGAATTACCTTGTTTCTGGTCGGATCAGCAGCCTTATTCACAGCCACGACTGCGCTGATGACATCAGCCAACTCTTGTCCCTGTTGCGAGAAAGTCAGATCCTGATTACTTGAGAAGGTTAGGGTGTAGAAATCAGCGGCGGAAACTGGAACAAAAGTGTTCTGGTCTTTGGAAAATATTAGGTTTTTAAGATAGTCGTGGGTAAAAGTCCCCCCGTACACCCATCCATTTCCTTTATCTTCGAGTACTTTTTTAAAATCTCCCCATGCGTCATCGGCGCTGCTGTTAAGTCCATGAATGAATATTACTGGGTAGGGGGGCTTATCCCAAGCGGCCTGTGTTGAAAGCGCAAACAACAGCGTACCGAAAATCAGTAACAGTCGCACCAGTCGGCGCAGAGGTCGAAACAATTGCAGACGCGGCGAGGGATTGCAATCGAAACTCATGGCTCGACTCCAGGGTTCGACGACGAAATGCCAGCTTGATTGATGAAGATAGACAAAGCTCTTCGGATTGGTCGTTGAAAACCAAGATGCAAGAAAAAGCCCAAGAGCGGGACAGGGGATGGATTGGAACCTGCTTCCCGATATAGGCAGGGTGCCGAAGATAAGCCATAGCTACTGGCAAATACGGAGAGCCTATCCATGCTTCGCTCCATGTTCATGCTGGCGCATTGTGCATGACAATGCGTTCCCAGGTTCCATAAGCGAGGCAGTTTTTTGGGCCCCGACTGCAATCTGCCAGAACAGACAGATTGCTTGCTACTTATGCGGCGGCGCTCATAGTACCACTGAACTCCCCAAGACTGGCAGAGTGGCTACTGTGTTGATGCCAACCATCATATGGACGATCAGGCTGTATCGGTTACGACGGTGGTCACAGTAACCATTGAAGATCGCGAACGGCAGCTATACAGAAGGATTGCCGCCGGCAGTTTCTAGCCGATTCTGGGAGTAGCCCAATGTCGGCTTCAGAGAAACAGAATAGTTGCAGCAAGATGAATGTATCAGGACCGAGTTTATGGCGATGAGCTAAATACGATCGCGTCGAATCAGGCACGCGCCTCGCCGTTCGTGGCTGCACGGGCGGAAAGCAAGTACAGCACATACTGATTGAGGCTCACCCCCTGCCGTTTCGCAGACTTCGCCAGATCGGCATGTAGCCGCTTGGGTATCCGCATTACAAAACGGCCAGAATAATCGGCATCGTCCACCAACGGCGACGGCTCGGGGATAGGGTTGCCTGCGGCCTTGCAGGCTTTGAGCCAGGTTGCCGCCGCTGCTTGCGAATCGAGCAAGGCTTCGGTTTCGGTCACGCCCCAGGCTGAGCAGCCGGGCAGATCGGGGAATGTAGCAATCCAGCCAGCATCCTCGGCGCTCCAATGTAGTTCCACCGGGTAACGATGTTTCATGGTTTTACCTCGTATTTATCCATCATTGCGAGTAGTTGGCGCGCCTGGTAGGGTGGGATGTTGCTATCAGCAGATTCTCGGCAATTGTTCGCCGGTGAGCCAATCGACGATGCGGCGGCCCCCGAAACGCGTCTGCATTTGCACGAAATGATGCGGGTCGGCATGCACGCTGCCGATGATTGCGGCCTCCCGGCCGAGTGGCTGGGCGTGCATCGCGGAGAGCAGCCGGTCTGCGTCGGCCGCGGCGCAAATGGCGACGAGCTTGCCCTCGTTGGCGACATACAGGGGGTCGAGGCCGAGAAATTCACAGGCGGCATCCACCGCGGGTTTGACGGGGATTGCAGACTCGTCGAGCATCATGCCGACACCCGACTGCCGGGCGATCTCGTTCAGCGTTGTTGCCAGACCACCCCGCGTTGGATCGCGCAGGCAGCGGATTGCCGCACCGCTGGCCAGCATTGGAGCGATCAGATCATGCAGTGCGGCCGTGTCGGATTCGATCGGCGCATCGAAGGCAAGATTTTCGCGTTGGCTCATGATCGCCATGCCGTGATCGCCGATGCTGCCCGACAGCAGAATCGCATCGCCAGCTTCGGCCCGGTTGCCGGAGAGTGCAATCCCCTGCGGCACCCAGCCGAAGCCGGTGGTGGTGATGAACAGGCCATCGCCTTTGCCTCGTTCCACTACCTTGGTGTCGCCGGTGACCACGGGCACCCGGGCAGATTTTGCGGCCGTAGCCATGGAGGCGATGATGCGCTGCAGGTCGGCGAGCGGAAAGCCTTCCTCGAGTATGAAGCTGGCTGCCAGGTAAAGCGGCCGCGCACCCATCACCGCCACATCGTTGATGGTGCCATGCACGGCCAGGCAACCGATGTCACCACCAGGAAAGAACAG
>JBAYVV010000040.1:0-28054 GCA_041674465.1 Sterolibacterium sp.
ATCTCGAAACTGACGCCCTTTACGGCGGCAAACCCGGAATTCTTGTCGTGCTTGTCGAGGCGGAAATTGACCCGCAGATCATGCACGCTGAGCAAGGGTTTGGATTCCATGGCCATGGTTACTTGAGCTTGGGATCGAGCGCGTCGCGCAGGGCATCGGTAAACAGCGAGAAGGCGGTCACCAGCACCGCCATCGCGGCACTTGCGGCGGCCAGTTGCCACCACTTGCCGAGGATCAATTCGTTTTGCGCCTCGTTGAGCATGCTGCCCCACGAGGCCATCCCCACTGGCACACCGAAGCCGAGGAAGCTCAGGATCACCTCGGACTTGATGAAGGCCACCGTCAGGATCGACATCTGCACCAGTGACACATGGCTGACATTGGGGAAAATATGGATGAACATCTTGCGCAGGTCCGATGCGCCGATGGCATCCGCCGCCAGCACGTATTCGCGGTTCTTGTGCTTGATGTACTCGGCGCGGACCAGGCGGAACACCCCGGTCCAGCCGGTCAGGCCGAGGATCAGCACGATGGTCAGCACGCCTTTCTGCTGCAGCACTGCGGCCACCGCCAGGATCAGCAGCAAATAAGGGATTGAAGTGAATACGCTGTAAAACCAGTTGAAGCAATCATCCACCCATTTGCCGTAGTAGCCCGCCACGGCGCCGAACAGCGTGCCGAGCACGGTCGCCAGCAGGGCCGCGGTGAGTCCGACCACGATCGAGGTCTCCGAGCCCTTGATGGTTTTCTGGATGATGTCGTGGCCCCATTTATCTGCGCCCAGGGGCAGCGTCGCCAGTTTTTCGACATTCACCGCGGCTTTGCGCTGGCCTTGTGTCGCACGAATTTCGGCGATTTCGGCAGCAAGCGGATCGGCAATGCCGTAATCGTCAAACTGCACGGGAACCGGGTTTGCGCCGCCATCCCGCTCGGCTCGCAACTGGCGAATGATCGCACCAAGCGGATCGCGCGGATTGTCGGGTGTCGCCACTTCTGCCGCATGCATGCCCTGCACGCCCCGTTCTTCGGCGCTTTGTGCGCCCATGAAAGTGGGCGGCGCGTAATTGACGCCGATCTCGGCATCCCAGTCCTGCGCGATGAATCCTGTCGCCGAGAGCAGCAGGGTCAGCAGGAACCACGCCACTACTGCCAGCGCCACCATCGCAATGCGGTCTGCGCGCAGGCGTCGCCAAGCCAGGGCCCACAGGCCTGGCGAAGTTTGCGGTGCGTCCAGGAATGAATTCATGGGGTCTATTTGAGCTGGACGCGAGGGTCGATCGCCTTGTAGATCAGGTCGGCGAGCAGGTTGAAGAGCATGGTGGCGGCCGCGACATACACCGTGATGGCCTTGATCACCGGGAAGTCCGAACGCTCTACTGCCAGGATCACTTCGCGGCCGATGCCGGGGATCGAGAAAAAGCGCTCGATCAGGAATGCGCCGATCAGCAGCGATGGCAGATTCGCCATGACGTGGGTGACGATGGGAATCGACGCGTTGCGCAGCACATGGACCCAGAGGATGCGTGGCTCGGAGAGCCCCTTGGCGCGGCCGGTGCGGACGTAGTCCTGGTTGATTTCGTCGAGGAAGAAGGTGCGGAACAGCCGCAGGTTGGGAGCGATGCCGACCGCCAGTGCGATCAGGATCGGCAGCAGGGCATAGTGGAACAGGTTCTCGCTCAGGCTGTCGCCCCAGCCCTGCACCGGGAACAGCCCAAGCTTGTAGGCCAGCCAATACTGGAAGACGATGATGTACACCAGGATGCTGATCGACATGCCGACGGTGCAGGCGATCATCACCATGCGGTCGGTCAGCGAACCGCGGACATACGCCACCCCCAGAGCCAGACCGATGGCGATCAGTGTTTCGAGTAGCGTCAGCGGGATCAGCACGGTCATGGAGGGCCCCAGGCGGGTTTCCAGCACGTTCTTGACGGTTTCGCCGGTGCTCCAGCTGGCGCCGAAATCGCCCGTGACGATCTGCTTGATGAAGATCCACATCTGAACCCAGTAGGGCTCATCGACGCCAAGCTGCTTGCGGATGTTGGCGATCTGCTCGGGGTTGGACATCTTTCCGGCCAGGATATAGGCCGGATCGCCGCCGACCCAGTTGAACAAAAGGAATACCAGCACCACCACCCCCAGCAGAGTGGGCAGCATTTGCCAGAGGCGGCGCAGGATATAGGCGGTCATGGTCTTAGAGAGGCTCTTATTCTATTTCAACCGCTTGCCGGCGATCTCGGCAAAGAAGGCCTGGCTGTTGGGCTCGCGACCGAGGAAGCTGCGTACCATCTCCATGCCGCGCATTTCGCCGCCGCGGCTCAGGATCGTGCTGCGATAGCGCGCACCGACCGCGGGATTGAGCAGCTTGCCATTGAATGCCGAAAGCATGTCGAGCGCCAGAACTTCCGCCCACATGTAGCCGTAATAACCTGCTCCGTAGCCGCTCATGACGTGGTTGAACGTGCCCGGAAACTGCGTGTCCTTGACATAGCCCAGTGGCGTCGCGCCTTCCATGCCGATCCAAGCGGACATCGGATCGACCGGCTTGCTGTCGTAGATGGCCATGTCGAAACTTGCATAGAGCAGCTGTCTCGCATAGCGGATGGCGCGACCGAAGTTGTGTGCCGCCGTCATTTTCTGCACCAGCGCCGCATCGACCCTGGGGCACTCGTTTTGGCAGAAGTTCGCCACCAGGGCCAAGGGCTCAAGACTGCGTGCCCATTCTTCGTACATCTGCGAAGGTGCCTCGACGAAATCACGTTCGGTACTGGTTCCTGCTTGGGATGCATAGCGCGTCCGGGAGAGGACGCCATGCAGAATGTGGCCGAATTCATGCGTCAGGGTTTTCATCTCGCTGTCGTCAAAACCGTCGCGATTGAAATTGGCCACCAGCACGGAAATCGGCGTGCGCTGCGCCATGGTGCTGGCGCCGCGCACCGGGAAGGCGGCAGCATGGCTGAATTTTCCGTCGCGCGGATAAATGTCCAGATAGATGCCGGCAATGCGCTGCCGTGTCTTGGCATCGATGACATCGTAATAGCGCACTTCGGGATGCCAGACCGGCACCGAATCTGGCACATAAGCCGGCTGGAATTCCACGCCGTACTGCAGTCCCGACACGTGCATGATCCAGGCAACCGCGGCCTGAGCCGGGAAATATTTGCGCAAGGCAGTGGGATCGAGGTCATAGCGTGCGCGCTTGAGCTTCTGTTGCCAGTACTGCACATTCCAGCGCTGCAGCTTTGTGTCGTCAGGCATTTGCCCCAGCGTCTTGGCTGCAAAAAGCCGCAGTTCCTCGAGTTCCGCCTTCTCGCTGGCCGTCACGGCAGTCCTGACCTCTTCGAGGAATTTGTTCACGGCCGCAGGCGTTTGCGCCATGCGGCGGCGGATCACGAAGTCGGCAAAACTCGGCAGGCCGAACAGGCCGGCCATTTCCCTGCGCAGCACGATGGCCTCGTTGAGGATCTCGAGATTCTTCGGCGTGCCGCGATTATTGAAGGCGAACTGATAACGCTGGCGTGCCGGGCTGCTGTCCGCATGCTCCATGAACGGGATGAATTCGGGATAGGCGAAGCCGAGCAGGTAGTTGCCTTCGGCGTCACGCTTGGCCTTGGCCAGATACTCCGGCGGCAGGCCTTGGACTTCATCGGGTTTGAATACCAGGCGCTGGTCGTTGTCGCGGATGTTGCGTGAGAAGGCCTGGCTCAATTCCTCGAGCCGGGTCAGGATGGCTTTCATGCGCGTACGTTTCTCGGCGGGCAATGAAACCCCGGTATCCTCGAAAGACCAGAGCAGGTCCTGCCTGAGCTTCCTGTCGATGGGGTCGCTGGCCTTGACCGCCTTGAACATGGCGTAGAGCTTTTCGTTCTGGTAAAGCTCGGAGTTGTATTTGCTGAACGCAACCATGCAAGGTTCCGCTGCATCGCGCACGGCCTTGTCGGGTGATACTTCACCCAGGAGTTCGACCGGCCCCTGGAAATCTTCCTGAGCAATTTGCAGCGTGTTCCATTGCTTGAAGAGAATCTTCGGGTTGCGCGCATCGGCCTTGGGCAGTTTTCCCAGGGTGGCAATACGTTGCTTCAGTGCCTCGATGGTGGCGGCGCAACCGCTGGCGATCTGCTCTGCGCTCAATACGGGCAGCAATGGACGCAAGGGACCCAATGGACCCAATGGCTGGTCGGCGGACGCCAGGGCCAGTGCAGGCAGGCAGAACCAGCAGCAGACGAGCAGACGAATCAAACGCCTCATTTTTTCTCCTTGTCGATGTCGATGTAGAGCCATTCGGCATGCAGGATCGGATGCTTCTTGAAGCCGATCACTTTGGGTTGTGCCAGCATGTTGCGATAGCGTGCATAGCTGATGCGGATCGGTGCATACATTTCCAGGATGCGTGCCATTTCGTGATACAGCCGGTTGCGCTCGGGACCGTCGGGAAGTTTCTGCGACGCCGCATAACGTTGGTCGTACTCGGGGATCTTGCTGCAGCCATTGTTGTTCTGGTGGGTGTTCGGGCCGTAGAACAACTGCATGAAATTGTCGCCGTCGGGGTAATCGGCGATCCAGGGCGAGTTGCGCGACATCAGTTCGCACTGTTTCTCCGCCTTGAGCAGGTCGGGGAAAGGCTTCAGGTTGCCCTCCATGCGGATGCCGAGGGAGTCGTAGGTTTTTTTCCAGACCTCCGACTGGTGCTGGCCGTTCGAGTCGTTGCGCGCGGAATACCTGATGGTCAGCGGCTTGCCGTCCGGCAGAGTGCGCCAGCCGTCGGCGCCGCGTCGGTAGCCGAACTTGTCGAGCAGGGCGTTGGCAAGCTTCGGGTCGTAGCGCACGCTGCTGCGATAGTCCGGGTCGTGGCCGACGATGCCGGGTGGGATCGGGTATTCGAGTGGCTCCGCCTCGCCGTTCCAGACGATGGCGATCTCCTCCCGGACATTGTAGGCCATGGCGATGGCGCGACGCAGGGCGATCTTTTCCTTGCTCAAGCCGCCGATCACCGGGTTCTGCATGTTCCAGTAGTTGTAGCTGATCTCGGGATCGATGATGCGCGACAACTGGATGCCTTGCGCCACCAGTTCCGGTTTGAGCTTGCCCTTGGCCAGTGCCTTTGGTGCGAGCGGACCCTGCAGTTCCACCAGGTCGACCTGATTGTCGATGAAGGCCAGCCAGCGCGACTGGTCTTCGAGCATGATGCGGATATCGACCCGGCCGATCTGGGGCATGCGTTTGCCTTTCATGGCAGCGACAATGGCCTGATCCTCGGGATCGGCACCGGCCGTGAAGTTCCATGTCAGGCCGCGGTATTCGGGGTTGGCCTCGAGAACGATGCGCGAGCCACGCACCCAATCGGCCAGACGATAAGGTCCCGTGCCGATCGGATTGGCGGGGATCTGACCCATGCCGTCGCGATATTTCTCGACCACCTCGCGCGCCACCGCGCTGGTCGGTTCGTGTGCCAGGATCATGCTCAGGTTGAAATCAGGTTGCTTGAGGTGGATGCGCAAGGTGTAGCGGTCGAGCAATTCGAAACCGGCGATATTTGCGTCATAGTCGAAGTGCCCCGTCTTCTTGGCTTTCTCGGCGGCTTCGTCGAGTCCGACCACCTTGCCCTCGAAGAGCCAGACGTGGGGCGAAGCAAGCTTCGGGTCGAACAGGCGCTTGTAGGAATACACATAATCGGCCATGGTGAGTTCGCGGCGTTTGCCGCCAAAGGCCGGGTCGGGATAGAAATAAATGCCTTTCTTCAGCCGTATCGTGTAGGTCTTGCCGCCATCGCTGATTTCCGGCATGGCCTCGGCAGTTTGCGGCACCACCTTGGCCGGGCGTGCCAAATAGTCGTAGGTGTACAGCGTCTCGAAGACCACCTGAATTACTTGTGCCGAATACAGATCACGCGTTAACGCCGGATCGAAGCCGGTCTCGGCAGCGACGAAAACCGCGCGCAGGACTTTTTCCCCCAAGGGGATTTGTACCGCTCCGGGTACTTGCACCTTCGGGGCATCGGGATCGGCGGCATGGGTAGGTGACATGGTCCACAGGCCAAACCCGCAAAGCATGATGCAGTATCGCAGCAGGCGAGGGATGCGTTCTCGAACCATCAGTGTTTCTCCACGTCGAGATATTTCCAGTCGGACTGCAGGATCGGGTGTTTTTTGAAGCCCTTCACCCAGGGCCGCAGCAACCAGTAGCGGGTGCGCGAGGTATGCAGCGACCAGGGTGTATCCGCTTCCATCTGGCGGTTCATCTCGATGGCCAGCCGGTTGCGTTCCGGCCCGGGCGGAGTGGCCACGAACTGTTTGTAGAGCGCGTCGAAGGCCGCCGACTGGTAGCAGCCGTGATTGCCCTGACCGGCATTGGGGCCGTAGAGCAGTTGCAGGAAATTTTCGCCTTCCGGGAAATCGGCGTACCAGGCGGCCCCCCATGATGGGAGTTGGCATTCGGTAGCGGCCTTGAGGTTGTCGGCAAAGTTGCTGACGGTGATGTTGAGGCGCAGGCCGATCTTTTCCAGGCTGCGCTTCCACAGTTCGCCATACTGGAGCGAGACGGATTGCGTTTCCCGGCGCATGTTCACCGTCAATGGTTTGCCATCCGGAAAAGTCCGGTAGCCGTCGGCGCCGCGCTTGTAGCCGAAATGGTCGAGCAGGCGGCTGGCCAGATCCGGGTCGTAAGGAATGCTGCTGCGGTAGCTCGGATCATTGCCTACCACGCCCACCGGCACAATCATTTCGGCCTTGGTCGCCAGACCCTTGCGGATCAGGGCGATCTCTTCCTTGACGTTGTATGACATGACCATGGCGCGGCGCAGGGCGATCTTCTCGGGGGTGTAGCCACCAATGACCGGATCGCGCAGGTTGAACAGTGTATAGGTGATTTCGGGCTCGAGCTTGCGATACACCGTGAGCCCTTGACTGGAGAACTCCGGCTTGAGCCGCTCGCCGTCCATGACCACCGGCGCTGCGATCTGCGGCAGCTTGTCCAGGTCGATTTGCCCGCCCTGGAACGCCAGCCAGCGCGACTGTTCTTCCTCAATGATGTTGATCTCGACGCGCCCGACCTGCGGCATCTGTTTGCCCTTCATGTCGCGTACCAGTTGCTCGTCCCAGGGTTCGCCGCTGGCGGCGAAGTTCCAGGTATAGCCGCGGTAATCCGGGTTGGCTTCCAGCACGATCTTGCTGCGCGGCACGTATTCCCTGAGCAGGTAGGGCCCTGTGCCCACCGGATGGGCGCTGCTTTGCAGTCCGTAAGCCTCGACTACCTCGCGCGCAACGGCGGCCAGCGAGTGATAGGCGGTCACATACAGAAAATTGTAGTCCTGCTGGTTCAGACGAACCCGCAGGGTATAGCGGTCGGGTGTCTCGAGACCGGCAACCGGCGCCGCGTAATCGAATTTGCCGGTTTTCTTGGCCTGCACGGCGAGTGCGTCGAGGCCGACGATTTTTCCTTCGAGCATGCTGGCGGACGGCGAACGGTTGACCGGATCGAGCAGGCGCTTGAAGGTGTAGGCATAGTCCTGGGCGGTCAACTCGCGCTTGCGCCCCTTGAAGGCCGGATCAGGTGTGAAGTAAATGCCTTTCCTGATGCGGAAAGTGAAGGTCTTGCCACCGTCGGCCACATCCGGCATCGCCTCGGCGGTGAGCGGCACCAGCTTGGCCGGACGCGCCAGGTAGTCGTAGGTGAGCAGGTTTTCGTATATCGACTCGTTGATCCAGCCGGAATACAGATTGGTGGTTCTGACCGGATCGAAACCGTCGTCGGGCGCTTCAAAGGCAGCGTGGATGACCTTGTTTGGATCGGCTGCAGCGAGTGCTTGCCAAGGCAGCAGCACCAGCAGGGCCAGGCTCAAACCACACGCTCCGCATACCGAACTTTTCATGCGCGCGCCGCCTCAGGCCGCCAGGCAACTCTCGGCTGCGGCAACAGTCGCGGCAATGTCGGCACCACTGTGCGCCGCGGAAACGAAACCGGCTTCGAAAGCCGAAGGCGCGAGATAGATGCCTTTTTCCAGCAGGGCGTGAAAGAAACGGTTGAATGCCTCCTTGTCGCACTCCATGACTTCGGCATAACCACTGGGCGGGCTGGCGCGGAAATAAATCCCGAACATGCCGCCGACCGATTGCGCGGAAAACTTGATTCCCTTATTGCGTGCCGCTGCTGTGAGTCCTTCACAAAGCCGCTGTGTCTTGCCCGCCAGATCCGCATAAAACCCCTTTTCCTGAATCAGCGCCAGGGTTGCCAGACCAGCGGCCACCGAGAGCGGATTGCCGGACAGCGTGCCGGCCTGATACACCGGACCGAGCGGGGCGATTTTCTCCATGATGTCGCGCCGCCCGCCGAAGGCGCCGAGCGGCATGCCGCCGCCGATCACCTTGCCGAAGGTCGACAGATCCGGCGTAATGCCGAACAGGCCCTGGGCGCTGCCCAGGCCGACGCGGAAGCCCGTCATCACTTCGTCGAAAATCAGCACTGCACCGTGGCGGGTGCACAGCTCGCGCATCGCCTTGAGGAATTCAGGTTGCGGGGCGATCAGGTTCATGTTGCCGGCGACCGGTTCGACGATAACGCAGGCGACTTGGTCGCCGTGCTTGGCAAAGGCGTCATGCAGTTGTTGCGTGTTGTTGTAGTCGAGCACCAGGGTATGCTTGGCCAGATCGGCCGGCACGCCGCCCGAAGATGGGTTGCCGAAGGTCAGCATGCCGCTGCCGGCCTTGACCAGCAGGCTGTCCGAATGACCGTGGTAGCAACCCTCGAACTTGATCAGCAGATCGCGTCCGGTGAAGCCGCGCGCCAGGCGGATCGCGCTCATGGTGGCCTCGGTGCCGGAGGAGACCAGCCGCACCAGTTCCATGCTGGGCACCAGGCGGGTCAGCAGCTCGGCCAGTTCGACCTCGCCTTCGGTCGGCGCACCGAAGGACAAACCCTTGGCTGCTGCTTCCTGCACGACGCGCACCACGTCGGGATGGGCGTGGCCGAGAATCAGCGGTCCCCAAGATCCGACATAGTCGATGTAACGTTTGCCGTCGGCGTCCCAGACGTACGGCCCTTCGCCCCGCGCGAAGAAAACCGGCGTGCCACCTACCGAGCGGAACGCTCGCACCGGGGAATTGACGCCACCGGGAATGCTGCGTTGGGCGCGCAGGAAAAGATCTTGATTGCGGCTGCTCATGGGAACCTCGATATTAAGATGACAATTCTGACAATTCGAACAATTGATTGTACTCACGGACGCGCGTGGCAATGTCCTCGGCATCGAACACATCGCTGACCACCGACAGCAGATCGGCGCCCGCAGCGATGGTTTGGGCGGCATTGGCGAGTTTGATGCCGCCTATAGCCGCGATCGGCACGTCGAAACGGCGTCGTGCCTCTCCCAGAATCGACAGTGGCGCGGAGGTGGCGTCCGGTTTGGTCGTCGTCGGGTAGATGCTGCCGAACGCCACGTAGTCGGCGCCGGCCTTGACGGCAGTAGCGGCGAGTTCCAGGTCGTCGTAGCAGGAAACGCCGAGAATTTTTTGCGGGCCAAGGGCGATACGTGCAGCGCCGATATCGCCGTCGCCACGGCCGAGATGCACACCATCGGCAGCAATTTCCAGGGCCAGCGCCAAGTCGTCGTTGACGATCAGTGCGGCATCATGAGCCCGGCACAGGCGTAGCAATTCGGCGGCCTGGGCGCGGCGCAAGGGGGGCGGCGCGGTCTTGTTGCGGTATTGCACCAGGCGCACGCCGCCGCCCAGCGCCGCCGCAACCATCGTCGATAGTCGTGGCAGCAGCTCATCTTCTGGTGTGACGGCGTAGAGGCCGCTTCGGATCAGCAGCGGATTCATTCACTCCTCGTCTTCTTCTTCATCCGCCCGCGCCCAGAAGAACCGGTCCGGCAGGTACTGCCCCATGCCAGGACGGAATCCACCGGCGAGGGTATGCCAGGTGTATTCCTGGGCATCCTTGACGGCTTCCGCCATCTCCGCGCCGTTGGCCAGGTTGGCGGCAATGGCCGAGGCAAGCGTGCAGCCGGAGCCGTGGTAGCTGCCGGGCAGGCGCTCCCACTTGTCGCTGCGCACCACGCCGTGGCTGCCGTAAAGCGTGTTGACGACCAATTCGGTATTTTCGTGCGTGCCGGTGACGAGCACGAATTCACTGCCACCGACGACCAGGCGTCGCGCACATTCGGCGAGACTGAACGATTCGGCATCGTCACGCTCCTCGGCGCTGTCGCTTTGCACCAATCGGCGTGCCTCCAGGCTATTCGGTGTGATGATGGTGGTTTGCGGCAGCAGCAACTCGATCATGGCGTCGATGATGTCTTCATTGGCGAACTGGTCGCCGCGTCCGGAAGCCAGCACCGGGTCGAAGACCAGGGGAATATCGGGATAGTCGGCCAGGATTTCGGCAATCGCCACAATGTTCTCGACGCTGCCCAGCAGTCCCAGCTTGAAGGCGGCCACCGGCATGTCTTCAAGCAGGGCGCGCGCCTGGTCGGAGACCCAGTCGGCCTCGATGGGCAGAATATCCTCGACGCCGGCAGTATCCTGTACGGTAATCGCGGTGATCACCGTGAGCGGATGGCAGCCCATGCTGGTCAGGGCCATGATATCGGCCTGGATGCCGGCGCCGCAGGTGGGATCCGATGCGGCAAAACTCAATACAATCGGCGGCAGCAGTTCGGCGGAGTCTTGAGCCATGGCGTGTCAGGCAAGGATGATGGAAGGCAGGTGCTAGTGACCCTTTTTTGACTTTAGGGAGCTAGCCCGGATGAGGTCGCATTCTATCTGAAAACCCTTGGCCGCCTTTAATCCGGACCGATCTTCAGCTTGCTCCTTTTGATCGGACATGGGATGATTTGCCGGCGCGCAAACAAGGTCGCATATTCACAAAACAAGGCGCCGAATGGGGAAGGCATGCACTGGAAAGCAGAGTACTCGGTCGGCATCGATGAAATCGACAAACAGCATCGCGTGCTGCTCGACTATTTCAATCTGATCGAAGATGCCGTGGCGGCAGGTGGAACCTGGTCGAGCCTGCATTTCATCCTGATCCAGTTGCATGAATTCGCCCGCATTCATTTTTCGGTAGAGGAAGCCTTGATGCACCTGTTCGGCTATCCCGAGGTCACCGAACACATGGGCTTGCACCAGGCATTTTTCATCAAGCTCAAGGAGCTTGAGCAACAATCCCTGAAGACCGATGTGACCAAGGGGACGGTGGAGTTTCTGCACCAATGGCTGGTGCAGCACATCATGGGCGCGGACCAGGGCTATGCCCGACATATTGCCGGTGGAGCGCGAGTGGTTCTCTCGAAAACCTCAGAACCGGCTTGACTCAGGTCAAGCCCGGTTGCGCGGCAAAAGTTTAGAGTAGCGAATTATTTTTGATGGAGCCGGTATGTCCGCTGCTGCTCCCCTCGAACTGGTTTGTCCGGCCGGCACCCTGCCGGCACTCAAGGCCGCCGTCGATCACGGCGCCGATTGCGTCTATCTGGGCTTTCGCGACGATACCAATGCGCGCAATTTCAACGGTCTGAATTTCGACGATGCCGCATTGGCGGAAGGTCTGCGCTATGCTCATGGGCGCAACCGCAAGGTACTTCTGGCACTGAATACCTATCCCCAGGCCGACAACTGGCAACGCTGGACTGGCGCAGTCGACCGCGCCGCCAAGGCCGGCGTGGATGCCGTCATCCTGGCCGACCCGGGTCTGATGGGCTATGCCAGGCGCAGCCACCCGCAGCTGCGGCTGCATCTGTCGGTACAGGGCTCGGCAACCAGCTACGAGGCGATCAACTTTTATCGCGAACACTTCAATATCCAGCGTGCCGTGTTGCCGCGCGTACTCTCGCTGGCGCAGGTTTCCCAGGTGATTGAAAATACCGATGTCGAGATCGAAGTGTTCGGCTTTGGCGGCTTGTGCGTCATGGTCGAGGGACGCTGTTCCCTGTCCGCCTTCACCACCGGCACGTCGCCCAACTGCAACGGCGCCAGTTCGCCGGCCAAGAGCGTGCGCTGGGAGCAGACCGCGGAGGGCATGGAGACCCGGCTCAACGGCATCCTGATCGACCGTTATGCCGATGGCGAGCGCGCCGGTTATCCGACCTTGTGCAAGGGACGCTTCTCGGTGGATGAGGCGACCTACTACGCCATTGAGGAGCCGACCAGCCTGAACACCCTGGAACTCCTGCCGCAGATGATGGAAATCGGTGTGCGTGCGATCAAGATCGAAGGACGCCAGCGCAGCCCGATCTACGTGGCCCAGGTCACCAAGGTGTGGCGTGCAGCGATCAACGCCTGCCTGCGCGACCCGCAGCATTTCACGCCACTGCCGGCCTGGATGGCCGAACTTAACAAGGTGTCCGAAGGACAGTCGCATACGTTGGGCGCCTACTATCGCCCCTGGAAATGAAGAACCTACCCCCCAACCTCCGTCCCACGGCCGGCTTTGCACAGCCGGCCGGCTACGACGGCGCGGAGCAATGCTCCCCGAAACCCCGTCTCCGCCCCGCGGAAGGGTTGTCGTGAAGTTGTCTTTGGGTCCGCTACTGACGTACTGGCCACGCCAGTGCGTGTTCGATTTCTATACCGCGATGGCAGAGCAGCCCGTCGACATCGTTTATTTGGGTGAGACAGTCTGCTCGCGCCGTCATGAACTGCGGCCGGAGGACTGGCTGGATATTGCTGCACTGCTCGACGAGGCCGGCAAGCAGGCGGTTTTGTCGACCCAGACCCTGATCGAGTCCGAGTCCGATCTCAAAACCATACGCAAGCTTATCGACAACGGACGCTTCACTGTCGAAGCCAACGACATGGGCGCGGTGCGCGTGCTGGCAGAAAAGCGATTGCCGTTTGTCGCCGGCCCAACGCTGAATATTTTCAATGGTGAGACGCTGCGCTTCATCGCCGATCTCGGCGCCACGCGCTGGGTCTTGCCGCCCGAAGTCGGTGCCACGCAACTCAATGCCCTGCAGGCGCAGCGCCCGGCGGGCATGCAGACCGAAGTCTTCGCCCTGGGCCGGTTGCCGCTGGCTTATTCGGCGCGCTGCTTCACGGCGCGTCGCTTCAATCTGCAGAAGGATGCCTGCGAATTTCGCTGCCTGGATTTTCCGGAAGGGCTGGCCTTGTCGACACGCGACGGCGAGGCTTTCCTGACGCTCAACGGAACCCAGACGCAGTCGGCGAAAGTCTATAATCTGCTGCTGGAGATGCCCGCCCTGCTGGCTGCGGATGTTGCGGTTGCTCGCATCAGTCCGCAGGCCGAGCATACCGCCGAACTGATCGATCTGTTCCGGCGCTGTCGCGATACCTTGCTGACACCGCAAGCCGCCTGGGAGGATGCACGACAGCATCTGTCGGGTGAGCCCTGCAATGGTTTCTGGCATGATCGGCCAGGATTGGAGCAAGTCTTTGCAAGATAGGATGCCCATGCAAATGCCCAAGCAAATACCCAATTTCACCCTGCCGGCATTTTTTGCTCGCTTCGGCCAGCGTCTGCCGCAATTCCCGCCGACCCTGGCCTTGATCAGTGCGCTCAACCTGGCACTCGGGCGCCTGCTGCCGCGCGAGCCGCTTGAACCGATGCTGGGCAAGCGACTGGCGATACGCGTCAGCGATGCGGGGCTGACCTTGCGCTTTGCCTACAATCAACGGGGTTTCCATCCGAGCTTTGACGCAGCCCCTGCGGATCTCACCATCACGGCTCGCACCCGCGACTATCTGGCCTTGTTGACGCGCGAAGAAGATGCCGACACACTTTTCTTCAACCGTCGTTTGCAGATGCAGGGCGAGACGGAACTCGGATTGCTGGTGAAGAACACGCTCGATGCGATCGAGATGCCGCGCATCGAATTCAACCGACTGACACCGCTGCAATCGTTGCACGCTTTGCGCCGGCTGCTGGGCGGCACGCAGGACCCCGACCACAGCGTTGCCTGAGCGGGCTTGCAAGCACGCGCTACCAACGCTTCTCCCCTGCCGCTCTATCTGGCGGCAGCTTATACGCTGCTGGTGATTTATGCCAGCCTGCATCCCTTCTCGGGTTGGCGCGATACCGGGGCTCCGCCGTCAGCTTTCCTGTTTGTCGCCTGGCCGCGTTACTGGAGCGCATTCGATCTGTTCGTGAATCTGCTGGGCTATCTGCCCCTGGGCTTCATCTGGGTGCCTACCCTGCAGCCGCGCCACGGCCCATGGCGCGCAGTGATCCTGGCGACCTTGCTGGGCGCCTGCCTGAGCCTGTCACTGGAGACGCTGCAGAATTTTCTGCCGAGCCGTGTCGCCTCGAGTGTCGATTGGGCGTTCAATAGCTGTGGGGCATTGCTAGGCGCGTTGGCCGGCGTGCGCTGGGGAGCCACGCTGCTCGACGGCGGCCGCCTGCATGTCCTGCGCATGCGACTGATCGGAAGGGGCGCCATGGCCGATGCCGGTCTGGTGCTGCTGGGTTTGTGGTTGCTGACCCAGCTCAATCCGGAAATCCTGCTCTTCGGCAACGGCGATTTGCGCAGCCTGCTCAGCGAAGCGGGCGTGCCACCGCCATTGCCCTATGTCGCAGAACAATTTCCCTGGATTGAAGCGGGCGTCGCGGCCAGCAATACGCTGGCGCTTGGCTTGCTGTTCGGCTGTCTCTTGCGCAGGGACAAGTACCGCTATCTGCTGCCGCTGGGCTTGATCGGCGTGGCCTTGCTCGTCAGGAGCTGTGCGCTGATGTTGCTCAAAAGCAGTGCCGATTTGTCCTGGGCCACCTCAGGCAGCCTGACCGGTTTGGCAGTCGGCCTGCTGCTCTGGCTCGCTGCGACGCTTCTGCCGCGCCGCATGCGCCAAGCCCTGGCGGCAGTGTCCTTGATGCTGGCAACGGCCCTGGTCAACCTGGCACCGGAGAATCCTTATCTCACCGCCATCATGCGGGTTTGGCAGCAGGGTCACTTTCTCAACTTCAATGGCCTGACGCGGCTGACATCGGCGCTCTGGCCTTTTTTGGCCCTGCCCTGGCTGATGTTGTTGAGGCAGGACAAGGAGACAAAATGAGCAAGAAACCGAACGATCTGCTGAGCTTGCGCGACAGTCTGCGTGAATTTGCCGCGGCGCGTGACTGGCGCCAATACCACACACCAAAGAACCTCGCCATGGCGCTGATCGTCGAGGTCGCCGAACTGGTTGAACAGTTTCAGTGGAGTACGCCTTCCATTGAAGCGACAAAATGTGTAATTAGAAAACACCGTTCAAAGGGTACATCGTGCATGTGGTGGGCATATCAGGAGGTTACATTTGTTTTTACAAGTTTTCTTGCTTTTTCCAAAAATTACGTTTATGCTTGAAGCGGTAATAACGTATCTAACTCATGAAAATCGTTAATTTTGTAGGCACCGATGGAGAGCGCTTTGCCGTCCTGTTACACGGGGACGGCATACCTGACTACTGGGCAAACCGATGGGCCGTGGAGCACCTGAGGACCAATGGTCAGGCAGCCAACTCCATATCAACAAAGCTCCGGGCTGTCGCTCTGCTTTACAGGGCGCTGCCGGTTGCCTCTGATCTGACACCGCGCCTCGCGCGAGGGGAATGGCTCACGGTCGCGGAGACTGACCATTTGCTTCAACAATTGAGCCGCCGCGCGGAGGCTGTCCGAGCGTACGGCGATGAAGTCGCCCCGATTGCCCCAAAGCGCGAGCGCAAGGTCGTGAGCCTTGAGAAGATGCGGTCCAAACTCAAAGCGCGTGACGATGGCGAATTTGTGGATACCAACACGAAGTTCCTGCGTACCCTCTTCATCTGCGAGTATTTGGGGTGGCGGGCTAACCAGCAAATCGTTGCGCTCAGGGGAGCAAAAAAAGCTGTACTTGCCGAGGCAGTGGCCCAGGTCGACGCCTACATCGATGATCACACGGCCAAAATCAACAATGATCCCCGTTTTACTAGTCCCAAGGGGCTGGATAAGGCCCAACAGGGCTTTCTGCTGGAAGCCATCAAGCCGGATAGCCCCAACAACCCATGGAAGAAGGATCGATTCATCCGGGTGCGGAATCAGCTCATCGTTCAACTGATGCTCGCAACCGGCCCACGGCGCGGGGGGGTTCTAGGAATCCAGACGGGAGATTTTGATCCGCTCACAGGGCGGTTGCAGATCGTGCGGCGCAAGGACGATCCGGCCGATCCGAGGCCAGTACAAACAGGCAACAAAAAAGGCGCCAGCCTGATTTCACTTGACTACGGCCTGATCCAGATCCTCAAGATCTATCTCATCCTGCGGCACAAGTTATTGGTGCGCAAGAAGCGCCAGACCTCCTACCTGATCATCTCCTCGGAGGGTGGCGCCCTGGAGCAAAGCAGTCTCAACTACATCGTGCGTGCGCTCAGAGCCATACCAAGCCTCGAAGATATTCACCCACACCTACTACGTCACACCTGGGCATCCAATTTTGTTGAGTTTGCGGTGGAACGTGGAGAGGATATCAACACCATTGAGGAAGACCTCCGCTGGCTGGGAGGATGGTCCCAGCGCAGTGACATGCCGTCCCATTACACCAGCGCCTACCGGCACCAGAGCGCGGAAAAGCGCAGCCTGGTGTTGCAAGAAAAACTGGTCCCTCTGGCTAACCCAAGGAAGCCCAAGTGAACTCGCCAACCGAATCCTGGCAAAGCCAACTCGCGGCTCAACCCTTGCCCGAGGTCGTTCGGACGAGACACGGGGTCGAGTTTGACCCGCGCAGTGACTGGTGGAGCTACAAGACGGGAAACGCGTTGGTCAGCTGCAACTTCAGCCACTTGCCGCCGGTGACCCCCGCCTTCCTGCATGGCTTCAAGCAGGCCCTCATCTCTGTAGCTGAAAGAAATTTAGGTTCAGACACGTGCAAGTGCTTTGACAGCATCCTCAGTGTGCTGCGCTTCACTTCCCCCCTCCGAGACGCCCCGATCGACGGTCTCACGTTTGAGGATCTAGCGCGGTACGCCTCGGCATCGAAGTCACTAAACCACCGTCTGTATTCAAAAAGGGCATTTTTCCAGCGATGGGGGAAGACTGGCTGGCACGGCATAGAACCCGGCCTGGCGACACGCTTCCCCCCCTGTGAGGATCATCCACAAGGCGTTGCCGTCGCCACCCAGGATTCCCGCAAAGGCCCCCTCGACGATCAGGAGTTTAATGCCCTGCTGGAAGCCCTCAACCGAGCGCTGGAGCAGGGCTCAATCGACATCGATCGCGCTCTGGAACTGCGCCTGACCGCCCTGCTCGGCGTGCGCCCTGCCCAGTTGGCCAAGGCCAAGGTTTGCGATGTGGGCAAGGACGACTATGGCCGCATCGTCATCGACATGCCGATGGCCAAAGGCGACGACAAGGCCATCCGGGGTGAATTCAGGCCCTTCGTGCTCGAACCGACGACAGGCGAGGTGCTGTGGGACTACCGCGAAGAGGTCAAAGCCGCTTTCGTCAATCGGTTGCCTAACCCGGGCAATGCCCCCTTGTTTCCGCAATATGAGCAACGTGAAAGGAGCGCGGACGAGTCTGGAATGGAATATCACCCAAGCGCCTCTGCCATGACAAGTCGAATCAAATATAACTTGAAGCTTGTCCTCGCTAATACGCGATCCGTGCGCCTGCGGGGCGAGGTCATCCGGGCGGCCGCCAAACGCCTGCGCCACAGTTTCTGCCAGCGCGGAGCCGACGAGGGCATTGACATGTATACGCTGGCGCACCTGATGTGCCACCGCACGATAACTACGGTAAAGGTCTATTTCGAAGTCACCGACCGCATGCGCGCCCGGTTCAGCAGGAAGATCGCCGAGCAGATGGCGCCGATCGCAAAGGTATTCAACGACCAGCTGCGGATTCTTCGGGACCCAGGCGAGGCGACGCGCCCCATCGCGGCCGCGCGCATTCCTGACCTGCGTGTGGACCATTTCGGGAACTTGCGGTGGCTAGGCAGTGGTGCCGATTGCAGCTGTTGCCAGAAGAAGCGCCCGCTCGGCTGTGTGGCGGGTTGCCCATCGTTTGAACCCTTTCTGGATGCCGACTTCGAAGGCTTGCTCGACCGGCTGCTCGCCGAACGTGCCGCGCACGAGGAGATCGACAAAAAAATCGCGGCGATCCGCGACACGGCCATCCTGGGCTGTGCTCAGATCATGCTCCGCCAGCGCGAACTGCTTGCCGAGGAGGTCGCGCAATGACCACCCCATTCATTTCGCGCGATGCCTGGGCGGCACGCGCCAACCTCGCTGCCTTCATCGAGAAGTATCGTGCCCTCGGGGCGTGGGGCCTGGGGAAGGAACCCTTTGAGAGCGAAGCATGGAAATACGACGGCTTGGCCGAAAAGGGGAAGCGTGGCTACATCTACTTCGCACGCCTTGGTTACAACGCTAATAAGCACATGACAAAACATGGGCAACCCTCGCTCGTTCCCGAGGCGTCGTGCATGCCGCCGCTGTTCGGCGACTTTGCCCGCGCGATGCTCGCCCATCTGCACCTCACGCAACCGAGCACCAACGTTAACAAACGGGCCGATACGCTGCGGTTCCTGCTCGCTGCGTTGCAACGTCTCGACCCCGACCCCAGCGAAATGAGCGTGGCCGACCTTGAGGCAGTTTGCGATCTCCTGCGGAAGTGGGGACCGGCAAATAAAGCTGTCATCGGATTGGTGTTAGCCGTGATCTGGCGCGCCATGGTCGATCTTGAGTTAGTCCAGGCGCCGGCGACCTGGGAGTGCCCCTTGAAGATGAAGAGCCCAGATGACCTCAAGCTCGGCCCCGAATTCGATGCCAAGCGACACAAGAAACTGCCCGACCCCAGGGCGCTAGATGCGTGCGCAGCGCTCTTCTGCCGGGACGACCTGAAGATCCGAGCGAAGCTGGCCAGCCGCTACGTCGCCCTGGCCCTGTGTGCGCCGGAGCGCTGTGGCGAGTTCCTGTTCGCCCCCGCGGACTTAATTGACCCGTGGATCGATCCAGACACGGGCGAGGAAGGGGTCGCCCTGCGCTGGTTCCCGGAAAAGGGCGGGCGCCCCCAAACCAAAAATGTTCCGCTGGAGTTGAGCCCCATCGCGCGCCGGGCGTACAACGACCTGCATGCCTTGACCCAGCCGGCACGCGACCTGGCCAAGTGGTATGAAGACAACCCGACTCGGATGTACCTGCCATCCCATCTGGAGTATCTGCGCGACAAGGAAATCATCGACATCAACGAGGCCCACGCGGCGCTGTATGGGGGCGAAGTCCGGCTGTTGGACACGGAAAAAGGGAAAGACAATTACTCGCGGCGCTTTCTACGTAAGAACCAGGTTCTCGTAACCAACGGTGCCGCTGGCAAATGGGGATCCCGATCAGCAACCCTGCACTTCGCAGACTTGGAGCAGGTGGTCCTGAGGCAGTTGCCCGAGGGCTTTCCGATCATGGACCCACAAACAGGAATGAAATACTCGCAGGCGCTGTGCGTCCTGCGGCGCGGGGAATTCGGAGAGTCGGAAGGCCACGACGGCATGCCGGCCATCTTGCAGGCGCTGAGCAGAGACCAGCTGTACGGCGCGATGGGCAATGTCGCTCAGTCAAGCTCGATCTTCGTACAGCACGGCCTAACCGGACCCAATGGCGCTCCGCTGAGGATCACCAGCCACCAGCTGCGCCATTACCTTAACACCATCGTCCGGCGCGGCGACAAGCGGCTGACCGAGGAGGAAATCGCCTTGTGGTCAGGCCGCAAAGATGTCAGCCAAAACCCCGCGTACGACCACAAGAGTGACAACGACCGGGCGCACGAGGTCGAGGTGAGGTATGGCTTCCGCAACGACATCCTGCCCTTCGGCGATGCCATGAAGACGCGCGTCTTCGTTCGGCGAGATGAGTTCGGCAATATCGAGAAGATCACCGCGCACATCACCGAGTGGGGGTTCTGCCTGCACGACTACATACAGTCGCCGTGTCCGATTATGAAGAACTGCATCGAGTGCCGAGAGCACGTCTGCATCAAGGGGGATGCGCGTGCGCGTAAGGTACTGGAACTACTCTACGCCGATTCGCACGCCCTGACCGAGGCGGCACAACGCGATGCGGCGGCGGGCACGCAGGGCGCGGACGATTGGTTCTCAGTCCACTTGAAGAACGAAAACCTGTTCAAGCAGTTGCTGGAGATCTTCGAAAGTGCGGACGTTCCCGACGGCACACCGATCTATTTAACCACCGTGGAAACGCCCAACCCGATCAAGCAGGCATTGGCACGGCGCACGATTCCCATCATGCCCGTCGCCCAGAAGATTCAGAGCATGAGCGACGTGACGCTCTTGCTCGCCGCTCCTGCTGCCAACAACAACACAGGGGAGAGCCATGCCGCCTAGCACGCCCAAGGCGCGCAAGTCGCGCGGTGCCAACCTGACCGACGATGCAATCGAAAGTATCGTTCGCCTGCTGGACAACTGGGAGGATGGCAAGCTGACTTGGGGTTTGCTCATCGGGCAGATCCACAAGCAGCTTCGCGTTCGCTACACCCGCCAAACGCTGGATCGCCACGCTCGCATCAGCCAGGCCTTCCAGGCGCGGAAGAAAGCCATCAGCGGACAGATCCCGAAAGCCACACCGGAACAGGAACGCATCAAGTCGCTGGTAGCCGAGAACGCACGGCTCGAAAGGGAGAACCGCAACTTGCTTGAGCAGTTCCACCGCTGGCTCTACAACGTCACGAGCATCAGCCACAAGCACTGGGAAGAGGACTGGCGCTTGCATCGTGAAGCTATTCGCGCTGCTCTGGACAAGCCATTGCCACCACCCGGCCGCCAAGGCGCCAAGGGAAGGGACAAGGCATGAGCAACATATCGACTCAGGATAAGGGAGCCTCCAACAGCCAGCTCCTGGAAACGTGGATCGACCTTCACTTCAAGAAGGACGATTGGACGGACTACATCAGGAATGGCCAGCTGAACCGAAGCCAGATCGCCGCCGAAATCGGCATCGTTCGCTCCGCCCTTTATACCAACGAGGTCCACGCATCCCTTCTCGGAAACCTCGAAACGAGGCTGCGCGCTCAAGGAAGACTCCCTCCAGTCGGTCATGTCACTAAGCAGGACAAGGCCGCGTCCGAGCGCGAAGAAAGGCACATCGCCGAGCTTGAAACGCGACTGAAATCTCTGGAGGAGCGCAACGCGACCCTGCTTGCCGAAAACCGCGACATCAAGCGCAAGCTCGACCGCTACAGGATGATCGAGGACCATCTGTCGACAACAGGAAGGTTGCTGCCGCAATGACCCAGATGGATGTCGTGATTTGCGTCACCAGCGTTCGCCATGCCGGCGAGCACGGCGGGGTGATCCTCTACGGGAAGACCGACGCACAGCAGAAGTACGCCGCACGCCTGACTTGGCGGCATGTGCCGGATGCCAGCTTCGTGGATACCGGCCAGCGCTGGCGTGTGCGCGGTCCCGCCGAGGTCATCTCTTTGGCCCGCTACGACGGCAGCGGCACTCGTGAGGATGTGCAGATCGAGGCAGATGAAGCCGAACTGGTGTGGCCGTCGGGGAAGAACCTTCAGGACTGGATCGCCAAGTCGCAGCAGTGCCGGGGCATTGGCCCAGCAAAGGCACGTGCGCTGTATGAGGCGCTAGGCCCCGAGCTGGTGACCTACATTGAGCAACGCCGCTTGCCGGAATTGATGGACGCGGGACGCCTGACCGAAGTGCAGGCCGACTCGCTGTGCCATGCGTTCGCCCAATTTCAGGTCGGTTCGACCCTGCTCTGGCTTGACCGATTCCAAATTTCGCGCAGCATCGGCAACAAGGTGATCCGCTACTGGGGCGCCGACGCTTCGTCGCGCATCGAGGAAGACCCGTATGCCTTGGTGAGCTTCGAGGCGGACTGGCGCAAGGTGGATGAGCTTGCGCGCAGCCGCTTCCGCGTGGCCTTGGACGATCCGAGGCGGCTGCAATCGGCCTTAATCGAGGCGCTTTACAACGTTCAGGACCTTGGCCATACCTGCATGCCAGTCAGCGCCGCCCATGCCGCCCTGAAGCGATTGCTCGAGGATGACAGGCTCGTGGCAATGGCGCTGGAGGCTCAGAACCCGGACACCTCGGGGTATGTCACGGTCGGTGAGTTCTTCCAGTCGTCAGGAATGCATGTCATCGAGAGCTACCTTGCAGGCCGGTTCCTCTCGCTGGTACAGGGCATCAATGAACGCGGTCAGGCAAGCTTGTTTGCGCCAGGCGAGTGGGATCCAGTCCGTGCTGCCGATGTCATAGCCGAGTACGAAGCGGCGAGTAGGATCACGCTTAACGCGGAACAACGGCAGGCGGTCGAACTGGCCGTTCAAGGACATCTGAGCCTGGTCATTGGGCCTGCCGGCACGGGTAAGACTACGGTGCTCAATGCGCTCAGGCGGCTCATCAGCAACCTGTATCCGACCGCCGGCATCTACCAGGTAGCCCCGACCGGCCTGGCCGCGCAACGGATGACCTTGGCGACGAATGCCGAGGCAACAACCATCCACTGGTTCCTCTGCAACGTCAAGACGGAAGACATTGGACTGGGTTCGGTCGTCATCATTGACGAGGCCAGCATGCTCGATGTGCTGCTCGCCTACCGGCTCTTCCGGCACCTCCCCGAAGGCGTGCGGGTAGTCATGGTGGGCGATCCGGGGCAACTGCCGCCTGTGGGGCCGGGCTTGATCCTGCACGTGCTAGCCGAATCGCCTCTGATACCGCAGGTCAGGCTGACGAAGGTTCTGCGCCAGCACGAGAGCACAGGCATTCCGGTCGTGGCGAATCTGGTTCGGCAAGGGTTGGTGCCCGACCTGCCTGACTACAAAGGAATTGGATCAGGGGTCAGCTTCGCTGAGTGTTCCCCTGCCGGCCTGACTGACCGTGTTCTGGCTCTCTATCAAGACCTGAAGGGCGGCAGCCATTACGAAGTTCAGGCGCTCTCGCCCGTGCGGAACGGATCAGGTAGCGTTAAAGCAATCAACGTTGCTATGCACGAGGCGCTCCGCAAGGATGATCCCAAGGCAACATACTTCGACACGATGTATGGCGAAGTCTGGGCAACGACGGGAGCGAAAATCCACCTCAAAGAACGCGACAAGGTGATGTTCACCCGCAACGACTACCCGCTGGGATTGAGGAACGGATCGCTCGGCTTCATCGAGGAAGTCATGCACGCCACCATGCCTGACTCCCCTGTGATTCGAGCCAACTTCGAGGCCATGCGCGTAGACATCGCAGCAAAGGACTTGGAGCACCTGACCCACGCCTATGGAATCACCTTCCACAAGAGTCAGGGAAGCCAGTTCAAGCGCGTCATCGTCGTTCTCAAGCGAAGCCGCGTGCTGACTCGCGAAGCGCTTTACACGGCCCTCACGCGAGGCGAAGAGCAGGTGGTTCTTGTTGGGAGCAGGCAGGACCTCAAAGAAGCCCTTCTGACGCCGCCGACCAACAAAGGACGCCATACACTTCTAGGCGAAATGATGCGCGGTTCATGACTCTCCGGCTGGTAGTGGGGCCGGATATTTGACCGCATTCTTGAGCATCTTGGCGCGAGCGGCGGCCAATGGATCGATGTCCATCACGTCGGCCAACTCTACCAAGTAGATCAAGACATCGCCGATTTCGTCGGCAACCTCTGCCCGCTTGACCGCGTCTGGGGGAACGCTTCCATCCGCCCACTGAAAGTGCTCGACAAGCTCCGCCGCCTCAACAGACAGCGCCATAACCAGGTTCTTCGGCGTGTGATAGCGGTGCCAGTCCCGCGCCGCGCAAAATGCGCGCAATTCGTCACGCAGTTTAGTCAATTCATCCGCCTGCATTTAGTCCTCCTCGTTACGCCCGTGTTTCGCATGAGTCTTGATGATAGCGCATTGGGTTGCTATGCAGCTTCTAGCCGCGGAGGCGAGAACCTCCTGAAGCGTAGGCGGGGTCAAGGGTCGTGGAATAAATGGGAGGGGCCCACGCAGTGGGAGGGCACCCGTTTATGCCGCGAAAGCCCTTGATGCCGACGGAGCGACGATGCTCTGTGGCCAGGGGTGGGGTTGGCCTTTAAACCCCGCCCCCTGCCACGCGGCGAGCGCGGGGTTTGGGGCGGAGCCCCAAGGTCTTCAAGCGGCCAGGTGCCGCCACTCGATGATTCCTGAAAGCGGCCATCCGAACAACTGCTGTCTCCTGGAAACTGCCGGAACGTCAATTTACACAAATCGGCTTTTGCCGAACTTGGGCCTCTCCCGGAGTCGGACAGCAATGAGGCGGTTACCTGCCATTCCGCTACTGCAAGTGGTCAATGGCTGCATTCGTCACCGTATAGGATGGCACACGCCCCATACCTGCCCGAAGACCAAATTATGACCAATGGCTGCTTGCTGATCATCAAGCGGCCAATCACGGGATTCTGACTTCGGCTTCCTACTCTGCCCTAGAAGGCCGTTATAACCAGCCAGCATAGTCTTGCGTGAGCAGCGAGGCTATGGCACCCATTTTCTAAGGTAAAAACCATAGGAGCATGTGGCTTCGATATGCATTGGCATGTTCCCCCCCCCCCAAAAAATGCCGACTGCGCCAGCAGTTGTCGTAATATTACAAGCGAACAATAATCTTACTGATACGGCGGTGATGGATGCGAATCGCACTGAGAACAAGTGGAGGCAGAGGTGAATACGAAGTGGCAGGGAGCCATGAGGCTATACGTGTTCATGACGTTTTCGACCGTGAAATTGTTTTAGAACTGCTTCCGGGGTTCAGATTCCCCATCAATAACTTTGTTCGCCATACCCAAGGCAAGCCTCGTATCAGACTTCTTGATCCGCACTCCGATTACCATGCCTATCTGGTCTTGGCTGCAATTCTTATGCTGCCCAAGCCTAAGAGAGAAATCGGTGCAACACCGGGAGGCAAGCTTCAAATATACAAAGACAACTTCTCCGTGATGTCCATTCCATTTGATGTGGTGGAACTATCAAATACCGAGATAGTTGTTTCGCCAACCCAGATGGTTCTTTCTAACTCAACGTTCGATTCTGTTCGGCTTGATATAATTGAACGGTTGCGCATTGTCATGGCCTGTTGGGATGCTGCTTCTAAGCAGAGTTCTGCTCTTGCCAATGCGGTCGTTCGACACAGAAATGCTTTTAACAGTCACGATGTTAAAGCACTGATTGGTGCCGCCGAATCAATACGGCTGGCAAATATTGAACCTGATGATCCTCTTCGTCGCATCACCAAAGAGCTCAACCTACCCAACCTTGATGAGCTAATGTGGCTTGGGGTTCACGCCACTGAAACCGAAGAGGTGATGGCCCTTGGGGAAGAGAATCTTGAAGAGTTGAAGGAAGCCGCAAGAAACAGAATTAAGGCTTGGCAGCTGGTCGCACTGCGTGGTGCAGCGGGAGCCAGGTTTAGTACCGAGGTTCGTCAGGCATACAACCACACCTGCCTTTTCACTGGAATGCGGCTACCCAAAACCCCAGCGACTGGAAGTTCTGGTGTAGATGCTGCCCATATTCTTCCGTGGGCAGAGTACAACTTGAACGCCCTCAGCAACGGACTTTGCTTAAGCAAGCTCTGTCACTGGGCATTTGACGCTGGCATCCTGCAGTTGAGCTATAACGCCACGACATCAAGCTATGGGATCGCCCTATCGGCAGCAGCGCTGACTGCTGAGTCCGCCGGTCTTCTCAAACTGAACGGACTCAAAGATATTCAAGGCGTAGTTTCAACTTCTTTATTGCCGAAGGACAGCTCCAACTGGCCCAACCCCTCGTTCCTCAAGGTGTACAACGAAGCATTGAACTTCTGATCTGCTTCAGGGAAATCACGAGACTCCAGATATTGCCTGATCCGCAGCGCAAGCCACTCCGCAACTGGAGGAGTGACAGCATTTCCAAGGGCGTGGTACCTAGCTGAGTCTAAGTCATCAGCGCTCAGCGTTGTTTGCGCGGGAATTGTCCAGCCCTTCGGGAAAGCCATTACTCCTTCGCATTCAGCAGGAATAAGACGACGAACCTGGCCGATCTTGGGATAGCAAACATAGTTGCGGCTCCAGTCTGTTCCCGTATGCCGCGCAGAGGTCGCGTAGAGGCAATAGGCAAGGGCCTGAATTACGGGGCCTTCGCCGCTAGGATCTCCAACGACATCCTGAAATGAGGCCGCAGATTCCTTCCCATGCGATCCGCCCTTCGGATGATGCCCTTTGCTGCATTCGGACTCAAAAAGTATTTCTCCTGGACCTCGCCCGTCTCGACGACATCCGACAACGTAGACCCTTTGCCGTGATTGGGGAACTCCGAAGTGTTTGCTGTTAAAAGTACGCCATCCGACAGAATACCCGAGCTCTGCCAGCGTTGAGAGCACGATCCCAAAATCTTTTCCTCCGTGGGAGCTGAGTAGGCCCGCAACGTTTTCGAGAAGAATAATTCTGGGCTTGCCTGCTCCAACCAATCTAGCAAACTCATAAAACAGTCCGGACTTGCTCCCTCTAAGTCCATCTCTCTTACCCATTCGAGCAAGAGAGAGGTCTTGACACGGGAAGCCTCCGACCCAAACGTCAGATTTAGGGATGTCGTCATTTTTTAATTTCGTAATGTCAGGGTGACGGGGAACGCCAGGCCAGTGCTTTCTGAGAATGGACTGACAGAAAGGCTCAACCTCACACTGCATTGAGATTGAGAAACCTGCTGATTCAAAGCCAATGTCAAACCCACCGATCCCGCTGAAGAATGATGCTGCGGAGTAGATCGAACGATCTAGCGGTACAGAACTTGTGCTGGGCGCCGAGTTGTTGGATTCCTTAGAGGCATACTGTTTGATTCGTTCAATGTCGGCAGCGGTAAAGACTCGCCAGTTATTCCTGTCGCGGTCAACGTCTTTCACTTTTCCGCTGATGAGCCATCGCTTGAGCGTCACTGCAGATACTCCGATGGCCTGTGCGGCATGGTTCAAGTTCATATGTATTGATCTTCTGCTGGCGCGCGCCGGCGTGTGAGCCGTATCGACCCGTATCATGCCACAAAAATGGTCGATACTAGGGGTTTTTTTTACTGTATGGAGGTACCGCCCACGAGGACATGACGAAGATCCGCCCTGTACTGGTATCTCAGTTTCGCAACAGCGAGTCTGAGGCGTGTAGTATGTCTTCCGCATGTCTGAGGTCAAGCTCATGGCAATCAGCCGCAGTGAAAATATGCGTCGCATACGTGGGAGAGACACGAAACCCGAAATCGTTGTGCGAAGTATCCTTCAGTCATTAGGGTACCCAGGCTATCGCTTACATAGAAGGGACTTGCCTGGAACACCAGATGTTGCTTATATTGGTCGCCGTAAAGCGGTCATCATAAATGGCTGCTTTTGGCACGGGCATGACTGCAAGAAAGGCGCCCGAAAACCAAAGTCAAATCAAGATTATTGGCTTTCAAAAATCAGTCGAAATAAGGAGAGAGACTGCACCAACCAAACAACCCTATCCAACCTTGGTTGGAAGATCCTCGTGGTTTGGGAGTGTGAGCTTAAGGAGCAAGAACAGCTATCAACGAGGCTCAGAGACTTCTTGGCATAAAAATAAGGCTAGTCGCAAGACTAGCCTTATTTCAGCGGGGAGTAGCCGCAAGGTGCCAGCAGTGCCTGTTCATGGGATTGGAGAGTTGCCGCCCTGTACGACCGCTCCACTCAGATACCCGCCGCTGGACCGCCGAGGCGACGAATGTCTCTTGTGGGCACAATTGAGACCGTCGGCGTTTCCCTTATAGGGTTGATTCCTGTCATCAGCGTTCTGCGCCGCATCCTTAGGGCAGATGTCCTACAAGGTCCCTTCTACAATCTTCAATAGGATTCTAGCTTCCTGCAGAATGACATCAAGAGTCCCCGCCGATCGTTTGTGTCCATCCTTAAGTGAATACGAAACTGCTATGAGCGCAGCGGGATGTACTTCAAGCACTTTGGCGAGTTGGTCAATCTTGTCCAATGTTGGACTTTTTTGTGCCCTTTCCAGAGAACTTAAGTATGTTCGGCTGGATGCCAAATCGAAATCTTCTTGAGTGAGATGCTTCGCCTTCCTGGCACGCTTTAGAGTGAATGCAAACGCTTGTCGAACATCCATGGTGTCTTTCTCCGAAAAACCACCATGTATCCATAATGAAC
>JBAYVV010000041.1:0-27906 GCA_041674465.1 Sterolibacterium sp.
AAAGCTCAGCGATGCCTTGCTCACTGTCTGCCCTTCCTGCCATCAGGAAACCTATACCAAACAATTGACCGCCCCAGGATTTCAACTCAAGGGCAGCGGCTGGTATGCGACCGATTTCAAGGGTGGCAAAAAACCCGAAAACAAGCCTGAGACGAAAGCAGAACCGCCGCCCTGCCAGGGAGGCAATGGCTCTTGCGCCTGCAATTGAAGCAGTACTCGCAACACTTGCAACACGCCACCCGCCCGGGTACTCAATGAAGAAATATTTCATCACCGGCTTGCTGATTTGGGTACCCCTGGCGATGACGGTCTGGGTCTTGTCGCTGATTGTTCGCACCATGGATCAGTCATTGCTGCTGCTGCCAAATGCCATTCGACCGGAAACCCTGCTGGGCTTTTATGTTCCGGGCATAGGCGCAATTCTCACTTTACTGGTGGTTTTCCTCACCGGACTGATCACGGCCAACATCATTGGCCAACGCCTGGTCAGTTTCTGGGAAAGTGTACTGGCACGAATTCCCGTGGTGAAGTCAGTGTATTACAGCGTCAAGCAGGTGTCCGACACGCTCTTCTCCTCTTCCGGGGAAGCGTTTCGCAAAGCCTTGCTGGTGCAATACCCGCGACCAGGCAGCTGGACCATTGCCTTCATGACCGGACAGCCGGGCGGCGATGTCGTTCAGCATCTCAAAGGCGATTTTGTCAGTGTCTATGTTCCCACCACGCCCAATCCGACTTCCGGATTTTTTCTCATGATGCCGCGCCAGGATGTTATCGAGCTCTCCATGAGCGTAGACGAAGCGCTTAAATACATCATCTCCATGGGTGTCGTGGCGCCACCACAACGGCGAATTCCAGAAACTCTTGCGGGGCAGAATCAACTTCAATAAGCCTGCCGCTCGCTACGCGGGCGGTACTATTCAAATCTTCGGAAACAGAAAAATGCGAACTCATTATTGCGGCCAGGTCAATGCCAGCCATGTCGACCAGATCGTCACCCTCTGCGGCTGGAGCCATCGCCGCCGCGATCACGGCGGCGTGATTTTCATCGACCTGCGCGATAGAGAGGGGCTGGCGCAAGTCGTTTGCGATCCGGACCGCGCCGAAATGTTTGCGCGTGCCGAAAGCGTGCGCAATGAATTCGTTTTGAAGATCACCGGCAAGGTGCGCCGGCGTCCGGAAGGTACCGTGAATCCCAACCTGGCTTCCGGCGAAATCGAGATTCTGTGTCACGAGCTTGAAGTGCTGAATACCGCAACGACCCCGCCGTTCCAGCTCGACGAGGAGAACCTCTCTGAAAATGTGCGCCTGACCAATCGCGTCATCGATCTGCGCCGGCCGCAGATGCAGAAGAATCTGATGCTGCGCTATAAAACCACCATGGCCTGCCGTCGCTACCTCGACGCCAACGGTTTCATCGACATCGAAACCCCCATGCTGGGCAAGAGCACGCCGGAAGGCGCACGCGACTACCTGGTGCCTTCACGCGTCCATCCAGGCCAGTTCTTCGCCTTGCCGCAATCGCCGCAATTGTTCAAGCAACTATTGATGATCGCTGGATTCGATCGCTATTACCAGATCGTCAAGTGCTTCCGCGACGAAGACTTGCGCGCCGACCGGCAACCGGAATTTACCCAGATCGACGTGGAGACTTCCTTCCTCGACGAAACCCAGATCACCGGTCTGATGGAAGGCATGATCCGCTTTGTGTTCAAGGAAGCCATGGCGGTCGATCTGCCCGAACCGTTTCCACACATGACCTACGCCGAAGCCATGCGTCGCTTTGGCTCCGACAAACCGGATTTGCGCGTCACACTGGAGCTGACAGAACTGACCGATGCCGTCAAGGACGTCGCCTTCAAGGTCTTCAGCGGTCCGGCCAATGAAGCGGGCGGCCGTGTCGCCGCATTGCGCATCCCGGGTGGCGCCACCTTGACCCGCGGCGAAATCGACGGTTACTCCGAATTCGCCAAGATCTACGGTGCCAAGGGTCTGGCCTACATCAAGGTCAACGACGCCAGCCAAGCCAACGAAAGCGGGCTGCAGTCGCCGATCGTCAAGAATCTGCATGAAGTCGCATTGAAAACCATTGTCGCGCGATGTGGGGCGCAAAGTGGCGACCTGATTTTCTTCGGCGCCGGGCCAGCCAAGGTGGTTAATGACGCACTGGGCGCCTTACGCGTGAAAATCGGCCATGAAAAGAAGTTTCTTACCGGCGAAGCCTGGCGGCCGTTGTGGGTCGTCGATTTCCCGATGTTCGAATACGACGAGGAAAACCAGCGCTGGTCGGCCTGCCACCACCCCTTCACCAGCCCCAAGGACGGTCACGAGGACCTGCTCGAAACCGACCCGGGCGCCTGCCTGGCCAAGGCCTACGATCTGGCCCTGAACGGCTGGGAGATCGGCGGTGGCTCGGTGCGGATACATCGCGAAGCGGTGCAAAGCAAGGTGTTCCGTGCGCTAGGGATCGATGCGGAAGAAGCCCAGCTCAAATTCGGTTTTCTGCTTGATGCCTTGAAATACGGTGCGCCACCCCATGGCGGATTGGCGTTCGGACTCGACCGCATCGTCACCATGATGACCGGCGCCGAATCGATCCGCGATGTCATTGCTTTCCCCAAGACGCAGCGGGCCCAGTGTCTGCTGACCAATGCACCTTCAGAGGTCGACGAAAAGCAACTGCGCGAACTGCATATCCGCTTGCGTCAGAAGGTGGATACGCAGGTTGAGGCCGGAAAGGGCTGATGGTGGATTGCGAGTTTTGCAGCTCAAGCGGGGGCGACATTCTTTGGCAGGATGAGCGCTGCCGCGTGATCCGTGTGGGCGGCAGTGAAGCCGCTGATTTCCCGGGTTTCTGCCGGGTCATCTGGAAAGAGCACAAACGCGAAATGAACGACTTGTCTGTCGCTGACCGCCAGCATTTGATGGCCGTGGTGTTCGCGACGGAATCCGCACTGCGCGAATTGTATCAACCCTTCAAGATCAATCTTGCCAGCCTGGGCAATGTGACGCCTCATGTGCACTGGCATGTGATCCCGCGCTTTGCCGACGACCCCTTGTTCCCCTCGCCGATCTGGTCGAAACAGGCGCGCAAACCCGGTGAGCCACCGGCCCGCCCGGCCATCGATAACCAGACGCTAAGCAAGGCCATACAACAGGCGCTGACTCAAGCTTAACTTCACTTGGATTGGACGAATTAAGCGCCGGTTCTGCGTTATGATTCTCCGACTTACACGATCAGGATTAATCCAATGGCAGGCCTCGATAAAAATACTCCGATACCCACTGAAATCAAGTTGCACAAGAAATCCAGGCAACTGGAAATTGCTTTCGACAACGGCAAGACTTTTACGCTGAGTCATGAACTGCTGAGAATTTCCAGCCCGTCGGCCGCAGTGCGGGGACATGGCCCCGGACAGGAGACACTGCAGACCGGAAAGCGCAACGTTGAAATCGACAGCATCGAACCTGTTGGCAATTATGCGGTCAAGCTGAGTTTCTCCGACGGTCACGACAGCGGCATTTATTCCTGGGATTTGTTTTACACCCTGGGAACTCACCAGAACGAAATCTGGCAAAGCTACCTGGCCAAGCTGGATGCGGCTGGCGCCAATCGCGACGTTGATACCACCAGCCCACCTCCCAAAAGCGGCGGCGGTTGCGGACATCACTGAAGCAGACTGACCATGGCTGAGCAACAGACCCACTTCGGATTCAAGCAGGTTGCCGAAAGCGACAAGGCGCGCCATGTTGCCGGTGTGTTCTCGTCCGTGGCGCAGAAATACGATGTGATGAACGACCTCATGTCGCTCGGTTTGCACCGTCTATGGAAGCAGTTTGCCATTCAAATCGCTGGTGTCAAAAGCGGCGAGAGGGTACTTGATGTCGCTGGCGGCACGGCCGATCTGTCACGAGCCTTCGCCAGGCGGGTCGGTGCGTTTGAAAAAACCGGTGGCGAGGTCTGGCTGACCGACATCAATAACGCCATGCTCACGGTGGGACGTGACCGTCTTCTGGATCGGGGCATGGTTCTGCCGGTGGCGCAGTGCGATGCCGAGAAACTGCCCTTCCCCAACGATTACTTCAATTGCGTCACTGTAGCTTTCGGTCTGCGCAACATGACGCATCAGGTGCTGGCACTGACGGAAATGCGCCGCGTGCTCAAGCCGGGTGGGCGCCTGCTGGTTCTGGAATTTTCCAAAGTATGGCAGCCCCTCTCGGCAGCCTATGACCTGTATTCCTTCAAGCTGCTTCCCTGGCTGGGCGCCAAGGTGGTCGATGACGCCGAAAGCTATCGCTATCTCGCCGAATCGATCCGCATGCACCCCGATCAGGACACACTGAAAAACATTATGGAACAAGCCGGCCTGGAGAATGTCGAATACTTCAACCTGACGGCTGGTGTGGTTGCATTGCACCGCGGTTACAAGCTGTAATCCGTTCCGATTCCTTGAAATAATCCGGAGGTACCCATGAAGAATTTTTCAACTGTTTTGCTGGCGCTCGTGCTGACAATAGGCATTGCTGTTTCATCCCAGGACGCTGAAGCCAAGCGTCTGGGCGGCGGCATGTCATCCGGCATCAAGCGTGACAGCGGCGTCATGAAGCGCGAAGCTGCGCCGGCCCCCAGCTCGCCGAGCCAGGTTGCGCCGCGACCCGCCGCGCCGACTCCGGCACCTGCCCCTGCACCGTCAGGGATGAGCCGCTGGCTGGGACCCCTGGCCGGACTGGCTGCGGGAATCGGCATCGCCTCGCTGTTTTCGCACTTCGGCATGGGTGGCATGGGTGAAGGCATGGGCTCCCTGCTCATGATGATGCTGATCGGCGGCGTAGTATTCTTTGTCGTGCGCATGTTGATGCGGCGTAACGCGGCCCCGGCGGACACCATGCAGTACGCAGGCGCCGGAAACAGTGCGCCGGTGCGCTTAGAACCGCAGGTCTTGCCAGGCGGCAGCGCCCCGACAGCTTCATCAAACGAAGCTGCCAGCAACACTCCCGTTGGCTTCGACGTGGATGGCTTCGTCCGTCAGGCCAAGCTCAATTTCGTCCGCCTGCAAGCGGCCAATGATGCCGGCAACATGGAAGACATCCGCGCTTTCACAACGCCCGAAATGTTTGCCGAAATCCAACTGGAATATCAGGAGCGCGGCAAAACGGTTCAGCAAACCGATGTGGTCGAATTGAACGCGGGCTTGCTCGACCTATCCACCGAAGACAAACGCCAGATCGCCAGCGTGCGTTTCTTCGGCCTGATCCGAGAGACACCCAATGCCGCACCGGAAGCTTTTGATGAAGTCTGGCACCTGGTTCGGCCTGTCGATGCCAGCAGTGGCTGGGTCATTGCCGGAATACAGCAGTTTAATTAACACCGGCCAGGCATCGTGCTCGACCGCGCCGCACTGCATGTGCTCAACCATCTGCTCCAGGATGCCCGCTGGGCAAGAAGCCGCCTCGCGCCTTTTGCCGGAAAGACGCTACGACTGACGCTGCCGCCACTGAAGCTTGATCTGGTAGTCAGCGCAGAGGGGTTGTTCGAGCCGAGCGAACTGGAAAATTTTGATGTCGAGATCTCCTTTCCGGCGGACGCACCCATGCTGGCTTTGGCCGGGACAGAAAGCCTCTACAAAGAGGCGAATATATCCGGCTCGGCAGAGTTTGCCGACGCACTGGGATTCGTGATGCGCAATTTGCGCTGGGACTTTGAAGAAGATCTCAGCCGTTATGTCGGCGACATTGCTGCCCACCGGGTTGCCGGACTATTCACCGCCTTCGATGCCTGGCAACGCCAGGCTAGACAAAATCTTGCAGAAAATCTTGCCGAATACCTTACGGAAGAACAACCAACGCTAGCCAAAGCCGAGGCTGTCAAGACATTTTCTAAGGAGATCGATGGGCTGCGGGATGATTTGCAGCAACTTGAACAGCGCGTCTCCTTGCTGGGCGGTTAATTTCCGCTGAGACCCAATTCGACCGGATACGGATTGCTCGGATACTGGAAGGCGACCGGGCCGTCCGGCTTGGCATGAACGAACTGGTGCACAAACGGATTGTCGGAATCGAACATTTCCGCCGCCGGCCCCTCAGCCACAACCACGCCACCATGAACAAAATACGCGTAATCGACGACTTTCAGCGATTCCGACATGTCGTAGGTCACCACGATCGAAGTCACTCCCAGTGCATCGTTGAGCCGTCGGATCAGGCTGGCGATCACGTTCAATGAAATCGGATCGAGACCGGCAAAGGGTTCGTCGTACATGATCAACAGCGGATCCAGTGCGATTGCCCTTGCCAGCGCAACGCGACGCGCCATGCCTCCGGACAATTCCCCCGTCATCATTTGGGCGGCACCGCGCAGACCCACCGCATGGAGTTTCATCAGCACCAGATCGTGGATGATTTCCTCAGGCAGGTCAGTCAGTTCGCGCATCGGAAAGGCGACATTGTCGAAAACCGATATGTCGCTATACAACCCGCCCATCTGGAACATCATGCCCATGTCGCGCCGCAGCGCATAAAGACCGTCGTCATCAAGTTCATGCACGACCTGGCCTGCCACCTTGACGCTGCCGCGCTGGGGTTTCAACTGACCGCCCATGAGTCGCAGCAGTGTCGTCTTGCCGCTGCCGCTGACACCCAGGATGGCAACGACCTTGCCCCTCTGGATGTCCAGATTGATGCCATTCAAAACTTGCCGTTCGCCGTAGGCGAAATGCAAATCTTTGATGCTGACCAGAGATTCGTTAGATTCAGGCATGCTTTTCATCTCCAGCGAAGCTTCAGTCGGCCTTGGCGGCAGGCTCTTCCTGCTTGCCGCCGCCCAGAGCCTTGAACAACAGTGCCGCGCTGGACAACTGGCTGCGCCGCGTCTGTACCAATGCCTGCTGGGCTGAGAAGGATTCACGCTGGGCATCGAGCACTTCCAGGTAGCTGGCCACGCCCGCCCTGTAACGCGCATCTGCAAGCTTGAGCCGTTCGCCCTGCACCTTGTCCAGGCGTTCCTGGGCGCGCAATTGTTCGCCCAGTTGTTCTGTTGCAGCAAGCAGGTCGGCCACTTCACGGAAGGCCTGCTGGATGGCTTTTTCATATTCGGCCACGGCGACATGCCGACGCGCTTCGGCCAGATCCGTTCCGGCGGAGGCACGGCCAGCATCAAATATTGGCAGATGCAAGACGGGCTGGAAGTTCCAGGCACCTTGCCCGGAATCGAAAAGACCCGACAAGGACTTGCTCGCGGTTCCAAGTCCGGCCGTCAGCGAAATGCGCGGCAGGAATGCTGCGCGCGCGGCGCCGATGTTGGCATTTGCAGCAATCAGCTTTTGCTCGGCGGCCAGCACATCGGGACGTTGCAGCAATACATCGGCCGGCAAGCCGGCAGCAAGACTGGCGACGATACCTTGTTCCGCAAGCTTGCGACCGGCGGGTAATGCGGCAGGCTCCTTGCCCAGCAACAAGGTCAACATGTTTGCTGCGGCAGCCCGCTGTCGCTCGAGATTGGCCAATTCCGCCCGGGCCAGTTCGTAGGCGCCATCCGCCTGCAGATAGTCGAGATCACCCGCCAGGCCCACATCGCGGCGGCGACTCACGAGCAGCCGGGTCTGCTCCCGGCTTGCCACCGTCGAGCGCGCCAGCGTTGTACGCTCTTCCATTTCGAGCAGGCTCAGATAAGCATTGGCAACATCGGCAATCAGGGTCAGGCGCAAAGCCTTCCGGGCTTCTACGCTGGCAAGATAACCCGCCAAGGCCGCTTCATTGAGGCTTTTCACACGGCCCCAGAAATCCAGTTCGAAAGACAGCAAAGACAGCCCGACATCGGCACGGTGACTGGTTGCAGCGCGTCCGCTCAGTGAAAGATCACCCGGGGTGCGCGCAGAGGTACCACTGGCTACAAGGTCGACATTCGGCAATCGGTCAGCGCGGACAATGCCAAACAAGGCACGGGCTTCCTCGACACGCGCCACTGCTCCCCGCATATCGCGATTGTGTTCGATGGCGGTGGCGATCAAGGCCTGCAAGCGCGGATCAGGAAAGAAGGTTTGCCATTCGAGCGAACTTGCCGGACGCATCCCGTCGGCCGGAGCTGTCTGCGCCCATTGCAGCGGGATCGGAGCTGCAGGCCGCTGGTAATCGGGCATTTGCGAGCACCCGGCAAGCGTCGCACACAATAAGAGGATCGCCCGCTTAAGCATGGTCGTTCTCCTCATGATGGCGGGTATGTCCGGGGAAGATTTTTCGCACCACGACAAAGAATACCGGCACCAGGAAAATCGCCAGTATGGTGGCAGCGAGCATGCCGCCGATAACGCCGGTGCCGATGGCATGGCGGCTGTTGGCACCGGCGCCGGTTGAAATCGCCAGCGGTAATACGCCAAGTATGAAAGCGAATGAAGTCATCAGGATCGGCCTAAAGCGCATCCGGCAGGCTTCGAGCACCGCGTCTACCGCCGTCATGCCGCGCTCCTGCAGATCGCGCGCAAACTCGATGATCAGGATGGCGTTCTTGCTCGACAAACCAATGATGGCGATCAGGCCAACCTTGAAATACACATCGTTGGGCAACCCGCGCAGAGTCACCGCCAGGGCCGAACCGAACACGCCCAAAGGCACCACCAGCATCACGGCAAACGGAATCGACCAGCTTTCATACAGGGCCGCCAGAGCCAGAAACGCCACCAGCATCGCCAGGGCGAACAGGAGCGGTGCCTGGCTACCGGAAAGCTTTTCCTCGTAGGAAGTACCCGACCACTCGAAGCCGAAACCGGTCGGCAGGGTCTTGGCCATCGACTCCATGGCCTGCATCGCTTCGCCTGTGCTGCGGCCTGGCGCGGGGCCTCCGGCGATCTTCATGGACGGCAGGCCATTGTATCGATCGAGCTTGGGCGATCCGATAATCCAGTGCGGCGTGATGAGTTCGGCCAGCGGCACCATGCCGCCATCCCGATTCCGCACCGGCAGACGCAGCATTTCTTCTGAAGAGACGCGCAATTTTGGATCGGCCTGCATCAGTACCCTCAGGATGCGCCCCTGCCGTTCGAAGTCATTGATGTAGGCAATGCCGTAAGTCGACTGCAAGGTATCGTTGAGGTCGGCCATTGATACGCCCAGTGTTTCGGCCTTGCGTCGATCGATATCCAGCAACAGTTGCGGCGCAGCTTCCTGCCCTTCGGGACGCAAGCCAGCCAGAGTAGTATTCTGGCTGGCAGCACCTAAAGCAACATTGCGCGCTTCCAGCAACTTCTCCCGGCCGATGCCGGCACGATCCTGCAAGCGGAAATCGAAACCGCCGGTTGAAGCAAGTTCAGGAATCGGCGGCGGGTTGATGGCAAAGATTATGGCCTGCTTGATCTGGAAAAACACCATGTTCGCCCGCTGCACCAACGCAATCGACGAATGTTCGCTACCGGGGCGTTCGTCCCACTCCTTCAGCCGCACAAAAGCCAAAGCGGCATTCTGGCCGCGGCCAAAGAATGAGAAACCGACCACGCCGACTACTTTCGCAACTTCTGGCTGCTTGAGGTAATACTGCTCAATCTGGGTCAGCACTTCTATCGTACGTTCCTGCGATGAACCTGGTGGCAATTGCACCATGTTGATGAAATAACCTTGATCTTCCTCAGGCAGAAAACTCCCGGGTAAGTGCAGGAACAGCCACCCGGTGACAGCAATAATGGCTGCGTAAAGAACCAGATACCACCCGGTCCTATTCAAGATCCGGCTCACCCAAGATTGGTAGCCCGACCGGACTCGATCAAAGAAACGATTGAACGCTCCGAAAAAACCCTTGCTGGGAAGCAGTTCCTCGCCCGCCTGGTGCTTGAGCAATGTCGCGCAGAGGGCAGGTGTGAGTGTTAGTGCCATGAGAATGGAGAATCCCATGGCGAGCAGCAAAGTCATGGCGAACTGCCGATAGATCACGCCCACCGAGCCGCCGAAGAAAAGCATGGGTGCAAAGACGGCAGACAAAACCAAAGTAATGCCGATGATGGCATTGAAGATCTGGCCCATGGCTTTGCGTGCGGCATCACGTGGACTCAATCCCTCTTCGGTCATGATGCGCTCGACCGCTTCGACGACCACGATTGCGTCGTCCACAACAATGCCCACCGCCAGCACCATGGCAAACAGGGTCAGCACGTTGATCGAATAGCCGAAAACATACAGCCCCGCCAGAGCCCCGATCAGTGCCACTGGCACGACAATGGCCGGAATCAAGGTGGCACGGAAGTTTTCCAGAAACAGATAGATCACCAGAAACACCAGCAACATGGCTTCAACCAGTGTCAGCAAGACTTCCTTGATCGAAATATCGACAAAACGCGATGTATCGTAGGGAACGTCCCAGGCGACTCCCTTGGGGAAATAGGGCGCCATCTCCGCCAGTTTGTCGCGCACCGCATTAACGACGTCCAGCGCATTGCCGTCAGGGGATACGCGAATGGCGATCGCTGCGGTCGGTTGACCATCCAGGCGGGCAAAAATGTTGTAATCCTGAGAACCCAGTTCGACTCTGGCAACATCTTTTACTCTTATAGCCGACCCATCCGGCAGGGTGCGCACCAGAATATTGCCGAACTGTTCAGGTGTCACCAGACGGCTGCGCGTGATGATGACAGCATTGATTTGCTGACCCTTGGCTGCAGGCGCCTGACCAAGTTCACCTGTCGCCAACTCGACGTTCTGGGCACGCACTGCGCGTGTCACGTCGGCTGGTGAAAGTTTGTAGGCATAGAGCTTTTCGGGTTGCAGCCACAGGCGCATGGAATATTCGGTTCCGAACAATACTGCCTCACCCACGCCCTTCACCCGCCGCAGTGGATCAAGCACGCTGGCGGCGGCGAAACTGCCCAGATCGACCGCAGAAAGGCTTTTATCCGGCGAGTAAAGCGTCACGAACATGACGTAATTGCGGGATGGCTTGGTCACCGGAACTCCGGCTCGCCGCACATCGTCGGGCAAACGCGCCTCGATGCGCTTGAAACGGTTCTGCGCTTCCACGGAAGCGATGTCAATATTGGTGCCCGGCTGGAAGGTCAGCGTCACCGTGCCGGTTCCGAGTTCGGAGGACGATTCCATGTAAAGCAAGCGCTCAATCCCGTTCATTTCCTGTTCGATCAGGGCGGTCACCGTGCTTTCGACCACCTGTGCAGAGGCGCCCTGATAGGAAATGTTGAAAGCAATGGAAGGCGGCGCCACCGCGGGATACTGGGAAACCGGCAGGATTCTCAGCGCCAGCACCCCGGCAAGCAGGATCACCAGGGCGATCACCCAGGCGAATATCGGGCGATCAATGAAAAATTTTGCAATCATGGCCCGCCCTTACTTCTTTTCGCCGGCCGGGGATTGCGCAGCAGTCGTTGGGTTCGGATTCCACGGTGAAGGTTTCACCGGGGCCCCTGGACGAATTTTCTGCAACCCGTTCACAATCACCTGCTCGCCTGTTTTCAGGCCTTCCGCAATGATGAAATCGCCACCACTCATCCCATCCGTCTTGACCGATCGATACGCCGCTTTGCCTGTGGCATCCACAACCATCACGTACTGTCCCTGGGGATCGGCCAAAACGGCGCGTTGCGGCACACGTATGGCGGACTCAAGGATGGCCTCGGGAAACCGGACGCGCACGAAAGCTCCCGGCAATAGTTCACGTCTTGGGTTGGCAAAGAGCGCGCGCAAGGAAACGCTGCCGGTTGCCGGATCAATTGCCAGATCAGAGAATTGCAGCTTGCCCGGTTGCGCATAAACACTGCCGTCCTCCAGAATCAGTTCGATACCGGCGCGTTCGACTTGTTTGAACTTGCCCGATTTCAATGCTTTTTTGAGGCGGAACAGATCGGCACCAGGCTGCGTAAAATTTGCGTAAATCGGATCGATCTGTTCAATGGTGGCAAGTAGTGTGGCCTCGCCGCGTCCGGCCAGGGCACCTTCTGTGACTGCGGCACGCCCGATACGCCCGAATATGGGCGCCGGTACCGCAGTGTTGTCAAGATCGATGCGCGATTTCATTACGACTGCCTCTGCTTGCTTGACCTTTGCATCGGCCAAATCGACTTCCTGCTGACTCACTGCCTTGATTTCGAAAAGTGGGCGGTAGCGCTCGAGAGTCAGCCGGGCAACCGCGAGGTCTGCCTTGGCCGCATCGAAGGCAGCCTGATAATTGCGGGGATCAATACGGAACAAGGTCTGTCCCTCTTTGACATCACTGCCTTCTTCAAACAGACGTTTTTCAACAATACCTTCCACCCGCGCCCGAACCTGGGCGGTACGAAACGCCTGCAGGCGTCCTGGTAATTCCTGGGTCATTGTTGCCGAACCGGATGCGACAGTGACTACATCGACTTCAGCCGGCGGCATGCCGGCGCCGCCTGGACCCCCGGCCATTTTGTCATCCCCTTTGCCACCGCATGCAGCCAAAGCCGCGGTCATCAGTAGCATCGGCAGGATTTTAAAGTTCATGTCAGTTTCCTTATTGATTCGGGAGTAGCGCGCAAAATGTAAAAGTCATTTTCTGACGATACATGAAAAAAGGCAGCCGTAGCTGCCCTTTCATGCTTATCCGCTTACTTTAGTGAGAGCTTTTACGCAATTTCTGGATTGCCGACAACTGGGCAATGGCTTCCGCGAGTTCAGCCTGGGCCCGCACATAATCGAGTTCGGAACTGCGAGTTGCCATGGCTTCCTCCGCCTTCTTCTTCGCATCAAGTGCCTTCGCCTCATCCAGATCCTTGCCCCGGATGGCGGTATCGGCAAGCACTGTAATCCGGTTGGGCTGAACTTCCAGCATGCCCCCGGCGACAAAGAATAACTCTTCATTTTCCTGGCTAGGCAACTTCAGACGCACGGTACCTGCCTTGATCCGGGTCATCAGAGGCATGTGGCCCGGCAGTATGCCCAGTTCGCCTGCTTCGCCCGGCAACACGACGAATTCGGCCAGTCCCGAGAAGATGGACTCCTCGGCACTGACAACGTCGACGTGAATGGTCATGGCCATGTCTTATTCCTTATTGAAGCGTCTTGGCCTTTTCAAAGGCCTCGTCGATGGTACCAACCATGTAGAAAGCCTGCTCCGGCAAGTGGTCACACTCACCGTTGATAATCATCTTGAAGCCGCGGATGGTTTCCTTGAGGGAAACGTATTTGCCCGGCGAACCGGTAAATACTTCGGCAACGAAAAATGGTTGCGACAGGAAGCGCTGGATCTTGCGTGCGCGATAAACCAGCAACTTGTCGTCCGGCGCCAGTTCGTCCATGCCTAGAATGGCGATGATGTCGCGCAGTTCCTTGTAGCGCTGCAGTGTCTGCTGCACGCCGCGCGCGGTATCGTAATGCTCCTGGCCGATCACGTTCGGGTCGATCTGGCGCGAAGTCGAGTCGAGCGGATCGACTGCCGGATAAATTCCCAGCGAGGCAATGTCGCGCGACAACACGACCGTGGCATCAAGGTGGCCGAAGGTCGTGGCCGGACTGGGGTCAGTCAAGTCGTCCGCAGGCACATACACCGCCTGGATCGAAGTGATCGAGCCAACCTTGGTGGAGGTAATGCGTTCCTGCAGGCGTCCCATTTCTTCTGCCAGTGTCGGCTGGTAGCCCACGGCCGAGGGCATACGTCCCAGCAGCGCGGAAACTTCGGTACCCGCCAGCGTGAAGCGGTAGATGTTGTCAACGAAGAACAGCACATCGCGGCCCTCTTCGCGGAACGCTTCGGCCATGGTCAGACCAGTCAGGGCCACGCGCAGACGGTTGCCCGGCGGCTCGTTCATCTGTCCGTACACCAGGGACACTTTATCGATAACGTTGGACTCCTTCATTTCATGATAGAAGTCGTTACCTTCGCGGGTACGCTCACCGACACCGGCAAACACTGAATAACCGCTGTGCTCGATGGCGATGTTACGGATCAGTTCCATCATGTTCACGGTTTTGCCGACGCCGGCGCCGCCAAACAGGCCAACCTTGCCACCCTTGGCAAACGGGCACATCAAATCAATCACCTTGATGCCGGTTTCGAGCAACTCGTTGGTTGCGGACAACTCGTCAAACTTCGGCGCTTTCTGGTGAATCGACCGCCTCACGTCGGTTGCGATCGGTCCGATTTCATCAATCGGGCGGCCCAGTACGTCCATGATCCGACCGAGGGTCGCCGTGCCAACCGGAACGGAAATCGGTTTGCCGGTATTCTCGACCTTGATCCCGCGCCGCAGACCGTCGGACGAACCCAGTGCGATCGTGCGCACCACACCGTCACCGATCTGCTGCTGAACTTCGAGAGTGAGCTCCGAACCTTCCATGGTAAGGGCGTCATAAACTCTGGGCATCTGATCGCGCTTGAACTGAACGTCAACCACTGCGCCGATGCATTGAACGATTTCACCTTGACTCATCGTCATTCCCCAAACACTAAATAATTCATTAGAAAACCAACGTGAATAAATTTACAACTGAAACTTTGATCCAATCTGTACTGTGCCGTCAGACCGCCGCCGCACCGCCGACGATTTCGGCAAGTTCCTTAGTAATCGCGGCCTGGCGGGTCTTGTTGTATACCAACTGCAGATCCTTGATGACTGTAGCGGCATTGTCCGATGCCGCTTTCATTGCCACCATCCGTGCCGATTGCTCCGAGGCCATGTTCTCCGCCACCGACTGATAAACCAAGGCCTCGACATACCGCACCAGCAATTCGTCGATCACGACTTTCGAGTCGGGTTCGTAGAGGTAATCCCAACTGTGCGCCTGATCGTCCTGCAACTGCTCTCCGGACAAGGGCAGGAGCTGCTCCAACACGGGCTCCTGCTTCATGGTATTGACGAAGCGGGTGTATGCAATGTAGACGACGTCCAGCTCGCCGGCTGAAAAAGCGTCAAGCAGCACCTTGACCGGACCAATCAGTTTTTCGAGATGTGGCGTGTCGCCCAGACCAGTGACCTTGGACACCACGTTCGCACCCAGGCGTTGCATGAATCCCAGCCCCTTGTTGCCGATGCAGGTCACGCTGACTTTGCTTACGCCGGCCGCGTCCAATTCCTTGATGCGTCCGAAAGCCAGCCTCAGCACATTGGTGTTGAGGCCGCCGCACAACCCCTTGTCGGTGGTAACGACAATCAAACCGGCGTTGGTCACCTTGTCTTGCCTGGTCAGGAAAGGGTGCTTGTACTCGGAATTGGCACGCGACAAATTGGCTGCAATGCGACGTATCTTGTCGCCATAAGGCCGCGATGCTTTCATGCGATCCTGGGCCTTGCGCATTTTCGAGGCAGCAACCATTTCCATGGCTTTGGTGATCTTGCGCGTGTTTTGCACGCTGAGGATCTTGCTGCGAATTTCCTTGCCGCTTGCCATAATCAGCTCCGCTTAACGGGTCTTCAGGCCCAAGTCTTTTTGAATGACTCAACTGCCGCCATCAACGACTTTTCGCTGTCGGGATCGAGGTCCTTGGTGCTTTCGATCTTGGCCAGCAGTTCGGCTTGGGACTGCTTGAGGTAAGCCATTAAACCGGCTTCAAAAGAGAGGGCGCGACCAACATCAATATCGTCGTAGTAACCCTTGTTCACCGTGAGCAGGGTAACGGCCATTTCCGAGACTTTCATCGGCGAATATTGCGGCTGTTTCATCAGTTCCGTCACCATGCGGCCGCGTTCGAGCTGCTTGCGCGTGGTTTCATCGAGGTCCGAGGCGAACTGGGCAAAAGCCGCGAGTTCGCGGTACTGCGCCAGCGCCATGCGTACGCCGCCACCGAGCTTCTTGATGACTTTGCACTGTGCCGCTCCACCGACCCGCGATACCGAGATACCGGCATTGATGGCAGGACGGATACCCGCGTTGAAAAGGTCGGTCTCCAGGAATATCTGGCCGTCAGTGATCGAGATCACGTTGGTCGGCACGAATGCTGTCACGTCGCCAGCCTGGGTTTCGATCACCGGCAGTGCCGTCAGAGAACCGGTTTTTCCTTTGACCTCACCGTTGGTAAATTTTTCCACCCAGGCTTCGGAAACACGCGCTGCTCGTTCCAACAAGCGGCTATGCAGGTAAAACACGTCACCGGGATAAGCTTCGCGACCTGGAGGACGACGCAACAGCAGTGAAACCTGCCGGTAGGCCCAGGCTTGCTTGGTCAAATCGTCATAAATGATCAGGGCATCCATGCCACGGTCGCGGAAGTATTCGCCCATGGTGCAGCCGGAATACGGCGCAAGGAATTGCATCGCCGCCGATTCGGATGCCGTCGCAGCAACGATGATGGTGTATTCCATCGCGCCGTTCTCGGTCAGTTTGCGCACCACGTTGGCGATGGTCGAGGCTTTTTGCCCGATCGCCACGTAGATGCAGAACATGTTCTCGCCCTTCTGGTTGATGATGGCATCAACAGCCACCGCCGTCTTGCCGGTCTGGCGGTCGCCGATAATCAACTCGCGCTGTCCGCGACCGATAGGCACCATTGAGTCGATCGACTTGAGACCGGTTTGAACCGGCTGCGATACGGATTTGCGCCAGATCACGCCCGGTGCAACTTTTTCGATCTTGTCGGTCAGCTTGGCATTGATCGGGCCCTTGCCATCAATCGGCTCACCCAGGGCATTGACCACGCGGCCAAGCAGTTCAGGGCCGATCGGCACTTCCAGGATGCGTCCCGTACATTTGACGGTATCGCCTTCGGTGATGTGCTCGTACTCACCCATGATCACGGCGCCGACGGAGTCGCGCTCGAGATTCAGGGCAAGACCAAAGGTATTGCCGGGAAATTCCAGCATTTCGCCTTGCATCGCGTCCGCCAAACCATGGACCCGGCAGATGCCGTCAGTCACTGAAACAACGGAACCCTCGGTACGCGACGTCGCAGCGAGGTCCAGCTTCTGGATCCGGCTTTTGATCAGGTCGCTGATTTCAGAAGGATTGAGGTTCATTTGGAAAACTCCTAATTCTGTAGTGCTACGCTCATTGCGGCGAGCTTGCCGCGCACCGATGCATCGATCACCTGATCACCGACTGCGATGCGAACACCGCCGATGAGTTCCGGTTCAACGCAAACGGTCGCCTGGATCTTGCACTTGAAACGTTGTTCAAGTTCAGACACAAGCTGTGTAAGGCTGGATGCTTCAATGGGAAATGCCGAACTGATCAGTGCCTTCTTGACGCCTTCATGAGTATTCTTCAGCTCAAGAAACAGATCGCGTATCTCGGCCAATACGCCGAGACGATCATTGTCCACAAGCAGGCGTGCAAAGCTTTTTTGCTCGGCAGTGAGATCCCCGGCCACCGCGTCCAGAAACATTTGTGTCAGATCGCCGGAATCCAGACGCGGATTATCGATGCAGACACGCATGTCGGGGTGAGCGGCCACTGCTGCCATACTCCCCAGTACATCAGCCCAAGCATCTAGCGCACGACCAGCCAGAGCCAACTGATAGGTGGCTTCGGCGTAGGGTCGTGCCAGGGTGACATTTTCAGCCATGTTTTGTCATAGCTCCGACTTCAGAGTGGCCAGTAATTCGGCATGAACCTGTGCATTCACTTCGCGCCGAAGGATTTTCTCCGCACCAGCTACAGCCAAGGCTGCCACCTGATCGCGCAAGTTTTCTCTGGCGCGTTGAGCGGCTACCGCTGCTTCGCCTTCGGCTGCTTCGCGTGCCTGGCTGATGATGCGCACCGCTTCAGCACGCGCTTCTTCGACCAAATGCGCTGCCTGACGTTCCGCTCCGCCGATCATTTCGGTGGATTTCTCACGCGCTTCGCGCAAAGTATCGGTCGAGCGACTCTGTGCCAACTCGAGGTCCTTCTTGCTCCGCTCGGCGGCGGCAAGACCTTCCTCGATCTTTTTCTGGCGCTCGCTGATGGCATTCATCAGTGGCGGCCAGACAAAGCTCGCGGTAAACCAGATAAATATGGCGAAAGCAATCGCCTGAGAAATCAAGGTCAAATTAATATTCATGGCTATCCCCTAGCCTAACCCGGCGTCTGACGCCGATTAATGAATGACGGCAAGGAGGGGGTTGCCGAATGCGAACAGCATGGCAAGACCGACACCGATAATGAAGGAAGCGTCAATCAGGCCAAGTAGCAGGAACACTTTGGCTTGCAGTGCATTCATCAGCTCCGGCTGGCGCGCGGCAGCTTCAAGAAAGCGCGAGCACATGATGCCCACACCGATACAGGCGCCGGCAGCACCCAGGCCGATGATTAGTCCGATACCAACGCCGGTATAGGCTTGGATCAGGGCTAGGTATTGGAGTTTGTCCATTTGCGTTCCTTTCGAAATTGCAGGTAGTTAATCAACGATTGAAGAAAAATACATAAAAACTCAAAGTCAGACACTCATAAAATCACTGCGTATAGCGAAAACAAAAAGTAGATTGGCAGCTGGCACCAGAGACAAAGGCGGACACTAGTACCCCAGAGACACCGGCGGGCACTAGTACCCTAGAGACAAAGGCGGGCACTAGTGGCTTTCATGCGCCATCGATATGTACACGATGGTCAGCATCATGAAAATAAAAGCCTGCAGCGCAACGATCAAAATATGAAATATCGCCCAACCGACTCCCAGGACCGCGCCTAATACCGTCCCCACCAGACCGGTGGCAGCCCACATGCCAAGCAACAGGAAAATGATTTCGCCCGCGTACATGTTGCCGTATAACCGCAGGGAATGTGAAAGCGGCTTGGAAACATATTCAACAAGGTTGAACATCAGATTGAAAATCCACAATAACGGATTAGAACCGAACGGAGCACAAAACAGTTCATGAATCCAGCCGCCCAAACCTTTGACTTTGATGCTGAAGAAGATCATCAGCAACCACACTGACAGCGACAGCGCGAAAGTGGTATTGATGTCGGCTGTGGGAACGGAGCGCCATTTGGGCAATCCGAATACATGTTCGTAAACCCAAGCCATGATGTCCACCGGCAGGAAGTCCATCGCATTCATCAGCAGTACCCAGACGAATACGGTCAGCGCAAGCGGTGCCACAAATTTGTGGCGATCGCCGTGAAAAATCCCCTTAACCTGATCATCGACAAACTCGACTGCCAGTTCAACGAAAGCCTGTCGCTTGCCCGGAACACCCGAGGTTGCCCCCCTGACTACCCACCAGAGAAAACCAAAGCCAACAACACCCAGCAGGACCGCAGTCACCAAAGAGTCCACGTGTAAAGTCCAGAATGACCCTTCGCCAAGCGGTTTGGCAAAAAAACTCAGGTGATGATTGATGTATGAGGTTGGGGAAAGCGCTTCGGTTGACATTATTCTTGCCTAGCCTCGAGTGTCATGGAGTTGCGTAGGAAAATTGCCATCGAAAAAATGATCACTGACAGAATGAATGTTCCAATGAAACCAATCAGCACCACTTCTTTATAAGTCACCAGTATCAGCCAGAGAGAAACCACCATGACCAGCACCTTGGCACCCTCCGCTTTGAGCACCTGGCCAAGTTTGTCCCATGCCATTGCCGAATCCTGAACCGGATTTTTTCGGGGACGCGCCAGCAATGCGAAGGTCAAACTCCCCAACATGCCTACGGCACCACCCAGCATCACTGAAAGCGCGCTATGCACTCCTGCCAGCCAAGCACTGACAAATGCCAAGACTACCGTCGCGCCAACCTGCCAGCCAAGTACTGTGCGGAGAGGTTTAGTAGGATCGAGCATAAATGTAGTCGAGGAGGTCTTCCTCCTAAGAGAAAGACGAATAGCCAGTGGCACGAAAGCCGGGAATTTTAACCTTATGCCTCAGCGCCCGTCAATCATAAAATGGGCTCGTTTTCAAGGATGTGACTTCTTCACCAAAATGACGCGCTACCTTTTTCACCGCAACCTGTCCAAAATTCCTTCCAGTTGCTCCAGCCCGCTAAAACGGATCGTTAATTTGCCAGAGCCTTTCTTGTTGGCAACCAACTGTACTGTAGCTCCCAGCTTGTCCGCAAGTTCCTCTTCCAATCTCAATAGATCCCGGTCCGGTTTTAGTTTGGTCGTCTTATTCGTCGGCACAGGATTGAGTTCCCGTTGTACCAATTTTTCAGCTTCACGAACCGATAATCCTCTATGAACTATTTGCACAGCCAGGCGTGCCTGATCGACTTTAGCCAGGGGTAGCAATGCTCTGGCATGACCCATGTCTAGCTCCCCTGAAAACAGACATTCCTGCACTGGCTTGGCCAGATGAAGCAAGCGCAACAAGTTCGAAGCCGCAGGACGTGACCGACCGACCGCATCGGCCGCTTGCTGGTGGGTCATGGCAAACTCGTCGATCAAGCGCTGGATACCGGCAGCTTCCTCGAGGGGATTTAAATTTTCCCGCTGGATGTTTTCGATCAGGGACATGGCGAGTGCGGACTCATCCGGAATATTCCGGACGAGGGCAGGCACTTCAGTTAACCCTGCCAATTGAGCTGCACGCCAGCGACGCTCGCCGGCGATAATTTCAAATCGATTGGCTTCCAAAGGACGCACCAGAATGGGCTGCATGATGCCTTGAAGCTTGATCGAGGCTGCCAACTCATTGAGGGAGTCCTGATCCATCCGTGTTCGTGGCTGATACTTTCCTGGTTGCAACATATTGATATGCAAAGTGTCTTGCCGAGTCGACTCAGGACCGGTATTGGCATCGAGCAATGCGCCGAGACCTCGACCGAGACCTTTTTGTTTGGGTGGATTCATGGTCTTTTCATCCTCACATGGTTTTAACGCGTTCGATCATCTCGCCTGCAAATGCCAGATATGCCTGCGACCCCTTGGCCGCCTTGTCGAACAGAACACCTGGAATGCCATAACTAGGCGCTTCGGCAAGCCTGATATTGCGTGGAACAATCGTTTTGAATACCTTGTCACCGAAATGTTGTTCAAGTTCCGCAGAAACCTGATGACCAAGAGTGGCACGAGTATCGAACATGACCCGGAGCAGGCCGATGATTTTCAGATCAGGATTGAGATTGGCATGGACCTTCTTGATCGTGTTCACAAGATCAGACAGCCCCTCCAGCGCGTAATATTCGCACTGCATCGGAATGACCACCCCATGCGCCGCACAGAGGCCATTTAGGGTCAGCAATGAAAGCGACGGCGGGCAATCAATCAAGACAAAATCATAGTCAGCGGCATGACGAGTGAGCGCTTCCTTCAGCCGCATCTCACGCCGGGCAAGCTCTACCATTTCTACTTCGGCTCCAGCTAGATCGCGATTCGCTGGCAGCAAATCGAAGTGACCCGTTGGAGAAACAGTTCTCGCCTCATCCAGATTCGCGAGTCCAAGCAATACCTGATAAACCGATTTCTCCAAGGTTCTCTTATCGACGCCGCTTCCCATTGTGGCATTCCCTTGAGGATCGAGATCCACCAGCAAGGTCCGCTTGCCGCTTGCCGCAAGAGCTGCAGCAAGATTGACGGTAGTCGTGGTTTTTCCGACGCCACCCTTTTGGTTGGCAATGGCGAAAATATGCATGAGTAGCCCCCTTCAAACCTTTTCAATCACAATCAAATTGCGCTGCGCCTCAAGTTCCGGCACCTTTAACGGAATATTTCGGTGTATCTGCCAGCCTGGCGGCAAATCAGCCATTTCATGTTCGGGATAGATACCTTTCATGGCTAGTAAGTGACCACCAACAGCAATCAAATGGGATGATTGGGAGATAAATTCTTTAATGCTGGAAAATGCCCGAGAGATGACTCTATCAAACAGTTCGTTTGTTCTGAAGTCCTGGACGCGGATGCAGTGAACACTCACATTCTGCAAATCAAGTTCAATTTTGACCTGTTGCAAGAAACTGGCTTTTTTCTGACTGGACTCGATCAATGCTACTTTAATCTGCGGCCGAGCTATGGCCAGCGGGATGCCTGGCAAACCACCGCCACTACCCACATCGGCAAGTGTGCGGATTGCATTTCCATTCAGATGCGAAAGCACGGCCAAAGAGTCCAGCAAATGCTGGCTTACCATTTCCGATTCTTCGCGAATTGCGGTCAGGTTGTACACACGGTTCCACTTGGAGAGTAGTTCGATGTAGTCAAGCAGCCGCTGTTCCGTGGCGAGATCCAGTACCAAGCCAAGTTGCTCAATCCCGGCATGAAGTCGTGCAGCACTTTGTAGTTTCATGCTGCCTTATTTCCCGTTTGGAAGCGACGCTTCAAATGGACCAATAGCAACGAGATCGCAGCCGGAGTCATCCCCTGAATTCGCGATGCCTGTCCCAAGGTTTCAGGTCGATGTTGCATAAGCTTCTGTCGTACCTCAATTGACAACCCGTGTATGGCGCTATAGTCAATCGCTTGGGGCAGAGCCAATGTTTCATAGTTTAAATTTTTCGCTGCTTCTTCTTTCTGCCGCTCGATGTAGCCTTGATATTTCGCCTGAATTTCCACCTGTTCAACAACTTGCAAATCATTCAAACAAGCTCCGACTTGCTGGTAATCAGGAGTCAAGGTCATTAGGGAGGAATAACTGACCTGGGGTCTGCGCAACAAATCAAATAAGCAATATTCTCTTTCCAGGGGCTGACCAAGCACTCTTATCGCATCGACTGCGGCAATGACTTTTGGATTTACCCAGCTGGTCTTCAGCCGCTCAATCTCTGCAGCGATCGCATCGCGCTTGCGGTTAAAAACATCCCAGCGGAAATCATCGATCAGCCCCAATTCCCGCCCCACATCCGTCAGCCGCAAATCTGCATTGTCCTCACGCAGGCTTAGTCGGTATTCAGCCCGACTGGTAAACATCCGATAGGGCTCAGATATTCCGCGGGTAATCAGGTCATCCGCCATCACACCCAGATAAGCCTGATCACGTCGCGGACACCATGCGGGCTTGCCCATCGCCTGCAAAGCGGCATTGATTCCCGCCAACAGACCTTGAGCTGCAGCCTCCTCGTAGCCGGTGGTGCCATTAATCTGTCCTGCAAAGAACAGTCCCGCTATAGACTTTGTTTCAAACGAGGATTTCAGGTTGCGTGGATCAAAGTAATCGTACTCAATGGCATACCCAGGTCTGAGGATATGCGCCTTTTCCAAGCCAGCCATGCTCTGCACAAGCGATAACTGGATATCGAAAGGCAAGCTGGTCGAAATTCCCTGAGGATAGACTTCGTGGGTATTCAAACCCTCGGGCTCCAGAAAAATCTGGTGACTACTCTTGTCCGCAAATCGATGGATTTTATCTTCGATCGACGGACAGTAGCGTGGTCCAATTCCCTCAATCACACCAGTAAACATTGGGGATCGATCCAGTCCGCTGCGGATAATTTCGTGCGTCCGAAGGTTCGTATGTGTAATCCAGCAGGGAACCTGTCGCGGATGTTGTTCGCGCCTGCCAAGAAAAGAAAATACCGGAGCCGGGTCATCGCCTGGCTGGATCTGCAGTTTTGAATAATCAATGCTGCGGCCATCCAGGCGCGGAGGTGTCCCCGTCTTCAGCCTGCCTGCAGGTAACTGCAATTCTCTCAACCGCTGCGCCAGAGAAATTGATGGCGGGTCGCCGGCGCGACCCGCCGGATACTGAGCAAGACCCACATGGACCAGCCCACTCAAAAAGGTTCCAGCCGTGAGCACAACAGTGTTTGATGCAAAGCAAATCCCCAACTGGGTAACCACTCCCGTAACACAGTCGCCAGAAACAATCAAATCATCGACTGCCTGTTGGAACAAGGTGAGGTTCGGCTGATTTTCCAGGCGCCGCCGAATCGCCGCCTTGTAAAGTAGCCGGTCAGCTTGAGCGCGAGTCGCCCGAACCGCAGAACCCTTGCTGGAATTGAGAATGCGAAACTGGATACCAGCCTCGTCGGTAGCCGAGGCCATTGCGCCGCCAAGAGCATCTACTTCCCTGACCAGATGTCCTTTGCCAATACCCCCAATGGATGGATTGCACGACATCTGCCCCAAGGTCTCGATGTTGTGCGTCAGAAGCAGTGTTTTGGCACCGGCTCTTGCCGCTGCAAGAGCTGCCTCGGTACCGGCGTGACCGCCACCGATCACGATCACATCAAAACGAGTTGGAAAGTGCATCAGAACCAAGCGTGGAAAAAGGCGCAATCATACGCCCCCGATTGTCATTATCGAAATGTTTCACGTGAAACCGGTATTCCTTGCATAAAACGAATACCACTTCAGTTTCACGTGAAACTACTTCTTGCCACCTAGTCCAAGATAACTTTCGATGACTTTGGGATTATCGGCCAGTTCTGCTGCCGGACCTTCAAGAGCCGTTTCACCTGTCTCCAGCACGTACGCATAATCCGCCACTTGCAGGGCGGCTCTGGCATTTTGCTCAACCAGCAAGATGGACACGCCGCTCTTTTTCAAGTCGGCAATAACTCGGAAAATCTCTCGCACAATTAATGGCGCCAGACCCAGGCTAGGTTCATCCAGCAGCAATAGCTTCGGCTTGGCCATCAGCGCACGTCCTACTGCCAACATTTGCCGCTCGCCTCCGGACAATGTTGCTGCTTGTTGTTTGTGACGCTCCCTCAAGCGAGGAAAAATGTCATAGACCTGTTCCATGGTTTCGCGCTCATCCCGATGGCCAAGACGGCGGCGCATGAAGGCTCCCAATAACAAATTATCCTCAACACTCATTCCCCCGAAAAGTTCGCGCTTTTCCGGCACCAGGTTCATGCCACGCGCCACCATACGCTCAACTTCCACTTCCCGCAGGGTTTCACCCAAAAATGCAATTTCGCCGCTGGTCCGAGGCAACAAGCCGATTATCGAGGCGAGCATGGTCGTTTTCCCGGCACCGTTAGGACCAATGACGGTAACTATCTTCCCACGTTCAACCTTGATACTCACGTGATGCAGAGCCTCAACCTTGCCGTAAGCTACGCATAAATTTTGGACCTCGAGAACCTTGGAACTATTGGAATTCATGCCACTCCTCCGAGGTAAGCTTCCAGCACAGCCGGATCCTTCTGTACCTGCTCCGGCAATCCCTCGGCAATCTTCTCACCAAATTCCATCACAACGATCCTGTCAGCCAGTCCCATGACAAAGTCAACATCATGCTCGACCAGAAGAATACCCATCCCCTCCGCTCTGAGGCGCTGTAACAAATCGGCAAGCGCTTGTTTTTCAAGGTAACGCAAGCCTGCAGCGGGTTCGTCAAGCAATAACAGACGGGGATCGGCTGCGAGTGCGCGTGCAATCTCAAGAATTCTCTGTTGTCCCAGTGGCAGGCTGCCGGCCTGGTCGAACATGTGCTGTGTCAGTCCAACCCGCTCAATCTGACGGGCCGCCTCCGCCATCAGGCGCTTCTCTTCCGCTCTATCCAGATGCAGCAAGGCGGACAAGACTCCTTTGCTGCCTCTCAAGTGGGCACCGATTGCAACATTTTCCAAAACGCTCATGGCCGGCAAAAGCCTCACGTGCTGGAAGGTCCGGCTCATGCCTCGTTTGGCAATTTCACGAGAATTCAAGTGATCAATGCGCTCGTCCAAAAAACGGATCACTCCCGAGCTCGCCGGGTTGACACCCGAAATGCAATTAAACATGGTGCTCTTGCCCGCTCCGTTTGGGCCGATCAACGCCAGCACCTCCCCACTTTGCACCGACAAATTCATTTTGTTGCAAGCAACAAGGCCACCAAATTTTTTAACCACGTCTTCAACCTCAAGCAATTTGTTCCCCGCTTGAATGTTTGGCTTTTTCGGCAATGGCTCAGCCTGAGAGATTTCTCTTTGAAAACCCCTGTCGGCGACGTCAGGTACGAATCGCGCCAAGATCGGCCAAAGACCGTCGCGCGCACGTTGCAGTATTAATACCATCATCAGTCCAAACACGATGACCTCGAAGTTGCCGCTGCTCCCCAATATTTTGGGAAGAAAATCCTGAAGCCACTGCTTGAGTATAGTGATCACTCCCGCTCCCAGCAGCGCACCCCAAACATGAGCTGCACCACCAAGAACCGCCATGAACAAGTATTCGATTCCGATGTGCAAGCCGAAAGGCGTGGGATTGACGAATCTCTGCAGATGCGCGTAGAGCCAGCCGGAAACGCTGGCAAACAGGGCGGCAATCAGGAAAATGACAATTTTGGAGCGGGCGGTATTCACCCCCATCGCCTCAGCCATCAGGGTTCCCCCTTTGAGCGCCCTGATTGCTCTGCCCTCGCGTGAATCGAGCAGATTCTGTGTCAGCCACACCGCGGCGAGCAAAGCGATCCAGATCAAGAAGTAGAACTCGCGTCCCAGCTTCAACTCCAAGCCTAGAAGAGAAAGGGAAGGAATCCCGGTGATCCCGGTATGCCCGCCCAGAAACTCGAGATTACCAAACAGAAAATAAATGCTGATGCCCCAGGCTATTGTGCCAAGGGGCAAGTAATGTCCCGAAAGACGGAGAGTCAAAGCCCCCAATACAAAGGCTACCAAAGCAGTAAGCGCTAACCCAACAAGAAGAGCCAACCAGGGTGACTGACTAAATGGGACCAGCCACGCAGATAAATCAGTTGCTGTAGTCAGATAAGCCGTCGTATAGGCACCCAGACCAACAAAAGCCGCCTGCCCAAAAGAAGTCAGGCCGCCGACCCCGGTCAGCAACACCAAACCCAGAGCGACTATGGCGTATAGGCCTATGTAATTGAGGAGCGTTATGTAGAACTCCGGCAATATGATTGGACCCAGCGCAAGCAGAGCCAGAAAACCGGCGTAGAGCCATCGCTGACGTGACATCACTCTTCCTCCTCGACGTGATGTGTTGTCAAGGAGCGCCAAAGCAATACAGGGATAATCAGGGTAAACACGATTACTTCCTTGAAGGCGCTCGCCCAGAATGACGAATACGACTCAAGCAAGCCAACCAACAACGCGCCCGCCGCCGCTACCGGGTAACTCGCCAAACCCCCGACGATAGCGCCGACAAAGCCCTTCAGGCCGATCAAAAAACCTGTGTCATAGTAAATGGTGGTAATCGGTGCGATCAGAATGCCGGAAAATGCTCCAATCAAAGCTGCCAGCAAGAAAGAGAGTTTGCCGGCCATGATGGTTGAAATACCCATCAAACGCGCGCCGATCCGATTAATGGCTGTTGCACGCAACGCTTTCCCGTAAAGGGTGCGCTCAAAGAACAGATATAATGCTGCGATCAGCAATACGCTGGACGCCAAGACCCAGAATGTTTGCCCAGTAACATGAATGGTGCCTAATTCAAAAACGGCATCGCTAAATGCCGGCGTACGCGATCCCTCCGCTCCAAAAAACAGTAATCCCAGGCCAACTAAAGCCATATGCACAGCAACGGCAACTATCAACAATACCAAGACGGAAGCCTCGGCCAGCGGTTGAAATGCAAGACGATAAACCATGGGTCCGAGTGGAACCACGAGTATCAATGAGATCACTACCTGCGCCAACATTGGTAACTCAGCCGGCTTGACCAAAAACAGCAACAACCCGACGACACCAGGAAAGACAAGGTTCCACAAAGCAATCTTGGGAATACGATGGAGTGCGCCGGTTTTGATCGCTCCGATTCCGTCAATAATGAATATCACAACACCCGCACCGAGCAGCAGCCACAAAGTGCCTGGCGTCTTGCCTGCTTGAAGGCTGGCTAATGACAGCGCTCCCAAAGCAACAAATTCGCCCTGCGGTATGAAAATAACTCGGGTTACGGCGAATACAAGGACCAAAGCCAAGGCCAACAATGCGTAAATGGCGCCATTGGTGATCCCATCCTGGCCCAGTAGGAGCGCTATTTGCAAATCCATCCTGCTTCTTTCGAGAAAATTTAGGGCGCCGCGGTTACCCGAGGCGCCCTGAGCAATTCATTCAACGAGTTATGAGGTGCTATTTGAAATCTGTTCCTCTGTCAGGGCATTAATTTCCACTTGCCACCAACGATCTGGACCATGACAAAAGCGCGTTGATCGAAGCCAAGGTGATCGATAAAAGACATATTGAAAACGCCATGAGCACCGGGAAGCTCCTTGGTTGTTTCCAA
>JBAYVV010000042.1:0-27478 GCA_041674465.1 Sterolibacterium sp.
CAAAGGGCGACAAGCTCTCCTGACATGGAAAAAATCGATATCTGGCTCGCTGCAAACCTGAATCACCTGCCCTTGAAAATGACCTACGCCAATCAGGCCGGAGATCATTTCGAGCAATTGATCGCAGGTGACTCCTTGCCGGTGCGGCAACACTGAGACAGCAACAAGCTTCCCCCAAATAAATAGCCAAACCGACCCTGTTTAGCCGATAATTATCGGTTCTCGCTTGGCCTACATCGTCCCTATGGCCTCGGAGCAAGAGATTCCCCTCAAACTTCAAGATTTTCAAAATGCCCTCACCCGTATTCAATCCCGTCACCGGCGCCATCCGCGCCCTGGCCATGGACGCTGTGCAGCAGGCCAATTCCGGCCATCCCGGCGCGCCGATGGGCATGGCCGAAATGGCCGAGGTTCTGTGGAATCGTCACCTGCGCCACAATCCGGGCAATCCCGGCTGGGCCGACCGCGACCGCTTCGTGCTGTCCAACGGCCATGGTTCGATGCTGTTGTACGCCTTGCTGCACTTGACGGGCTATGACTTGTCCATCGAGGACCTCAAACAATTCCGCCAGTTGCACAGCAAGACACCGGGGCACCCCGAGTACGGTTACGCACCAGGCGTGGAAACCACCACGGGACCCCTCGGCCAGGGCATCGGCAACGCCGTCGGCATGGCCATGGCAGCGAAGCTGCTTGCCCATGAATTCAACCGGCCAGGCCATGAAATCGTCGACCACACCACCTATTGTTTTCTCGGTGACGGTTGTCTGATGGAGGGCGTTTCCCACGAGGTCTGTGCATTGGCAGGCACCTGGGGCTTGTCCAAGCTGATCGCATTCTGGGACGACAACGGGATTTCCATCGACGGACACGTCGAAGGGTGGTTCACCGACGATACGCCCAAACGTTTCGAGGCCTATGGCTGGCAGGTCCTCCCCGGTATCGACGGTCACGATCCCGCGGCGATCAATGCTGCAATTGAAAAAGCCAAGGCATCGACGGACCGGCCTACCTTGATCTGCTGCAAGACGGTGATCGGCCTGGGTGCCCCGAACAAGCAAGGCAGCCACGATGTGCACGGCGCACCGCTGGGCGCCGCCGAGATTGCCGCTGCCCGGGTTCAGATCGGCTGGAACCATGCGCCCTTCGAGATCCCCCAGGAGGTCTATGCCGCCTGGAACGCAAAGAAAAAAGGAGCGGCCTGGGAACAAACCTGGCAGCAAAAGTTCGATCGCTATGCCAAGGAGCATCCGCAGCTCGCGGCAGAGTTCAAACGCCGCATGGCCAATGAATTGCCCGCCCACTGGGCCGAACATGCGCGCCAAGCGATCGCCGCGGTAAATGCCAAGGCCGAAACCGTTGCCACGCGCAAGGCTTCGCAAATCGCCATCAACGCGCTGGCCCCGCTGCTGCCCGAGTTTGTCGGCGGTTCGGCAGACCTGACCGGCTCCAACCTGACCAACTGGAACGGCTGCAAGAATGTCAGCGGCAAAGCGCCGGGCAACTATATTTCTTACGGCGTGCGCGAATTCGGCATGGCCGCGATCATGAACGGCATGGCCCTGCATGGCGGCTTGCTGCCTTTCGGCGGCACCTTCCTGATGTTCTCGGAATATGCCCGCAATGCCCTGCGCATGGCAGCGCTGATGAAGCAGCGCGTGATTCACGTCTTCACCCACGACTCGATCGGCTTGGGCGAGGACGGGCCAACCCACCAGCCGGTGGAGCAAACCGCAACCCTGCGCATGATCCCCAACATGGATGTCTGGCGGCCCTGCGACACGGTGGAAACCATGGTGGCTTGGACCGAGGCTGTGGCCAGACTCAATGGCCCGACCTGCCTGGCTTTGTCGCGCCAGAACCTGCCGTTTGTCCAGCGCGATCCGGCCGCCATTGCCAATATTGCCCGGGGCGCTTATGTCCTGTCTGAAGCCAAGGGAACGCCTCGGGCAGTGATTATCGCCACCGGCTCGGAAGTCGACCTGGCGCTCAAAGCCCAAGCCAAGCTGGCCGAGGAAAACATTCCTGTGCGCGTTGTGTCGATACCGTCTACCAATGTTTTCAACCGCCAGCCGCAGGACTATCGGAACAGCGTGTTGCCCAAGGGCATCGTCCGGATTGCCGTCGAGGCAGGCGTCAGCACGGGCTGGTATCAGTATGTCGGCCTGGAAGGCGCTGTCATCGGGCTGGATCGCTTCGGCGAGTCGGCTCCGGCCGGTCAGTTGTTCAAGGAATTCGGCTTCACGGTGGAGCATGTGGTCGCCACCGTAAAATCGGTCTTGTAATTTTTTGGGAGAATCATCATGGCAATAAAAGTTGGCATCAACGGATTTGGACGCATCGGCAGAATGGTGATGCGCGCAGCGATCAAGGATTTCTCCGATATCGAAATCGTCGGCATCAATGACCTGCTCGAGCCCGATTACCTGGCCTATATGCTGAGCTACGATTCGGTGCATGGCCGCTTCAAGGGTACCGTTTCCGTTGAAGGCAACACGCTGGTCGTCAATGGCAAGAAAATCCGTCTGACGGCGCTCAAGGACCCCGCCGAACTGAAATGGAACGAGGTCGGCGCCGACATCGTGATCGACTCGACGGGCCTGTTTCTGACCAAGGAAACCGCGCAGAAGCACATCACTGCCGGCGCCAGGAAGGTAGTCATGTCGGCGCCGTCCAAGGACGACACGCCGATGTTCGTATTCGGCGTCAATGACAAGACCTATGCCGGCCAAGCGATTATTTCAAACGCGTCGTGTACAACGAACTGTCTTGCTCCAGTCGCCAAGGTGCTCAACGACAACTGGGGCATCAAGCGCGGCCTGATGACCACCGTGCATGCCGCCACTGCCACGCAAAAAACCGTTGATGGCCCGTCCAACAAGGACTGGCGCGGCGGCCGCGGCATCCTCGAAAACATCATCCCGTCTTCGACCGGCGCCGCCAAGGCTGTCGGCAAGGTCATTCCCGAACTCAACAAGAAACTCACCGGCATGGCTTTCCGCGTGCCGACCTCGGATGTCTCGGTGGTTGACCTCACCGTCGAGTTGAACAAGGAAGCCGACTACGCCGCCATCTGCGCCGCCATGAAAGCTGCATCTGAAGGCCCAATGAAAGGCGTGCTCGGCTACACCGACCAGAAGGTGGTTTCCACCGATTTCCGCGGTGAGAGCTGTACCTCGGTGTTCGATGCCGAGGCGGGCATGGCGCTGGACGGCACTTTCATCAAGGTCGTTGCCTGGTACGACAATGAATGGGGCTATTCCTGCAAGGTTCTGGAAATGGTCCGCGTCATAGCCAAATGAGATCAGAATGAGCGCTCAATAAGCGTCAAATGAGCAACCCGTAATTTTTCGACAGGTGTTGTCATGCAATTCAAGCGTCTGACCGATCAGAATCTCCAGGGCAAGCGCGTCTTCATCCGCGCCGACCTGAACGTGCCACAGGACGATGCCGGCAATATCACCGAGGACACGCGCATCCGCGCGTCCGTGCCGGCCATCGAATTCGCGCTGAAGGCCGGCGCGGCGGTGATGGTCACCTCGCACCTGGGGCGTCCCACCGAAGGCGAGTTCAAGCCTGAGGACTCGCTGGCACCTGTCGCCAGGCGCCTGTCCGAATTGCTCGGTCGCGAAGTGAAACTGATTGCCGATTGGGTCGGTGGCGGAAGTTGGCAAGATCAGGTTGCTCCCGGCGAAATCGTCATGTTGGAGAATTGCCGCCTCAACAAGGGCGAGAAGAAGAACAATGACGAGTTGGCGCAGAAGATGGCCAAGCTCTGCGATGTCTATGTGAACGATGCCTTCGGCACGGCGCATCGCGCCGAGGCCACCACTTATGGCCTCGCCAAGTATGCGCCGATCGCCTGTGCCGGCCCGCTCCTCGCGGCCGAACTCGACGCGCTGGGCAAGGCTCTGCACCATCCGGCGCGCCCCATGCTGGCCATCGTCGCCGGCTCCAAGGTCTCCACCAAGCTGACCATCCTCGAGGCGCTGGCGGACAAGGTCGACCAGCTCATCGTCGGTGGTGGCATCGCCAACACCTTCCTGCTCGCCCGGGGCTTCAAGATCGGTAAATCACTGGCCGAACACGACCTGGTCGACGCGGCAAAGAAGGTAATGGCGAAGACCAACGTGCCCCTGCCCACCGACGTGGTCTGCGCCAAGGAGTTTTCCGCCACGGCGAAGGCCACGGTGATGCGCGTCAAGGACCTTGATGAAGACGACATGATCCTCGACATCGGCCCGGAATCGGCCTTTGCCCTGGGAGCGGTCGCCCGCGCCGCTGGCACCATCGTCTGGAACGGTCCGGTCGGTGTGTTCGAGTTCCCTGCCTTCAGCAATGGCACCGAAACTCTGGCGCGAGCGATCGCCGAATCCAAGGCATTTTCCATTGCCGGCGGTGGCGACACCCTGGCGGCCATCACCAAGTACGGGATCACCAAGGATGTCAGTTACATCTCCACCGGTGGTGGCGCCTTCCTCGAATTCCTCGAAGGCAAGACTTTGCCGGCCGTCGAAATTCTCGAACAACGCGCCAACAACTAGGAGCGACGATGCGCAGCACCAAGATCGTTGCCACTCTCGGCCCGTCCTCAAGTGATGAGGCGGTGTTAAGACGGATGGTGGAGGCGGGCGTGGATATTGTCCGCCTCAATTTTTCGCATGGCACGGCGGATGACCACAAGGCGCGCGTGGCGCTCTTGCGTGCCATCACGCGCGATACCGGACGCACCGTGGGCATCATGGCCGACCTGCAAGGCCCCAAAATACGTATCGGAAAATTTGAAAACGGCAAGATCGAACTCGCCGCCGGCGATAAATTGATCCTCGACGTGACCTGCAAGCTGGGCAACCAGGAACGCGTCGGACTCGACTATCCGGAACTCATCGACGACATCGATGTCGGCGCCGTGCTGCTGCTCGACGATGGCCGCATCGTCCTCGACATCGTCGAGATTCTGAGCCAGTCGGTGATCACCACGGTGCGCGTGGGCGGCACGCTTTCCAACAACAAGGGCATCAACCGCCAGGGCGGCGGCCTGACGGCACCGGCGCTGACCAGCAAGGACAGGCTGGATATCCGGACTGCCGCCGAAATCGGGGTGGATTTCGTTGCCGTGTCCTTTCCCAAAACCGGCGAGGACATGCGCCAGGCTAGGAAGCTTCTGACGCGGGCCGGATCGAATGCGCTGCTGATCGCCAAGATCGAGCGCGCCGAAGCCATCGATACTCTCGTGGATATCATCGAGGCTTCCGACGCCGTGATGGTGGCGCGCGGCGACCTGGCGGTGGAAGTCGGCGATGCGGCGGTGCCCGCCTTGCAGAAAAAAATCATCCGCACCGCCCGCGCCCATAACAAGCTGGCCATCACCGCGACGCAGATGATGGAATCGATGATCACCAGCCCGGTGCCGACCCGCGCCGAGGTTTCCGACGTGGCCAATGCGGTGCTGGATGGCACCGACGCCGTGATGCTCTCGGCCGAAACCGCGTCGGGCAAGTATCCGGTGGAAACCATCGAATCCATGGCACGCATCTGCCTGGAAGCCGAAAAGTCGGCCGAAGTGACGCTGGACAACGATTTCCTCGACCGGGTGTTCACCCGCATCGACCAGTCGATCGCCATGGCGGCGATCTGGACCGCGCACCACCTCAAGGTCAAGGCCATCGCGGCGATGACCCAGTCCGGCTCCACCGCGCTGTGGATGAGCCGACTGAACTCGGGCGTGCCGATTTACGCACTGACCCCCGAAGTCAGCTCGCGCTACCGGATGAGCCTCTATCGCCATGTCTTCCCGCTCTTGATGAAGCAGAACCACATCGACCGCGACAGCCTGCTGTGGGAAGCCGAGCAATTGCTGATCGAGCAGGGCGCCGTGGTGCCGGGCGACTTGATCGTGATCACCATCGGCGAACCGATCGGTTCGCCGGGAGGTACCAATACGCTGAAAATCGTCCGCGTCGGCGAACACCCGAATCCGAATCTTTAAGGAGACTGCCATGCCCCTAGTATCCATGCGCCAACTGCTCGACCATGCTGCCGAAAACGGCTATGGCTTGCCGGCCTTTAACGTGAACAACCTGGAGCAGATCCAGGCCGTCATGGAGGCCGCGGCAGAGACCAACAGCCCGGTGATCATCCAGGGTTCGGCCGGCGCCCGCAAGTATGCCGGCGAACCGTATTTGCGCCACCTGATCGAGGCGGCCATCGAGACCCATCCCGATATTCCCATCGTCATGCACCAGGACCACGGCGCCAGCCCGTCGATCTGCATCCAGTCGATGCGGTCGGGCTTCTCCAGCGTGATGATGGACGGCTCGCTGCAGGAGGACGCGAAGACCCCGTCCTCGTTCGAATACAACGTCAAGGTCAGCAAGCATGTGGTGGATATTGCCCACGCCATCGGCGTTTCGGTGGAAGGCGAGCTGGGCTGCCTCGGTTCGCTGGAAACCGGCATGGGCGAGAAGGAAGACGGCCATGGCGCGGAAGGCGCGTTGTCGCAGGACCAGTTGCTCACCGACCCCACCGAGGCCGCCGAGTTCGTCAAAGCTACCGGAGTCGATGCGCTTGCCATCGCCATCGGCACTTCACACGGCGCCTACAAGTTCACCCGGCCGCCGACCGGCGCGGTGCTGCGCATCGACCGCATCAAGGAAATTCATGCACGCATTCCCAACACCCATCTGGTGATGCACGGATCAAGCTCGGTTCCACAAGACTGGCTCAAGATCATCAATCAGTTCGGTGGCACCATGGGTGAAACCTATGGCGTGCCAGTTGCGGAAATCGTCGAGGGCATCAAGCACGGCGTGCGCAAGATCAACATCGACACCGACCTGCGCATGGCTTCCACCGGCGCCATCCGCAAGTACATGGCGGAAAACTCGAAAGACTTCGATCCGCGCAAATACCTTGCCGTAGCGCGTACGGCCATGAAAGGGATCTGCAAGGCACGCTACGAAGCGTTCGGCTGTGCCGGCATGGCCGGCAAGATCAAGCCGGTCAGCCTGGACAAGATGGCGGAACGCTACAAGAAGGGCGAACTGAACCAGATCGTGAAGTAATCAATCCCAAGTCGACAAGGCCTATCATGAGTCAAACTCCTCTATTTGAATCGAACATCACCAGCCTGCAAATGCTGGGTCGCGGCAAGGTTCGCGACATTTATGCGGTTGACGCCGACCATCTGCTGATCGTCACCAGCGACCGCCTGTCAGCGTTCGACGTGATCATGCCCGACCCGATACCGGGCAAGGGCGAAGTGCTCACCGCCGTGGCCAATTTCTGGTTCGGCAAGCTGGCCCATATCATCCCCAACCAATTGACCGGTATCGATCCGGAAGCTGTGGTCAAGGGCGAAGCTGAATGCGCACAAGTGCGCGGACGGAGCCTGGTGGTAAAGCGTCTCAAACCACTGCCCATCGAAGCCGTAGCGCGCGGCTACCTGATCGGTTCGGGCTGGAAGGATTACCAGACCAATGGTGCGGTCTGCGGCATCCAACTACCGGCCGGATTGCGCCAGGCCGAGCAGCTGCCGCAGCCCTTGTTCACTCCGGCGACCAAGGCGGAGCAGGGGGAGCATGACGAAAACATCGACTTCGCCAGCGTCGAAAAAATGATAGGCGCGCCACTGGCCGCCCAGGTGCGTGACACCACCCTACGTCTCTATCGCGAAGCGGCCGGCCATGCCCGGGTGCGCGGCATCATCATCGCCGACACCAAATTCGAGTTCGGCCTGGATGCCGCCGGCAAGCTCTACCTGATTGACGAGGTCCTGACGCCCGACTCCTCGCGCTTCTGGCCGGCAGACCAGTATCAGGTCGGCATCAGCCCGCCCAGTTTCGACAAGCAGTTCGTCCGCGACTACCTGGAAACTCTGGATTGGAACAAGAAGGCGCCGGGTCCCAAGCTGCCGCCGGACATACTCGCCAAGACTGCCGCCAAATACCGCGAAGCTTTGACACGGCTCACCGGCCAGGCTTGATTTCGAGTTACAGCGATGAATCCTCTGCTGGATTTCTCCGGCCTGCCGCGCTTTGACGCGATCGCACCCGAGCATGTTGCACCGGCCATCGGCCAGTTGCTTGAAGAGAATCGCGCACTCGTGGACCGACTGGCCGATCCGGCCACGCCCGCTACCTGGACAGGTTTTGTTGCACCGCTGACGGATGGCGGCGAACGCCTCGGCCGAGCCTGGGGCATCGTTGGCCATCTGCATGCGGTGAATGATGTTCCACCCTGGCGCGAGGCATACAACGCCATGCTGCCCGAAGTGACGCGCTTTTATGCCGAGCTCGGCCAGAACCTTGCCTTGTTTGCCAAGTACAAGGAGCTGCAGGAAGGTCCGGAATTTTCTGCGCTGACAGCCACGCAACGCCGCATCATTGAAAACGACATCCGCGACTTCAGGCTTTCCGGAGCGGAGTTGGCGGAAGAGCAAAAGCCGCGCTTCCAGGCGATACAGGAAGAGCTCGCCGCACTCGGGGCGAAATTCTCCGAAAACCTGCTCGATGCCACCAACGACTTCGGCGAATATATCACGGATGCTGCCCTGCTAGCCGGCATCCCTGACGATGTCTGCCAGACCGCGCGCGCCGCGGCTGAAAAGGAAGGCAAGCCCGGCAGGAAGTTCACCCTGCATGCGCCTTCCTATGTACCGCTGCTGCAATATGCCGACAACCGCGAGCTGCGCGCACGCATGTACCGCGCCTATGGCACCCGTGCTTCCGAGCAGGGCAAGGCGGAGCTGGACAACTCGCCGCTGATCGAAAAAATTCTCAAGCTGCGCGCCGAAGAGGCGCAGATGCTCGGCTATGCCAATTACGCCGAGGTCTCGCTGGTGCCGAAGATGGCCGAATCACCCGGTCAGGTCGCCGCATTCCTGCGCGAGATTGCTGCCAAGGCGCGGCCCTTTGCCGTGCAGGATGTTGCCGAACTGGGCGATTTCGCCCGCGATGCGCTTGGTATGACGGCACTGGAAAGCTGGGATTTGTCCTGGGCCTCGGAAAAACTCAAGCAGGCGCGTTACGCTTTCTCCGACGAGGAGGTCAAGCAATACCTCCCTGAACCGCAAGTGTTACAGGGTTTGTTCCGGGTCATCGAAAGATTGTTTGATGTCAGGCTGGAACCTGACCAGGCACCGGTCTGGCATCCTGCCGTGCGTTTCTTCCGCATCCTGCGCCAGGGACAACTGATCGGCCAGTTTTATCTCGATCTGTATGCCCGCGACGAGAAACGCGGCGGCGCCTGGATGGACGAAGCCATCACCCGGCGCAGGCTGGCCGCAGGAACGTGTGCCCCAGAGGGTACGTGTGCCCCAGAGGGCATCCAGACCCCGGTCGCCTATCTCAACTGCAATTTCTCCGGCCCGGTTGGCGGCAAGGCCGCCTGTTTTACCCACGACGAAGTCATTACGCTGTTCCACGAGTGCGGTCATGGCCTGCACCATTTGCTGAGCCAGGTCGACGAATTGCCGGTATCAGGCATACACGGTGTCGAATGGGATGCGGTGGAACTGCCCAGCCAGTTCATGGAAAATTTCTGCTGGGAATGGGAGGTTCTGTCGGGCATGACCTGCCATGTCGACAGCGGCGAAGGCTTGCCCCGCGCGCTCTACGACAAGATGCTGGCGGCAAAGAATTTCCAGAGCGGTCTGGCGATGTTGCGCCAGATTGAATTCGCCTTGTTCGATCTGTTGCTGCATTCGCGTCCTAATGGGTACAGTGGAAACCCGGTCGCGGAAAACCAAAGCGTGATGGATTTGCTCAACGAGGTGAGGCGCGAGGTGGCGGTCATCATGCCACCGCCCTGGCAGCGTTTCCCGCACAGTTTCTCGCATATCTTCGGCGGAGGTTATGCGGCCGGTTACTACAGCTACAAATGGGCCGAAGTGCTTTCCGCCGATGCCTATGCCGCATTCGAAGAGAGCGGCAAGCAAACGGGCAGCGTGCTCGATGCCGCCACCGGAACCCGGTTCTGGCGCGAAATCCTCGCCGTGGGCGGCTCGCGTCCGGCCATGGAATCTTTCCGCGCCTTTCGTGGACGCGAACCCAGCGTCGATGCCCTGCTGCGACACAATGGCATGACTGCTTCATCAAGCTGCTGAGTCGATCCATGAGTTCGCGCCTGCCGTGGAAGTGCATTGCCTGCCTGCTGCTGATGGCAGCCCTGACTGCACACGCGCAAACCGCCTATCGCTGGATCGGCAAGGACGGCCAGGTGCATTACTCGGATCAGCCGCCGCCAGCCCAGGAAGCCCGGCAGCTCCAGCAAAAGAAGCTGCCGGGCAACGTCATCGAGACCAGCGGCCCTTCCTACACGGCACAGCTGGCTGCGCAAAAGTTTCCACTCACTTTGTACACCAGCCCCAACTGCGTCGAAAACTGCAGGATTGCGCGCGACTTTCTCAGCCGACGCGGCGCTCCATTCAGCGAAAAAGAACTCAAGACGGTGGAGGATGTGACGGCATTCAAGCAAGCCACTGGCAGCAGCGAAGCCATCGTTCCCGTGCTGATGGCGGGAACCAAAGTGGAAAAAGGCTTTGAGGAAAATGCCTGGCGCAGCCTGCTTGACTCGTCGGGCTACCCGCAGGACGGCGGCATTCCGCGGCAGAAAGCCCCAACCGCAGCCTCAGCCACGACCTCGCCCAGGTAAAAGTTTCCGCTTATTTCGCGCTGTGCAGCAGGGCAGGAAGTTCCCGCTCAAGCAGGTTCGGATCGCCGGCATTCAATTCCACCAGTCGACGCAAATGCGTAATGCTGTCGAGTCCAAGATTGTCACAACGCAGCCCCATGCGCGTTCCTTCCAGATGAGCGACCGTCGCCTGCATGATGATCATCGCGCCCTGACCAAGGTCGAGACGCAGCTTGCACTTTGCACCAAGCACGCCGGGCCAGTCAGCCGACATCTCAAGCAGGGCGCCCTTGAGGGAGATGTCCAGCAATTCTCCTTCCCAGGTTCCCGTGGCATCGGTCAGTTGCACCGTGGCATGGAAAGGCGCACGCCAGAAAAGGCGGTGATCTTGCGAGTCGTTCATTTGAGATCCTGTTCGTTAGCGCGGATAAGTTCATTATAGTCCGCCTGAGTCGCAGCTTGCGTTATCATCCAGCCGCCCGCGGTTCCCGCTCATATCAGCCCATCGTTCTCGAGGAAGACTCTTGAAGATAGCCACCTGGAATGTCAATTCGCTCAAAGTGCGACTGCCGCATGTTCTCGACTGGCTGGCGCAACAACGACCCGATGTGCTGTGCCTGCAGGAACTCAAAATGGAGGACAAGGTCTTCCCCATGGAGGCGATCACGGCAGCCGGCTATCACGCCGCGATCTGCGGCCAGAAAACCTACAACGGCGTCGCCATCCTCGCACGCAAAGAACCTATTGCCGTCGAACGCGGCATCGGCGGTTTCGAGGATGAGCAACGTCGCGTCATCAGCGCCAGCATTGAGGGCGATTCGGGCGCATTGCGCATCGTCTGCGCCTACATGCCAAACGGTCAGAGCATCGACTCCGACAAATATCAATACAAGCTACGCTGGCTGCAGGCGTTGACTGTCTGGCTACGCGCAGAACTCGAGAAATATCCGCGCCTTGTCTTGCTGGGCGATTACAACATCGCTCCGGAAGACCGTGATGTGCATGATCCAGAAGCCTGGCGGGGCCAGGTATTGTGCAGCGAGCCGGAGCGCGCCGCTTTCAAGGCGCTGCTCGAACTGGGTTTCAACGATGCCTTCCGGCGCTTTGACCAGCCGGAGAAAAGCTTCTCCTGGTGGGATTACCGCATGCAGGGCTTCCGTCGCAACCTGGGTTTGCGCATCGACCACATTCTTCTGTCGCAAGCCTTGGCCGGACATTGCAAGGCATGCAGCATCGACAAGGCGCCGCGCAAACTGGAACGCCCCTCCGACCACGCACCTGTTTTCGTAGAGTTGGCTTAACCTTTTACCGTGCCGGCGTCAGCCAGTGACGCGTAGTACGGATCGGGTGCAGCACGATGATTCTGGCTTGTCTGATGCGGACACCAGCCTTGGCCAGCATGGGGGATGACTTTCCCTCCTGGCTATGCCGCCATTCCCAGGGTGGCTCCGGCCGCACGGCTGCCCACAGACCGAGATGCCGAGCTCGTGCAGCATTTTCGGCTAAAGCGTAGCGCGTCTTGTCTTCATGCGTTTGATCGCGCGACTCGTTCCGATACCACCAGGCATATCCGGTGGAAACTTGCGCCAAACCGGCATCCTCGACCGGGCTGCAGCTGCGGCAAATAGACGGTGCTACGAGCAGTCTGCCGACGACACGGCCGTAAGCGTCACGCTTGTCCCAAACCACGCTCACCGTCCTGCCCAACACCAGCAGCTTCAGATTTTCGCTGGCCTGACGACCAAACGCCTGCTGCTTTTCCGGTGCATCAATGCCGCTTAGCCGCACCTTGATCTTGCGCCTGCGCCCATCGGTAACGGTTACAGTATCGCCATCGATCACGCGCACAACAGTGGCCTGTATAGTGGCTGCGTGAGGTACGCCCGGCCAAACACTGAACAGGCAAGCCAGCAGGCAGGACCACGCTTGACTCATCGATGCTTCCGAAAACTGCAAGTGGTCATGCCAGAGATTTCCGTTGTTATTCCGGGCGCGGTGAGGGATTAAGGTTTGGTGGCCGATCGGACACCAAACCTTAATGGTCGATCCGATTTTTGTCAAGCTCTCCGACGTGGCTGCAGTCCGTAACGGCAGCCAGCCTCACATTAAATATCCAGACCGGCACCTCTGAGTCGCAACCACTCTTTCCGTTCCGCATAAGCCGGCATGATTTTGTCGACCTCGTTCCAGAACGCATCGGTGTGGTCGAGGTGATGGAAGTGGCAGAGCTCGTGAACCACGATGTAATCGATGATGGTCTGAGGCGCCATCATGCATTTCCAGTGAAACGCCAGCCTACCTTGCGGGGAACATGAGGCCCAGCGGTTGCCGAGTTCGCGAACATCGATGCCGTGCGGCACAACACCGGCCTTCGGTGCGTAGTAATTGACTCGCTGAGCGATGCGGTCAAGGCCGCGTTGAACGTAGTAATCGCGGAAAGCCACTTTGGCTGCCGCGATGGCACCCTGATCGGCCAACTCGCGGCGTAAACAGAAGCGCCCGTTCTTCAGCAGCAGCGCTTCATCTTGATCCGCAACCAGCAACATGCGGTAAGAGCGGCCCAGGTAGAGAAAGCCCTCGCCGTTGCGGTATTCGCGCAGCACACGGGTTGCATTCAGGTCGCGCCACTCGGCAAGGTTCTTGTAAATCCAGTAGCGCTTGGCTTCGACCATGTCCTCGATGCGCTCATCGGGAATGGAGTCCGGCGCACGCACCAGTACGCGGCCATCGCGCTCGATCACGATGTCCGCCGTCGCGCGACGGCTGCGCACGACCTGGTAGGAAATATCCTTGCTCATTTGGTCAGCTCCGCATGCCGCTTCTCGGCCAGCTTGACGATTTCCACGGCGATCCGCTCATGCTTGGCGGTAAGCTGCGGGATATTGGCGAGCAGGATTTCGGTATCGATGTTGCCGCGCAGGGTCTTTACCTCGATGGGCTTCTTCCAGAAGTCGATGATGTCGATGGTGGCTTGCAGAATTTCCACGATGCGCGCCATGAGCTTCTTCAATGGCGCCATTGCATCGGGCGGCACCTCGCCGCCAGCAAAAGCCAGTTGCACCACATGGTCGAAAAAGGTCGTCGCCTCCTTGCTCAATCCCTCGATGGCGTCGGTGCGACCTTCCAGCGCTTCCTGGCGCAGCGCCTCGTAGCCTTCGGCCAGCACCTGCCAGTTGTTTTGGTGTTCCTGAATCAGCTTCTCCAGCTTCTCGCTGAGGCGCTTGTAAAAGGCCGGGTCTTCGTCGAAATGCACCGTACAGTGCTTGCGGATGGCGTGCTCCATTTCGCTGGCCTTGGCCTCGGGGTCGCCTTGGGCATGCTTCTGCACGTTGGCGATGAAATCGTCGGAGAGCAGTTCGATGGGCGGAATTTTCGGGTTGATGCCGAGATCGATAAGATGCTCGTTGATCAGCGCCTTGACCTTCTCGCCCGCATCGGCGATGTCGAGCGAATCGTCCTTGTAGCGCTCCTTGATCATGCGCAGCAGGTAGCCGAAGCGCCGCGCCGGGCCGCGATAGATGTGCCCGGCCTGATTCGGCAGGATCAGGTTGAGGCTTTGCAAGAACTTCTTCAGATACACCTCGAAATCCGCCCGGCGCTTGATGTCCTTGCAGACACCAACCGCCGCATGCACCACGGCAACTTCCTTCTCCGGCGACGGTAGTTCGTCGCACACAAAGGCCTCGATCTCCCCCACCCCGGCGGCGCGGAAATGCTGCAACAGGCGCTGATAGCGCTCTTCCAGAATCGGCAATTCGGTCAGCAGGTTTTTCAGCCCCTGCTGAATGTCCTGGGCGTCTTCCTTTGCGTAAATCGCCAGCGCCTGCGTCAGGTGGTTGGCCAGGCCGATGTAATCCACGATGAAGCCGCGCTGCTTGTTGCTCGCCACCCGGTTCACCCGCGCGATGGCTTGCAGCAGATTGTGTTCCTTGAGCCGTTTGTCGATGTACATCACCTGTTCCACGGGCGCATCGAAGCCGGTCAGCAGCATGTCACAGACGATAAGGAAGGCGATGCCAGTCAGCGCCTGGTCCGGATCGGCAAAGTCGAAAGGCTTGCAGAAATTTTCCACCGCATTCCAGCGCTTGGCCTCCTTGCGCGCCTCGGTGATGACCGCCAGCTCGTTGGTGGCATCCGATGAAACCACCACGACGGCTTTCAGGAAAGCGATGCGACGAATCGTCTTAAGCTCCGGTTTCTGCTTGAGCTTTTCCCGCTCCAGGCGCTCGGCCAGGGCCGCGCGGATCGACTTCTGGTAGCGGATCGCCGCCAGCTTGGAATGGCATACCACCTGCGCCTTGAAGCCATCCGGCAGGATGTTGTCAATATAGTGATCGACCAGATCGCGGGCAATCGCCGCGATGCGCTGCTCGGCTTCGAGGATGTCGCCGCTGGCGCCGTACTTCTTCTTGATGGCGAGTATCTCCGCTTCGCTGCGTGTCTTGAACAGGTCTTCGAACTTGGTATCGAAACCATGCTTGTCCTTCAGCGCGGTGTCCGCGGTGCGGCCCTCGTAAAGGATTTGCAGCGTCGCGTTGTCATGCACCGCATCCATCAGCTTGTAGGTGTCGATGTATTCGCCGAAACGCTTGATAGTGCGCCGGTTGCCGTGCTGCTCGGTAATCAGCGGCGTGCCGGTGAAGGCGATGCGCGTGGCGTTGGGGAATGCCTCGAAGATATTGTCGCCGAAGTCCGAGCTTTGCGTGCGGTGCGCCTCGTCGATCATCAGCAGGATGCGCTCGGACGGATTCACCACGCCGAAGCTCTTGCCGGTGGGCACGGGACCGTAGCTCGCGAGTGCCTCCGCCACCATCAGCGGCAGCGCCTCGGCGCGCTCCATGAATTTGTGCACCATCACCATGTTGATGTCGGAAGCATTGGTGCTCAGGTGCTCGCGCAATTGCGCGGTGCTCTCGATCACATTCACCTTGCCGCCGATCAGCTTCACGGTGGCGGCAAGCTGGTCTTCGAGATCGACGCGGTCATTCACCAGCAGAATCTTGAAGTCCGCCAGGTCGGCCGATGCACGCAGCATGCGCGCGACAAACACCATGGTCAGCGACTTGCCCGAGCCCTGCGTGTGCCACACCACGCCGGAGCGCTCCTCCGCGCTCTTGCCGGCGCGCAGGCGCGACACCACGCGATGCGCGGCGCGGTACTGCTGGTAGCGGCAAACCACCTTGACGCGCTGGCCTGAATCGGTATCCATGAACACCGTGCAGGTGCGCAGCACGTCCAGCAATGTAGCCGGCGCCAGAAGGCCCTGGATCATCCGCTCCTGGTCGCGCTCCACGCCCAGCGGCGGCGTATAGGCGCGATTTGTTTCCGGCCAGATGTCCTTCCAGGCGTGGAAATGCCCATGCCCCGAAGTGATGCTGCCGAACTCCGCCTGTTCGCCGCAAGTGCGGATCAGTAGCAGATTCGTGTGGAACAGGCGCGGCTCGCCTTCGCGCAATCCGGCGGCCAGGGTTTCCGCACGGCCGTTGCGGTAGCGCAGCAGTTGCTCGAAGGCGGCATGCATCGGGTTGGCCGTGGTCGCGTCGCCGATCTTGGCCTCGATCACCACCAGCGGGATGCCATTCACGAACAGCACGATGTCGGGGATGATGCACTGCTTCACGCAGCCCGGCGTGTCGATGCGGAACTGGTTGATGGCGTGGAAGCGGTTGCGCTCGGGATGAACAAAATCGATGAGATGAACCACCGGATCGCTTTCGCCCGTCACTTCGTTGCGATCTACCTGCGCCTTGAGGAACAAGGCATGGATGGCCTCGTTGGCCTCCAGCAGTGTGCGGTTCGGCTGGCGCAGAATCTGCTCGCGCAGATCGTCGAGCTGGCGGTCGGTCAGCCAGGCCGAGCCGTCGGCGCCGCGATTGATGTTCCGCACGGCCTCGCGGAACACCTCGGGCAACAGCCATTCGCGGAAGCTCGAACGCAGGCTGGACGCCGGATCGGCAGGGATGAATCCTTGGCCCTGGTCGATCACCGTCCAGCCCAGCGCGGCAAGCTGGTCGAGGAAGGGCTTTTCGACATGACGGTATTCCGACATCGGGGCAATATAAATCTAGGGAAAGGGATCGGCAATTCTAAAGTTGAGTTTGCTTAATCAGGCGCTTACTATCTCTCAGAGGCTTTTCTATATCTAAATCTTTAGCTAATTTCCGCATCAGAAGCCGGCTTAGACATACGCCACTTCGCCCACCGGGTAGTGCCGCGCGCTTCGGCGGGAACGAATTCAGCCATAGTCTGCGTCAATACTCAGTCCGGACATACATGCCAAAGCTCCCATAACATGGGTGTCCCTGCTTGTTCTTGTGCGGGTTCAGTGTAGCGTCATGGGATTTTCGCTTGAATTGCTTCCCGCACATGGTGCATTTGAAGATATACGTCGGGCCACCACTTGTCGGTAAAACGGCTCTGCTTCTGACCCGGCCAGGCAAGGATGAGGGGCGTACGGTCGATGGTCCTCGCCGCTCTGTTTCTGGGGCGTGGAGTGGTCCCGCCGGTGTCAATTCCACCAGGTATTTCGGAACAAAGGAAACCTTGCTCACTTCGACCCCCTGGATGCGGTCGACCCGGTAGGAACGAGCTTCGCCGGACTCATGTTTAACGGCATACAGAAGCAAGTTACCTTCCCTGCTCCGGCGTAACGAGTATGGCTCGATAAGCCGCCAGCTATTCTGATAGTTGAGATTGACGCAGAGCCGGTTGGCCGCAGCAAAACGGATCGACTCCAGCGGCACGGCCGCATGCCAGGCATAGACCATGGCAGGCGGTTGCCACGACTGATCTATGGCCTCTCTATCCTGCATACCCATGTAGGCCGGCTTTTCGGTGACCTCATACAGCCAGTCGAAGACCTGGGGCAGCTCATTCCAGAATTGGTCAAACGGAGGCAACACCGGCAGTTGATGCGCAAGCATGTCCTCCCATTCCGCCAACAGCTTTTCCCGCGCGTCGGGTCGCAACAGCGAGTCTCTGGTCGGCACCGGAATATTCTTGAAGGCGCATTTCTCGCGCAGGGTGTTCATTACCACCGACCGATCGGGACGGATTTCGTCATGCCGGTAGAGATGCACCACGTCGTACAGGTCTCTGGGACGCTCGCGTTCCGCCAGCGCCCGGACCTTTTCCGCAAACACTTCTTCGAAGCAGTAACTCAGAATATGTATTCCAGCTTCCGGTAAATCGGAATATGGGTGATGAACTTTCCGCTCTTCCGGGGCCAGCACCAGCTTTTCCTTGGTCGTCAGATCGAACTTGATGCGGGCGAGGTTGCGGCGCTGCTGGCGTGGGCCGACGTAATACACGCGCCCCTCGGCATATTTCCCGCCGCCCGGGATGTCGGTTAGCTTGAAGCGGATTTGCTCGGCCGGAATTTCAATACCGCTCGCATCATAAATCCAATCGGAAATCTCGTGAAACGTCGCGAGCAGGAATGCTTCGTCGAGATGCCCCTCTTCCGTGACGGTGAAATCCAGGTCTTCGGAGAATCGATAGGTTTCGAAGTAGCATTTTTTGAGGCAGGTTCCCCCTTTGAAGACCCAATACCCGGCAAGGGCAGCATGGGCGGAGATACCCGCCAGAAGCCAGCCGAGGACGTAATCCTTTTCCACCACATTGGGGTCAAGGGACAACTCCCGCGCAAAATCGGATAGCTCCTGGCGGTCGATCATGCCATTTCCTTCAACCAGCTCGCCGGCACCCAGAGCCGCCAGCGCGTAACCAGCCGATCCGCCGCCAGCTTGCTGTCGAGCCGTGCATTCCCCTTGGTCAGCCGCAATGCGCATTTCTCGATGGCGGCCTGTTCGTCTGGCGCATCCCGCTCCAGCAGGAATCCGAGACGCTTGAACACGGCGCCGTTGTCGAGACGCTTGGCATAATCGAGCAACAGGTCGAGATTCTTGGCCTCGGAACGCAGGTAGTTCGCCAGCATGTCCTGCACCGAGCAGATGCCGCCGCCCAAGCGCGGTTCGGCCAGCATGTCGAGGATCGTCCGGGCTGGATCGGCGACCGAAACCTTGACCTGGCCGCGCCAGACCGGCTTGAGGCCGAACAGCTTCTTTTCGTTGATGGAACAGAGCAGAAACGTCGCCCCCTTGATGACCGGATTGCGGTCGCGCGGGGTGCGCTGGGTCATGACCACCGTGGTGCGGAATATCTGCTCCGTCAAATCCCAATATTCGGCGGCGCTCCAGCCGCCGATATAACAGGGCGCAAACAGGCTCACGGCGATCTGCCACGGGTCGTCCAGGGGAACGTCCGCCGTCCTGGCTTCGAGGGGCACCGGCACGTACAGTCCGCGCCGCACCCGCGACAGCCAGCCTTTCTTGTGCCAGCGCGAGAGCATCTTGGCCGCGTCGTTCCGGGCAACGCCCAGAATGCCCGCCGCCTCGGCGACCGAAACCGTTCCCTTGGTTCCGCGCAGGATCGCCGCCAAGCGCTCCCGGTCCAGCTTACCTATGCCCGTCAGCTTCTCCACGATAACCATGGATATGCTCCAATTCAACTATTAGGTGAATTACGACACTAATAATATACCTATATTTCTGTCAGCGGGGTGTGGTTTGACATGTGAGCAGTCATACCCATTTCGGGCATGTCGATGCCCTTATTGGGTATAAGACAAACCTGCCGACGATACCCGGATTCAGCCCGCCTTGTACTTAATTGGCGCTTTCCACCGCGCGTTGGCGAAGCGCCGAGACGATCCGGCCGCGCCACTCATCCCCCGGCCCCTATAGATTCATTACGTCCTGTTCCTACAATTTGCTCATCAGCGAGCTTTTGCCAGAACGCGGGATCTAGGGGCGTTCTGAAATGGCGGCTCGCAATGAAGTCTAGCCACGCAAAACCTGCTCTACTGGCCGAGGATTCGACTGGCTCCTTCACAGGGGAGTCAGTGCGTGTCCGTTTCATGTTAGCTCGCATCTCCTCGGCAGTTGGGGGTAACTCCACTGGCGCTTCTGCAATACCACTTTCGAAATGCGCCGGACCACGATACATAATCTCGTCAGTTTTCTGATCCGGGTACCAAAGTTGGAAGCAAGTATCTTTTAGCGCATCTGTGCGCAACCCCACTAGGTGGGCATACGCCTCGTCTTCGCCCAGTGCTGCGGCCCATTGAGCGACCGTCGCTACCATCCAGGAGGTTTCCTTAAGTTTGGCCATGTCCGCCTCCTTGCGATCGATCTCAAATGCCATAAGGTCGTCAAAGGAATCGGTCGAAATAGGAAACCACCGCCCGCTCCTGAATCCGAAAGTAAGGCGACCGATCAACTCTTGCAGCCAGGTTTTTGCATGCTCGCCGCGTTTGCTCAAGAAAAGAAGCAGCAGTGTAAGAGAGATGTCGGTGATCTGCCCGTCGTAGCAGGGTGACCCGGAACAACGGTGCGTCTTGAGGAATGCTTGCAGAGTATCCGCCACAACACCAGCGCCTTTGATGAGCTCTTCATTCTTGGTGGTCACGCCCCAAATTAAATGGCATAGGCCAATACTCGCCACAAGCCCGATCTCATCAAACACCCGCTCGGTGAGGAGCGCCGCTTCTCGATGGTATTTTGCCAGCGCGTCGTCTGTATGTAGATGGGATTGGACCTTGTTGAAGTACTCCACGGTAGTGGTCAGATAAATATCAACAAGTCGCACAAAGCCACGAAGAATGGCTCGGTTCTCCGTGAAATTCTTGCTTCGGATCGCGTCCCAGGTCCAGAGGAGCGTTCGTTCACACGCGATAACCGCGCTACGCAGATTGCCCTCTTGGGCAGACCATCGGCACAGAATGCCTAAGGCGAGGCTCGTCGTGACGAGAGTTCGAAGACACTCTCGTTCGCTTTTCGCTTCACCATTGACCTCGTCGATCTCCCAAGCGAGAAGCAGGTGTAGGAGCGCAAAAAAGTGCTCCAGGTCGTAGTCTGGCTCTCCGACAAGGGAGAGCGCGCGTCGCAGTTGCGACCGGGCAGCAGCGGGAAGCGCGTACTCGTTTAGTAGGTGCTGTTCAAGGAGCGCTGCTACTTGATCGCCGTTCCAGAACTCGTAAGCCCGACCTGGCTGAGTGTTTGCATCCGCGTATCCCACGCGGTTTTGCTCGAAGTCCTGCTTGAAACCACCGGTCGTGGCCACGACGATTTTCACAGGTAGCCCTGAATGTTCAGGGGCAACATGATTGCGGAGATAAACGTCCTTAATTTCCTCTAAAGACGGGCGCACATCCTGCGGGTTGTCACCATCCCAATCCCGCCGACCGAGATCTCCACGCTTCAGGACGAAAAGCCACAACGTGCGAAGCCCAGCTTCGTCATTCCCCACAGCCGCGATATCGACTCCCGCTTGCCTCACTCCCACTTGAGCTTTGCTGAGTGGAACAATATTCATTGCCAACAATAGATCTGGGAGCAATACGTCAAACTCCCCCGACTCTCTTAGCATTCCAAGGTATTCGCGAATGATGAGCCTCATGGCGAATCCTTCTTCGACTGCCGGTAAAGCAGGCGTTCGCGCGCCGCGCCCGCAGGATCTGAGATTTCGCTTCGCGGTAACGCGACTGAATGCGACATCCCTTTCAACTCCATAGGATCGGTGTACTGGCCGTTGATGGTCTGAAAGGTCCGTCGCCCCGCTTTAAGTGGAATGTGGGTTGTGATTTGGCGCCAAATGGAATCTTTGCTTGCCTCCTCGACAGCCTCATTTATTTTGCGTTGCCGCTCCATATAGAATCGGCGCCTCTTCACTGAAGAAGGATGAAACTCCTTAAGATCAAGAAGGGCGTCAAGCGCATCTAGCCGTTCTTGCAGTTCCGTGGCAACCTCATTGCAGAGTACCTTTACTTCCTCCGTCTCATTCTCTGCACTCTGGTGCTCTTTCAGGTATTCGATTGTCTGGTACGGATAGTCGTAGCCAACTTGGTCTTGAAGAACAGAGGTGACAAACCCGAAAGTTCTATCCTTCGCGCCCTGTGTTCGAACCAACGAAAAGACAAGCTGAATCTGTACATCATCACCAAAGATGTATCCTAGAATGCGGCGCAACAGAAACCGAATCTCATTTTGGCTCAACTCATCAATGATTGCGAGGTCCAGCTCAAGGGATTTGACGCCGTCAGTGCGCAGGCGCGACGCCAGCCGCTGTGCGACCAGTGGATACCGGATATCGTCGTGCAGAAGCCATCCAGTCAGTGCGCGGCTCAGGGCGGTTGGCTGTTCTGCGAGCCTATGGACAGTTGTTGAAAAGGATGCTTCCAAGCCGTCTTCATTAAAAGCGTCGCTGGACTGTCTGGATATCCAGGCATTTATAAACTCAAGGACACGCGGTCCCTTAACCGTATCTCGCACCCAGCCCATCAACATCATGTCGGCGTTTTCAAGGATGCCCTTGTGTTCGGTTTTGGCCGAAGTCAGATGAAGTACCAGCGGCCAAAACCAATCTTTTCCTCCGATCGATTTCTCCTCCCGCCAGAGAAACCCGGAAAGCGCGTAGAGCGCTTCCGGTGCCGCTGTCTTACCAGCTTCGTCTAGCAAGCCGACGATTACGTTTTCGTCCAGAATTACCAGCCGGCTCAGTGTTCCGACAGCCGTTCCAAGCAAGGGATGTCCGGGTGTTCGAAGGATCTCAGTACAGACTTGGATCGTTTCATTCAGGGCCGCACGACGGGACGGATCGCTGTAATCGACCAACCCCAGAACATGAACGGCCGGCCCCGCGATCAATGGGTTCGGTAGCCTGCTTGCCGCCACCATCAAGGCAAAACCACTTCGAAAGTCATTCAGGATCAAACCATGCACCGAGCAGCCATATAGGCTTGCGCCGCGCTCCTCGGGATGCTCCTCGTGTAACCGCCCCACTTCGCGAGCAGCATCGGGATGCTGGGCGAACCAAGCCTGAAGCTTCGGATACACCAGCCCGCCAGCGAGGTCATTCTTTACTCTTTCGTAATTGCCGGCGAAAAACTGGAAGATTGACTCGGCTAGCGCGTTATCGAAATGAATGACAGCGCCTTCCAGCACATGAAGAACATCGAAGACGCCGACACCCGTTTCGATGGCCTGCCGTCCCCAGGAATAGGCGTCGAGCTGACCGCCGTTGTGCAGTATTGCAAGGACGTAGCCTGAGACCATGTCCTTTTTCCCAATTTCCTTACCAAACATTTCGTCCAATCGTTCGAAGCAAGCCTTGGGCGTGCTGGTCAGTAGCTGGCCTTCGGTGTCCAAAATGTATTGAGCAGCGGCCTGCACCATGGACTGCTCGCTGGCGAACCGTAGCCCCTTGTCATCTTCGAGCACCATGCCCTCACAGAGTGCGGGCGCGAGTTCCGCACGCATAGCGGGATCATCGATCAACACTGGACCACCACCCGCGGACCAAATGCGCCACGCGAGCGTAAGGTATGATTGCATCGGGAGTTTGTTTTCCGTCATATTTGCTACCGGGCTCCCAGGTAAGTGTCAAACATGGATACCACTTTATGTGACACTTTCGAGGCATCACGACTTTTGAGAATCCGAATCTTGTGGACTTCACTCATTGAGACACGTCCGTGTTTTGAGCACCTTCTGGAACGCGCACACGACCGGTTAGGAGGTCGTGCATGAGCCCATGTTTTTGCTGACGGAGTTTGGCCAAGTATCTTTGCATTTCCGCGCACTGTGATTCGTGTGTCATGAGAATCTGCGCAATCGTGTTTTGCTCGCTTACTGAAGCCAAAGGAATCTGAAGCGCTTTCAACTGAGCCGTATTAATTCCCTCGCGCGTGCCTCTCCCTTTGTCTCGCTCCACCTGTCGTATAACGATTTCACCAGCAAACGCGGCTTCGATGAAAATCGGTGCACACCGCGAGTGATCGAGGGCGACCCGAATGATGTGATAGTTGATAAGCCAACCATCAGCTTCCCGGCTGGCCAACGCATTTCTTCCCGTAGTTGCGCCCTGCCGTGCGAACAAAAGGTCGCCTTCCTTGACGCTGTAGCGCTTAAGTCCTCGCGCCTTTGCTTCAGTCACATAGAGAAGATCAGTAACATCGAGTTGCCCTTGTTGCACGTTTCCAATTCGCAAGACAGGCACTCCATCAGCGACAAAATCGTCGCTTCCCAAATCTGCACCGAAAGGACCTGTCAAGATAGGCTGGCGGGCTAAATCTGCGACATCCAGTAAAGATCCTATTCGCCAAGCTTTGGGAATCCACCCGAACCTTGTTGATTGGGACTCGCGTGTAGGACGGAGGTGGCCATCGGGGGTGACGCCGCGGGTGAACAGGTCGTGCATCAGCCCCGCCTTGATCTGCCGCTGCTTCGCAATCAGCGCCTCGGTCTGCTCTATCGCTTCGTCCAGCGTCGAAAGGATTTCGGCGATGCGGCATTGCTGCTGCATGTCCTTCGGGAAGCGCAGCTTTAGCTTTGAGAGCGTTTGTTTATTGAGTGTGCTGCCTTTAATCGCAACATCGGTGACGGCATTGCGCGATATAGGCGGCAATAGGTAATAGAGAAATCCGCTATCGACCGTTCGCGGCATTGGAACAAAAGCGGCAATCGCTTCGTTGGTGTACAAGTCGCGGGCAGCAATTCCAGCGCGACCGATGGTGAGCTTGAAGCTCATCATTAGTGTGCCGCTCCGAACTGGCTTCACATTTGACGAAAGAACGCCAAGCTCTGTAATACGTTCTTTGGTGGCCGAGACAAATCTCGGCCCAAGATCGGCGATAGAAACCCAAGGAAACCCTTCGGCATTTTCGCTCGCCCAAAACGCCGGAATATCCCGCGACGGAGTTCCTCCGATTTCGATGCTTGCGAGACGACCAAGTGATTCCTCAGTCCACTCATTCATACCCCAACTCCGCCAAGAACCCCTTCAGCTTCGCCGCCGCCTCGTCGCGTTTGGTCTCAATCTGCTTCGCCGTAACGGCATACTTGTCGTGCAGGTTCTCCAGCGCGGCGATGCAGGCGCGCTGGTCGGCGCGCAGGTAGCCTTGGTAGGTCTGCACCAGCAGGCTGTGCAGGCGTTCCAGAATCACACCTTTGGCTTCATCGCTGCCGATCTTCTCACGGGCGGCGGCGACCAGTTCTTCCTGCTTCTTCTCGGTGGCACGCAGTTCGGCTTTCAATAACTTGGCTTCGTCTTCCAGCGCCTTGTGGCGGGCGAGGCGTTTCTCGATTTCCTCGGCCTCATGGGTGTAAGCCGTCCAGTCGCCCTTGTCGGCCTCCTTCTTGGCGAGTTTGGCGCTGGCACGGGCTTCCTTGAGTTCGGCCTTGAGGCGTTTGACTTCTTCGCCGGGCCGCACGCCAGATTCATCGCTGTCCTCGTAGTCCTCTTCATCGGCGGCGGCGAACAGCGCGGCGAGTTCGGCGATGCGCAGGCGCTTCTGCTCCATCTCGGCCAGCAGTTGCGGGAACTGGCTGGCGATGATTTCGGCGTCGGGGATCAGCTCCGGCCCCCAGCCGCTGGCGGCGATGGACTTGAGGTCGGCCTTGAGGTCGTCCACGTAGCGGGCGAAGGCGCCGCGAATCTGGTGGCCGGTAAGCAGGGTGTTGCCGGCAAAGGCCTGCTCGATGCTGGCGAGCAAGGCGCGGCGCAGTTCATAGACATTGCCCTTCTTGCCCTTGCTCGGGGCAAGCGCTGCGATCAGCGGCAGCTTGGCTTGCCACCAGGCTTCCAGAGTTTGCAGAAAGCCGGCATGGGCTGCGGCAACGCTGGGATCGGTTTTGACTTGCTCGGCGAGGGTGCGGCGGTCGGTGATGGCGGGGGCGAAGTCGGCGTAGCTGGCATCCGCTTGGCGCGGTGCGAAGCAGCGCTGGCGCAGGCCGGGGTAGTTGTGCCAGTAGCGGGACAGCGCATCGATTTCCGTGACCGGCACGCCGCCGTGCAGGTGGGCGCGCACGTCATGCGGCTCGGGCGGCGGGGCGTTGTCGACGTAGCGGCGGATGTTGCAGTTGTAGTCTTCGGCGGCGATCTCTTCCACCGGCACGCGGCGGGCGTAGGCCGGCACATCCGGCCCGCCCTGGGCGAGGCTGCGATAGACGTGCACGATCTTGGAAATGTCCTCGGGGCGCAGGAAGTTCTGCGCCTTGCCTTCGCGGTATTCGCGGTCGGCGTTGATGAAAATGATGTACTGGCGCGGTTTTCCGTCAACCATGGCATTCTGCTTGTTCATCACCAGCACGCAGGCGGGGATGCCGGTGCCGTAGAACAGCCCGGCGGGCAGGCCGATCACCGCTTCCAGCCAGCCGCGCTCGATGAAGTGCTGGCGCGCCGCTTTCTCCTCGCCGCCGCGAAACAGCACGCCGTGCGGCATGACGGTAGCCATCTTGCCGTCGGCTTTGAGCACAGCGAGCATGTGCTGGACGAACATCAGGTCGGCCTTCTTGCCTTTCTCCGGCATCCACACGGCGAAGCGGCCGGGGTACTCGATGTCCTTCCTGATGTAGTTCTGGCTGAAGGGCGGATTGGCGAGGACGCGGTCGTAGCGTTTGAGTTCGGTGTTGTCGGCTTTGTGCTGCGGGCGGCGCAGGGTGTCTTCCTGGCGGATGTCGGCGTGGGAGATGCCGTGCAGCAGCATGTTCATCTTGCAGATCGACCAGGTGGTGCCGATGCTTTCCTGACCTTCCAAGGTCAGGTCGCGCGGATCGCCGCCGCATTCGCGGATGTAGTCGCGGGTCTGGATCAGCATGCCGCCGGAACCGCAGGTGGGGTCGTAGATGCTCATGTGAGGGTGCGGATCGACGATCTCGACCAGGGTGCGCACCACGTCGGCCGGAGTGTAGAACTCGCCTGCCTTCTTGCCGGCGGAGTCGGCGAAAAACTTGATCAGGTATTCATAGGCTGCGCCGAGCAGGTCGGGGAACTCGAAGTTCTCGTCACGCAGAGGGATCTTCTCGAAGTTCTGGATGAAGTTGGCCAGGGTGTCGTCGTCGAGCGTGCGCTGGCCGATCTTCTTGTTGAAGTTGATGTGCTTGAGCACGTCCTGCAGCGCTTCATGATTGGCGTCTTCGAGGGCTTCGAGCGCCTTGTTGAGGGCGCTGCCGACGTTGGTCTTGAGGTGGCGAATTTTCGACCAATGCGCCTCCGCCGGGACAAAGAAGGTGTATTTGTCGGGATTGGCGAGCTGCGTGGCGATCATGGCTTCCGCCATGCCTTTGGACTTCAGGTCTGTGCCGAGCTGCTCGCGCTCCTGGTCGAAGAGGTCGGAGAGCCGCTTGAGGAACAGCATGCCGAAGATGTATTCCTTGTACTCCGAGGCATCCATGTTGCCGCGCAAGTCGTCGCAGGCGCGGAACAGCAGGCTGGAGAGTTGGCTGAGGGTGAGTTTGTTGGGCATCGGGCGAGTTTACCCTTTTGCCTATGCTCTGGCCCTGATTAGGAAATCTCCGGGGGAAACTTGGGCTTTCAGGTTCAGCGCAAGCCCGGCATCATGCCGCGCATGCCACGCAGCATCTTCTGCATGCCGCCCTTGGCAAACTGCTTCATGACCTGTTGCGTCTGCTCGAACTGCTTCAGCAGACGATTGACTTCCTGCACCGATACGCCGGCGCCCAGGGCGATGCGGCGCTTGCGGCTGGCCTTGAGGATTTCCGGCTTGCTGCGTTCCTGCGGCGTCATGGAATTGATGATGCCCTCGATGCGGCCGATGGCCTTGTCCTCCATGCCGCCGCCGGCTTGCTGGGCAACCTGGGCAAACTGCGCCGGCAGCTTGTCGAGCATCGACGCCATGCCGCCCATCTTGCGCATCTGGCCGATCTGTTCCTTGAAGTCGTTGAGGTCGAAGCTCTTACCCGATTTGATTTTGTTGGCAAACGCCTGGGCCTTGTCCTGATCTACACCGCGTTGCGCCTCTTCAACCAAGCCGAGGATGTCCCCCATG
>JBAYVV010000043.1:0-26726 GCA_041674465.1 Sterolibacterium sp.
CCGCCGTTGTGTGGACCCTCGGCAGCATCCGTTCATTGGTTCCCATCATGGCCATCGGCGATTTCCTCTTGCTCGGCAGCGTCGCTACCTCAGCACTCGGTATGGCAAGGGCTCTGTAGCTTGGGCGACCGAAAGCAGAATCAATCCCTAACACAACACGGACAAAGAAAGGAATCATCATGTCATTGCAAGACTTCGTCTCCATGCCTAAATTCGCAGATTACAAAGAGCGCTTCAAGGACCACTACAAGCTGGAGCGCCGTCCCGACGGGGTCATCCTGGCTCAGACGCACACCTTGGGCGACTCCGTCCAGTTGAGTGTGCAAAATCACCGCTCGCTTGGAATGCTGTTCAAGGCCATCGGTGCAGATCCCGAAAACGAGGTGATGATCTTCGGTGGTACCGGTGAGGACTTCATGATGAATGCAGATCCCAAGGGTTTCGAACTGGAACAGGAGAACCTGCCGTACTGGGCTTATGAGTATGCCTACAAGGACGGCCGCATCAACGTCAGTTCGCTGATCAACGACTTGGAAATCCCCACCATCGGCATCCTCAATGGCAGCGGCTTCCACAGCGAAATCTGCCTGATGTGCGACATCACCCTGATGGCCGAGGATGCGGTCATCTACGATCTTCACTACGACATTGGTTCGGTGCCCGGTGACGGCATTCACAGCTGCTTCGAGGAGCTGCTGGGCGTCAAGCGCGCGGCCTATGCCCTGCTGACGGGCGAGGCGATCGACGCCAAGACCGCGCTGGCCTATGGCATGGTCAATGAGATCCTGCCCAAGGACAAGCTCATCGAGCGCGCCTACACGATCGCCGACCACATCATGACCCAGCCGCGCATCACCCGCCGACTGACCACCCAGATCGTGCGGCGGCCCTGGCGGCAGCGGATCAGCGACGATCTCGATGGCGGTTTTGGCATCCAGATGTTCGGCCATCTCGCCAAGGACAAGGCCGTGCATAGCCGCAATCACATCGCAGATTGCGGCGCCTATGTGAAAAAGGGCAAGAAGAACAATTTCGATTAGACACCATGATGGACAGCGCACACACGGATGTCGGAGTAAATCTGGTAGTGGTTCTGATAGCAAAAGACGTCGGTTCCCTGCCAGAGCTGCGCGATTTGCTGGCAACCCAGGTTGATTTATCCCGGCAAGAGCCGGGTTGCCAGCGTTTTGATGCATTTGAGTCAAAGTCGGCGCCAGGAACCCTGATTGTTGTTGAACGATGGGCATCCCAGGCGGCGCTTGATCAACATCGCAAAGCCAAGGCGATTACCACCGTCTATCTGCCGAAAATCCTGCCGCTTGTTGAACGGGTTCTGCATGACTGCTCGGCTCTGCCGGAGCATTGAACCGCGCCCCCTTGCCGCCCAGCAGCTTTCCTGACCGGTTGGGCAGGCCTGTTGCGCCGCTGCCAGCGCATCACCTGTGATCACCGATCAGAATTTCCACTTCCTTGCCGTACTGGCGGCCCTGCTGACTGGTGTTTCCAAAGGAGGGTTTGGCGGCGCTCTGGGTGGGGTTGCCGTGTCGCTGATGGCGCTTCCTTACCAAGGCATCAACAGTGGCTAATTTCAGCTTGCCTGCCCTGAGCCTTTTCCCAAACGATCAATCAAAGGAAATAAAACACTATGGATGAAACAATGCGCGCTGCCGCCCTCGAATATCACCGCCTCCCGCGCCCCGGCAAGATTGCCGTTACACCCACGAAGCAACTTTCCAATCAGTACGATTTGGCGCTGGCCTATTCACCCGGTGTTGCGGCAGCCTGCGAGGAAATTGTCAGGGATCCTCTAGAGGCACGCAACATGACCGCGCGTGGCAATCTGGTTGCCGTCGTCACCAATGGCACGGCCGTGCTTGGCCTTGGCAACATCGGACCGCTGGCCGGCAAACCCGTGATGGAAGGCAAAGGTGTGCTCTTCAAGAAATTTGCGGGCATTGATGTGTTCGATATCGAACTGGCCGAGAATGACCCCGACATGCTGGTCAATATCATCGCCGCGCTGGAACCGACCTTTGGTGGCATCAACCTGGAGGATATCAAGGCGCCAGAGTGTTTCTACGTTGAGAAGAAGCTGCGTGAGCGCATGCGCATTCCCGTTTTTCACGACGATCAGCACGGCACAGCCATCATCTCTGCCGCAGCGATCCTCAATGGCCTGGAAATCGTTGACAAGAAGATTGAGACTGTGAAGCTGGTCTGCTCTGGCGCCGGCGCCGCTGCCATCGCCTGCGTCGACCTGCTGGTGGCCCTGGGATTGAAACGCGAACACGTCTGGATGACCGATAGCAAGGGCGTGGTCAGCAAACTGCGATTGAAGGATCTCGATGCCAGCAAAGCGCAGTATGCGCAGGACACCGAGTTCAAAGTTTTAGGCGAAATCATGGTTGGCGCAGATATTTTCCTTGGTCTGTCTACAGCGGGCGTGCTCAAGCCAGAGATGGTCAAGAACATGGCGAAGCAGCCGCTGATCCTGGCCCTGGCCAACCCGACGCCGGAAATCATGCCCGAGGAGGCCAAGGCGGTTCGCCCCGATGCCATCATTGCCACGGGTCGCTCCGATTACCCGAACCAGGTCAATAATGTCCTGTGCTTCCCCTTCATGTTTCGCGGCGCACTGGATGTCGGCGCCACAACGATCACCGAAGCCATGGAACTGGCCGCTGTGCGCGCCATCGCCGAATTGGCCCACGCCGAGCAGTCGGATGTCGTCACCGCCGCTTATGGCGATGCCGAACTGAGTTTCGGGCCTGACTACATCATTCCGCGGCCGCTCGATCCGCGTCTGATTCTCAAGATTGCCCCGGCAGTCGCCCAGGCGGCCATGGACTCCGGTGTGGCGACGCGACCGATCACGGATTTCACGGCCTACCGCGAGCAGCTGCAGCAGTTTGTTTACCACTCCGGCATGCTCATGAAACCGGTGTTTGCCTCCGCCAAGCAAAGTCCGAAACGCATCGTCTACGCTGAAGGAGAGGATGAGCGGGTGTTGCGCGCAGTCCAGGTGGTGCTCGAAGAGGGGCTGGCCAAACCCATCTTGATCGGGCGGCCCGATGTGATCGAAACACGCATCCAGAAGAGCGGTTTGCACTTATGCATAGGCAAGGATTTTGACGTATGCAATTCGCAGATGGACGGGCGTTACAAGGACTACTGGCAGACTTATCACGAGATCATGGAGCGCAATGGCGTATCGCCGCAATACGCCCAGGAAGAAATGCGCCAGCGCCATACCCTGATCGGTGCCATGATGCTGCGCAAGGGTGACGCCGATGGCATGATCTGCGGCACTTTCGGTTCCTACAGCCAGCATTTGCGTTCGGTTGACCAGGTGCTTGGACGCCAGCCCGGTGTCTCCAGTTATTACGCCATGAATGGGATTATGTTGCCCGAGCGCACTGTTTTCATCTGCGACACCTATGTGAATTACGATCCCACAGTGGAGCAGATTGCTGAAATGAGTTTGCTAGCCGCGAAAGAAATGAAGCGTTTCGGTCTGGTTCCCAAAGTGGCTTTGCTTTCGCATTCGAATTTCGGCACCGACAATACGCCCAGCGCGCTGAAGATGCGCAGCGCACGTGAGCTTCTCCAGAAGCAGGCACCGGACCTCGAAGTGGAAGGAGAAATGCACGGCGATGCGGCGCTCTCCGAAGAGGTTCGCAGTCTGGTCTTCCCGAGGGCGAAGCTCAAAGGCACTGCCAACCTACTCGTGATGCCCGTACTGGATGCTGCCAACATCGCTTTCAACCTGCTCAAACAGGCTTCTGGTCAAGGCATCACGCTTGGACCCATCTTGCTGGGTGCTGCAGCGCCAGTCCATATCCTGACACCCAGTGCAACGGTACGGCGAATTGTTAACCTGACTGCGTTGACTGTGGCTGATGCGGCGGCAGTGCGCTGAAGGCGTCAAGAGACAAGGCGCATTGTGAACTAAGAAAGTTTGCACTGCGATCATGGCAAGGGTTGAAGTACGTTTGCCGATGTTTCCCGAATGTTGGGAAACATGCGGCAATTGTGCTCAAGACGACGTGTTTGTCGCCGCGGTGCATGTGCGTGCCGGCGCAGCACTGAATTTCGATGACTTCGTGATTACTCTGGAAACAGGCAAGGTGGCGCTGGATATTTCAGCGCCGAATGTGGGCATGGTTAGCGAGGTTCTGGTTCGGGTTGGCGACCAACTGAAGGCCGGGCAGTTGCTCTGCGTATTGGAAACGGAATAACTCGGGGGCCGTCGCCGTTCGGTCGCGGATGCGTTAGCCCACTGTCCTTGTGGGACGGCGCATGTCGGGCAGTGGCAGTTTCATCGCCTGATTGATCTTGTTCGGGTCCGCTCCGAGACCTTGCAAAATGATCTCTACGATCTTGTCGCCGTAGCCCTTGCGCTTTTGCGGACTTGATTGGGCGATCAGACGGATCATGCCCTGGCGCATGGTGCCCATTGCCATATCGTAACCGACGTTGGCGTCACTACAGGCGAATCCTCCTGACTTTATCCCCAGACGGATATCCCGTAACGGTGCCTTGAGCGCGAAGCCGCCTTGAAACCAGATGCTTGCGACGAATCCGCACCAAGCCGGGTCGGACTCGGCTTTTTTCATCCACAAGCGATTACCCATGCCATGGCGTATGACCGGATCGGGGATGCCTTGAATCTCGCGTTCAATCGACTCGACGAGATCGTCGGTCAGCCACGTAGACGTGGCCGTCAGCAGTTCGCTGGTGCTTTTGAAGTAGTTGTAGAACGTACCGCGGGCTATCCCGGCGGCCTTGATGAAATCATCGATGACAGGCGCATCGCGTCCCTTTTCCGCAAATACTTGCAAAGCCGCTTCAATAATCTTGGCTTCAGTATTGGCGCGGCGCTTGCGTCCGACGATGGTGCGATGGTTAACAGCCACTTCCTCTTCTTCGGGGATGTGGGCGGTTGCAGGGCTTTTCATGCGGGGATCTTTCGGCGGACAAGAGACTTGCCCTGAATTATAGTACATAATGGACGAAACATCCAATACGTAAGGTAGGTCGTCAATTCGTAAGTCAATAGAACGCAATCTCCTTAAGCGGAGGCAATCAGGGGGTATGACAGCAAGCGCGATCGGCCAGGGTAGAAGCGTGCGCATGAGTCCGGTTTAACCGCCACCGTTGGGTGGATGGAGTTCCACTTGATCCTCATCGGACACGAAGGTATCCGGAAGCGCTACCAGGACCCCATTCACGGCGGCTAGAGCGATCTCTTCAACGGGTATCTTGAGTCCGGCCACTAGCTCCATCAGTGAGACCGGTTTATCGAGCTTGATTGCCATCCGCGAAGATCTTTGCGGTATATACCAGCTCAAATAGCTGCCGAGATGCAGTTCCATTTAGACTCCCATTAAATCCGCAACCCACTCGATGCCGAGTTCGCGCAGGCGGTCACGCGATGGCGCAGTGGTATCGGGATCCCAGCCCTTCAGGCGATACACCTCGTCCAGCGTATCCTGAAATTCTTTCTTGTCTATCGTGGTACCGGCCATCGGACCATTCTCCAGTGGCTGGAACAAGCGTTCCGGCAAATTGTCGTCCTTGCGCGAAAAGCCATTAAGCACATTAAATGCACGCGCGAGGTTGGTGGCGCGTTCACCAATGCGCAGCAGGTCGGCAAGGGTCAGTTCCTCCCAGCCGGTGGCCGCCTGAACCGCTGTCAGCACTTCATCCACCTGCATATAGGAGCGCGGGGCCGGGGCGAAGTAACACAGTCCCACCACCTTGCCGAAACTGGTCCAGTTTTCCAGGATCGTATAGTTGCGCGCCTTGGCGGTGCCAAGTTCGCGCGGGGGCAGGGCGGCGATGTCGAGTGGTTCGGCTCCTTTGAACGTGATCGACTCGGCATTGGCGACCAGGGTGTCATGGACCGAATACAGATGATCGCCGCCGTACTCGCCAACCGAGTAACCGATCCCCACGCCCACCTTGCCGCGCGGGTCGTGCATAGCCAATTCCATGCCCTTGACCTGAATCGCGAACAGATGGGCATCGCCGCCGATGACTTGAGCCGCACGCTTGCTGCCCTCTGCCAGCAGATGGCCCAATCCTTCGCGTTTGGCGATCAGTTCAACCATCTTGACCATGGCTTCGGCATTGCCGAAACGTAGATCCAGCCCGCCGGTGTCCTTCAAGCCGATCAAGCCGTGTTCGAAGCATTCCATGGCGAAGGCGATGGTGGAACTGGCCGAAATGGTATCGAGCGTATAGCGATTGCACAGTTCGTTCGCCTTGGCAATTGCCTGTAAGTCATCAATACCGCAATATCCACCAAACCCTTCGACGGTTTCGTATTCGGGGCCGCCGTAGGCGGCGCTGACCTGATAGCGGTCGTCCACGCTCACTTCACGTTTGCAACGAATGGCACAGGCATAACACGTGTGGCGAGCCGTGAGCATTTTTTCGTAGGCTTCCCACTTGATGTTGTCGACACCTTCAAAGACGCCCTGGCGGAAATTCCGGGTAGGCAGAAAGCCTCCTGTGTTGAAGGCACCGACCAGACCGGGCGTACCCTTGACTTGCAGATCCCAGGCTTGCGGATGGTCCTTGACGCGCTTGCCCAAGGCACGGCCGATTTCAGAGATTGGTTTGATGTCATGCGCTTGATCGGGATAGCGCCCGGAGCCGAGCACAGCAATAGCTTTGAGATTCTTCGAGCCCATCACTGCGCCCATGCCGGTGCGGCCGTTGAAATGGCGCAGTTCATTGGTCACAGCAGCATAGCGCACGCAGTTTTCGCCGCCGATACCGATTTGCAGTACACGGACATGCTTGTCGGCCAGTTCGGCACGGATCCGCTCTTGCACTTCTTTCGGTTCGCAGCCCCACAGGGTTTGGGCATCGCGTAATTCGACCTGGTCGTCCCGAATCGTGATATAGGTCGGAAGCTGCGCGCGCCCCGTGATGACGATGGCTTCGTAGCCGGCCATCTTCAGTTCCGGTCCCCAGAAACCCCCGGCTTCGGATTCCCCATAGGAGCCGGTCAGGGGCGAACGCGCCGCCATGGTGAAGCGAGTCGAAGCCGAGAAGGGCGCGCCAGTGAGGAGTCCGTTGGCAATTACCAGAATATTTTCGGGAGACAGCGCATCGGTACCCGGCTTGAGTTCATTGAGCAGCACGTAACCAGCCAAGGCCTTGCCGCCCGGATATAGTCGGTAGAAATCTTCGTCGAACCGCTCAACCCGAATCGTTTTTTGCGTCAAGTCGATGCGCAGAATCTTTCCGCTCGTTCCATAAGCCATGCATCGTTCCTTTGCTTAGAAAAATCCCCCGGGGTTTGACCCCGGGGGCAATCCCCAATGACTTGGGGAGGGAGGAGACATCAGGTGCGGTGGCATGACAAACCAGCGCTCATTTTTTCGGAAGATAGAGATCGGTGATTGAACCTTCGGCAATTTCGGCAGCCAGAGCCAGCGTTTCGGACAGTGTTGGATGGGGATGGATAGCAAGCGCCAGATCGCCCGCCTCGGCATCCATCTCCATGGCCACAACTGCTTCGGCGATCAATTCACCCGCGCCGGCACCGACAATGCCGGCACCGAGGATGCGACGGGTTTTTTTGTCAATGATCAGTTTGGTCATGCCCTCATCGCGTCCTGACGCCAGCGCGCGCCCGCAGGCCGTCCAGGGAAAGACTGCTTTTTCGAAGCTGAGCCCCTGCTTGATTGCGGTAGATTCGGTGATACCCATCCAGGAGATTTCCGGATCGGTATAGGCAACCGAGGGAATAGTGCGTGCCTGAAAACTCACCTTGTGGCCGGCAATAACTTCTGCGGCTATTTTGCCTTCGTGCGTGGCCTTGTGTGCCAGCATGGGCTCGCCGCAAATGTCACCGATGGCGAAGATATGCGGCACATTGGTACGCATTTGCGCGTCAACGTGAATGAAGCCTCTTTGATCCACGGCGACGCCGGCTGCTTCGGCGTTGATGGCGCGGCCGTTGGGTTGGCGTCCGACAGCGACGAGTACCCGATCGTAGACAGCCGCGGGGGGATCGCCGGGACCAGCGAAGCTTGCGCGCACGCCCTCAGGCAAGGACTCCAGCCTGGTTACCTTTGTTCTCAGCATAATCTGCTGATACTGCTTCTTCAGCCGTGTGGCGAGCGGCTTGACAAGGTCGGCATCAGCACCCGGCATCAACTGATCCAGCAACTCGACAACGGTGACTTTCGAGCCCAGTGCATGATATACCGTGGCCATTTCCAATCCGATGATGCCACCACCGATCACCAGCAGCCGTCCCGGGATATCCGCAAGTGCCAAGGCACAGGTCGAATCGATCAGACGAGGGTCCTCGTAAGGGAAGCCGGGAATTTTGGTGACGGATGAGCCAGCGGCGATGATGGCTTGCTTGAAGTTGACCGTTTGCGTACCTGTGGCTGTTTCAACACGAATTGAATTGGACGTGGCGAATTGTGCGAGCCCGGTAACCACGGTGACCTTGCGTTGTTTAGCGAGAGCCGCCAGGCCCTTGGTCAGTTTGGCAACGACTGAATCTTTCCATGCGCGCAAGACAGGCAGGTCGATTTCCGGTTTGGGGAAACGGATGCCCGGCGTATCCGCCGCTTCGGTGATGACTTTGGCAACGTGCAGCAATGCTTTCGAAGGTATGCAGCCGACATTGAGACAGACGCCACCCAGCGTGGCGTTGCGGTCGATCAGCACGACCTTCTTGCCGAGGTCAGCGGCACGGAAGGCGGCAGTGTATCCGCCAGGACCGGCGCCGAGAACAACGACATCTGTGATCAAATCACTCATAGGTCGTTCAGCCAGTCGCGGCTTTCGATAATTTCCTTCAGGCAGCGCAGGAAGGATGCCGAGTAGGCACCATCGAAGGCGCGATGGTCAAAGGATTGCGCCAGTATGCCGATTGGGCGGATGGCGATCACGTCACCATCAGGTCCTTCGATCACCACCGGTTTCTTGCGCACGCCGTCGGCCGAAAGAATCGCCGCTTGCGGCTGGTTGATGATGGATGTGCTGAATAGCGTGCCGAAGGTGCCAGAGTTGGAGATGGTGTAGGTTCCGCCGGAGACTTCGTCCGGCTTGAGCAGGTTCTTTCGAGCCGCCGCCGCGAGCCGGCTGATTTCCGCCGCCAGGCCACGCAGGTTTTTGTGGTGAGCATCGCGAATCACTGTTGCCAGAAGCCCCTCGAAATTCACATCGACGGCGATGCCCAGATGAACACGCTTGTGCACGATCAGTTCGTCGTTGCCGAAGCTCGAGTTGATCTGCGGAAATTTGGTGAGTGCCTCGCAGACGGCGCGGGCAATGAAGGGCATGTATGTGAGTGAGTATCCCTCGCGCTCCTTCCATTCCGCACCGATCGCCTGCCGCACTTTATCGACGGCATGGAAGTCCACCTCGACCGCTTGCACTGCATGCGGCGTAATGGTTTTGGAACGCACCATATGACTGGCTGTGGCACGACGGACTTTGCTCAGCGGCAACACCAGATCATCATCGCCTGCGCTGATTGCTGGCGCAGTGGCGGGGATGTAGCTGGGCGGTACAGAAGCTGCAGCGAGTGATCGGGGACTGGCCAGGAAGTCGAGCACATCCTCGCGGGTGATGCGGCCGTTGTTGCCCGTTCCATTGATTTGTTCCGGAGTAAGACCGTTTTCGCCAAGCAGGCGTCGAACCACCGGGGAGAGTCTGGGTTTACCGTCGGCGGTCGTGAGCCGTGCCGGACTGTTCATCGCGGTAGCAAGACTGATAGATGCAACTGGTTTGGCAGGCGTTACGGCGGTGTTTGTCGGAGCCGCTGCAGGCTTGGCGACTGGCGCCGTTACTGAGACTTCGCCTTCGGCAGTGATGACGGCCAGCACTGTGCCGACCTTCACTGTCGTACCCGCGGCTACGAGAATTTCCGTGACTACGCCGGCAACCGGTGCTGGAATTTCGCTGGTGACCTTGTCGGTTTCCACATCGAACAGCGACTCATCGGCCTGCACCTTGTCGCCAACTTTCTTGTACCAGTTGGCGACTATGCCTTCCAGCACGGTTTCTCCCAACTGCGGCATGATTACGTTCATATTTGATCCTCACCAAGTGACGGCGATATATTTTGATTCGAGATATTCGAGCAGGCCGTCATGAGCGCCTTCGCGCCCGACACCGCTTTGTTTCCAGCCGCCAAATGGTGCGGCGGGATCGGCGACGATGCCGCGGTTGATTCCCACCATGCCCGATTCGATCTTCTCGGCGACACGCAGAGCCTTTGCGAGATCTCGCGTATGCACGAAGGAAACCAGGCCCATTTCCGTATCGTTGGCCAGGGCGATGACTTCATCCTCGCTCGTGAAAGTGGCAATGGGTGCAACCGGACCGAAAATTTCTTCCTTCAGAACACGAGCGTCGTGTGCCACGTCGGAGAGCACTGTCGCCGGATAGAAGTAACCTGTGCCTGCGGGAATCTTGCCGCCAGTGCGCAGCCGGGCGCCCTTCGCCACGGCGTCATCCACCAGCTCGGCAATCTTGTCGCGGGTATTGGCGTTGACCATGGCGCCCAGCTGCATGCGCTCATCCAGTCCGTTGCCCATCCTGATCTTGGCCATGGCGTCAACAAAGCGCCGGGTGAATTCCTCCGCGACCGGTTTCTCGACATAGAAGCGGTTGGCTGCCGTGCAAGACTCGCCACCGTTGCGCATCTTGGCTACCATGGCCGCCGCTACTGCGGCTTCGATGTCGGCATCGGCAAACACGATGAATGGCGCATTGCCACCGAGTTCCATTGAACACTTGACGATGGTCTGCGCTGCCTGCGCCAACAGCACGCGGCCGATTTCGGTCGAGCCCGTGAAGGAAAATTTGCGCACGCGCGAATCGTTCAGCATGGCCTCGATCGCTTTGGCGGTGCGCCGTGTCGGCAGCACATTGACCACTCCGGGCGGCACGCCCGCCTGCTCAAAAATGGAGGCCATGGCCAAAGCGGTCAGGGGTGTTTCCTTGGCCGGTTTGAGTACCACGGTGCAACCGGCGGCAAGGGCCGGACCGATTTTGCGCGTGGCCATCGCCGCCGGGAAGTTCCAGGGCGTCACGAACACTGCCACGCCAATGGGTTGACGGATAACGATGATGCGGTTGGCGCCGCCGGGAGAAGTGGAAATCTCGCCGAGGCTGCGCACTGCTTCTTCACCGAACCAACGCAGAAATTCTGCTGCGTAGACAACCTCGCCGCGTGCCTCGGCGATCGCCTTGCCACTCTCCTGCGTGATCAGGCGCGCCAGGTCTTCCTTGTTGGAAATCATCAGTTCATAGGCACGGCGCAGTATCTCACCGCGCTGTCGCGGAGGTGTCGCAGCCCAGGCGGGACCCGCGTTGTAAGCTGCTGCGACGGCATCCAGGCCGTCCTCGACGCTGCCATCGGCTACGCTTGCGAGCACTTCCTCGGTCGCCGGGTTGATGACGTCAAAATACCGGCCGTCCGTTCCGGTTTGCCACTTGCCGTTGATGTACAGGTCCTTGCCGATGCTGTTCAGGCTAATTTCCATTTGTTAGATCCTGGGCCTGAAATCCACTGACCGACGAATCTCTGCGACGATCCGGTCTACCGACGGAATCACTGCATCTTCGAGGCCATCCGTTGCGGGCAGCGGGATGTGCGGCGTCGTGATGCGCACTACCGGTTGATCGAGGTCGAAGAAGCACTCTTCCATGATCAAGGAAGAAATTTCTGCGCCCCAGCCGCATAGGCGGGGGTTTTCCTCGACGGTAAATACCCGGCCGGTCTTCACTGTTTCGCGAATGATGGTTTGCATGTCGAGCGGGACCAGCGAACGCAGGTCAACCACCGTTGCCGAAATTCCTGCTGTTTGCAGGAGCTCTGCCGCTTGCAATGCACGTGGCACCATGGCGGCCAGGGCGATGATGGTGATATCTTTGCCGTTGCGTAGAACCTTGGCTTTACCAAGCTCATCTATATACTCGCCGTCAGGTACCTCACCTTTGATGGAATACAGAGATTTGTGCTCGAAAAAGACAACGGGATCGGGATCGCGGATCGCCGCTGCCAGCAGACCCTTGACATCGGCGGGACAGGAGGGTGCAACCACCTTGATGCCGGGAATCATCATGGCCCAATTCTCAAGGCTCTGCGAATGTTGAGCGCCGAAACGCGAACCGGCGCCGTTGGCTGTACGGATAACCAGCGGGAACGAAAACTGCCCATTGGTCATGTAGCGCGTTTTCGATATCTCGTTGGCAATATAGTCCCAGCACACGGCGAGAAAGTCCGAAAACATGATCTCGGCAATCGGCCGCAGTCCAGTCGAGGATGCACCCATGGCGGCGCCCAGGATGGCTTGCTCGGAAATGGGCGTGTCGATGACCCGCTTCGGGCCGAACTCCTCCAGCAGCCCGACGGTAGCCTTGAAGCAGCCGCCTGCCGCGGCGACGTCCTCTCCCAGGAAGACGACGCGCTCGTCGCGCCGCATTTCTTGTGCGATGGCCGCGACCACCGCTTCACGATAACTTAGTTCCGCCACTGTATGCCTCCATTCGACCAGACGTCCTTGAATGCCAGTTCGACTGGCGGTACTGGAGACGCCTTGGCCTCCTCCGTCGCGCGGTTAACCTCCTGCATGGTTTCATCTTCGATCTGCTTCAGTACGGCTTCTTTAACCCCAAGATCGAGCAGGCGCTTCCGATAAATGACAACGGGATCCTTCTTCTTCCATTCGTCCAGTTCGCCCGGCGGCCGATAGTGAGCCGGATCGGCGCGGGAATGTCCGGATTGACGGTAGGTCATGCACTCGATCATGGAAGGCCCTGCACCGGCGCGCGCCTTGGCGACGGCAACCTGCATGGTGCGGTAAACGACATCGGCATCGTTGCCGTCAATGATGATGCGTTCCAGGCCGTAGCCGCTGGCGCGGTCTGCGGCAGGATGCTCGACTGCGGTGACCTTGGTGGTCACGGTGTATTCCCCGTAGAGATTGTTCTCGCAAACGAATATCACCGGCAGTTTCCACACGGCTGCCATATTGAGGGCTTCGTGAAACGCGCCGATATTGGCCGTGCCGTCGCCGAAGAATGCGACGGTGACCTGCGACGTTCCTCGATACTGTGAGGACCATGCGGTTCCGACAGCAATCGGCAACGACGCGCCAAGAATCGCACAGGAAGCCATCACGCCATGCTCGACGCTGGACAGGTGCATGGAGCCGCCCTTGCCGGAGAGACAGCCGCACTGGCGCCCCATCAACTCGCCCAGCACTGAAGTCATGGATGCGCCTCGTGCCAGTACATGGTGATGCCCGCGGAAAGTCGGGTAGGTGTAGTCATCCTTTTCCAGCGCCATGGCGACGCCGGCTGATACTGCCTCTTGTCCCAATGCCAGATGGCTGGTTCCCTTGACCAGATTTTGCAAGAACAGATCGTAGGCGCGCTTTTCACAATAGCGGGCTTCGACTTGGCTCCGAAACAATGCCAGTCGAGTGACAATAGGGATGTCATCTGCTGCTTTGCTGGGTTTTCTTACCTCCGCCTTGGCGGTTTGTTTGGCTTTTGTCGTGCCCATATCTTCGAACCTCTCCCAAGAAATACAACGAACTCCGCATCCCAATTCGCGCAGGACGCTTGATACCGGTTCGAAGATTAAAGGCAGAAGACGCCAAAGTCAACCAATATATAAATTGGTTGTTAATGGGTTTTTGCGTTAGCACTCCAGAAGCAAAGGCGGGCACCAGTACCCCAGAAACAGGGGTGGGCGCTAGTAGTCGAGAAGTCGGCGCCGGGTAGCGCGGATATGTTGGCTCATTAGCTCGCGTGCGATATCGGCGTCGCGGCGCTTGAGTGCAGCGAATATTTCCTCATGCTCATGCTGATAAGTGAGGCGTTCATCGGATGTCTGTCCACGTTGCCTAAGCGCACCCCACATAGCTTGTTCGTGGCGAACCGCATGAATCATGTCGTACATGCGTGTTGCCAATTTGTTATGGGTGGCAGAAGCCATCGCTAGGTGGAAGGCTGCGTCCCATATCTCGAATTCTTCCCGCGTAGTGGCCTTTGATCCACGCTTGAGGCAGTCTTCCATGCGATCGAAATCACTTGACGTGGCATTGGTTGCAATTAGCCAAGGTAGTTCCGGTTCGAAGCGTAACCGAGTTTCGATATATTCTGCGGGACTAATAGTCCCATCTAATCCGGTGACGCCGCTTGGTGCATCTGGGGATGGACGTACAAATGTTCCACGTCCGACCTGCCTGAGAATCAGCCCTTCTGCTTCCAATTCCGCGAGTGCGCGACGTGTGACCGCGCGACTGACATCGAGTTGCTCAGCTAGTTGGCGTTCCGTCGGGACGCGTTCGCCAGGGCCGAATGCATTCTCCTTGATTGCATTGATTAGATAATCACGGACACGAACGTATCCTTCTTGCGCTAGCGCTCTGTCAACCATTCCTGCCGGAACTCCGATTCATTTTTATACATAATTTATACCACAATCAAGTAAATGGCAAACCAATAATGACCTATTGATTAGGCTGCTAGTTATGCTCGAAGCCTTCAGGGGAAAGCGCCCATTCACTTGTAACAGCCATATTCTGCGGGATCTTGTAGTGCAATGGCAAACAAAAGTTCATCCCATTTTGACATGACGCGGTGGTCATTGATCATTTTCAATACGCGATTAAAACAACCAATGCATGATTGGTTGACTATTGGTTTGATTGGCGATACAGTCTTTTAACAATAATTGAAAAAAACAAAAGGAGGGGACATGAGGCAGAGTTTAGAGCAACCGTTACTCGGCATTTTGGCGACGGCGACTGCAATAGCTGTGGCGCTAACTGTCGTCGCTCAATTTGATCCGCAGATTTTGGGTAGTTGGGTTTTGCTTGCTGTATTGAGCGGCTTACCGATACTTGTGGTTTTTGGTTTGGTTTGGCGCTGCGGCTATCCTGCTTCTCTGTCGCGTCTTTCACAGCCAACCAAAGGGATAGCGATTCTGAGCGTAATGACCGTGATATCGGTGATCGTTGGATCGGTTGTCTGGAATGTGGTTGGAGGAAAGCTGTTACCTCCGGCACCATTTACGTCCTTATTCGCGATTCTGAGTATTCTCGTCCTGTTCTGGTTCATCACTTTGTTTCAGGGATGGCCTTTGACGGTTTTATCTAAACATCCTGCCTTCATCGGTGTCGGCGTCATTGCGATGACTTATCTAATAACATGGCTAGTTTTCAGGTCTTGCTTCGACTTCGGTGCCATGCAGGGCGCCCCTTTCTATCGTGCCGAGCTGGATCCTCATGGAGTTCTCCCGGCCTTTGTTGCGGTGTCATTTGCCTGTACGGTAGTGATGGTCATCATGGGTTTGGTGCTGTTTGATTTTTGGCCGTTCTCTTCCTTGGCCAAAACCAATCCATCGCTGGCCGGACAACCGCTCTGGGGCATCGTTAACACGCTGGTGGTCTTCGCTCTTTCCTGGGCCATCTGGAAATTCTGCGTGTCGGCCTTGGGGATGGACGTGGTCGACTATATGGTCAGGGTGCCGGTTTCAGCGCTGTTCGGCGAGTTCATCGTCATCGTGATGATGCAATTGAGTCCATTCCAGTCAACTCGACAGCCACTCCGAGGAATCATCCTGGTTGTGATGGTGGCTATCCTCGCCCTGGTCATGCATCGCTTCTACCAATTTGCCGGCGGAATACTGATTGGTCCCATGGAATCAGGCGCGCCAGGCTATGCGCTCGAATTGTGGACGGCAAATGCGATGCTGGGAGTCACCTTCCCGGTTATCGCACTTTTCGGCGATGGCTTCGGATTCTGGCCATTGGTGTCAGTTCCGAGAAATCGATTGTAATTCCTTGTGCTAGGCAATCACAAATCCATGATGGCGATTAGAAAAGATTGACAAGTTCAAGTGATCGAAAAGTGAAAACGCATAAGGGAGGAAAAATGGAAACACATCCAACTAAGCGCTGGGACACTGCATATGAAGTAAAGGCGATGGTGCTCTTGGTATTAGCTTGGGGGCTCGTTGGCGTTGATCGCTTCATGATCATGCCGATATTCCCAGTCATGGCAAAAGAGCTTTCGCTTAACTATACGGATATCGGCATTATTGCGGGGGCATTATCTCTGGCATGGGGGGCGTCAGCATTATTCACTGGCAGGCTTTCTGACAGAATTGGTACAAAAAAAGTACTTGTCGCTTCGCTCATCGTATTTTCGCTTCTTGCCGGGGTCAGCGGATTGGCGACCGGCCTCGTCGGGCTAGTCATAATTCGTGCAATGATTGGTGTTGCGGAAGGCGGCTATGCTCCAGCTGGTCAAATTGCTACGCTCCAGGTATCCCGACCCGACCGGCAGGGCCGCAACATGGGCATTCAACAGATGGCATTGCCATTGTTTGGAATGGCCTTGGCTCCATTATTAGTCGTGCAGCTTCTGCATGCTGGAGTCAGTTGGCGCTGGGTGTTCGCCCTTGTGATGGTCCCGGGACTTTTCGTCGCCGCTCTAATGGTCAAGTGGCTGAAGGATAAAAGCGATGAAACGATTGAACACACAGCCATCCATGACCATGCAGATCACAAATGGTTCGATGTTTTCAGTTATCGGAATGTGCCATTACAAATTATCATGGTCATGGGCTGGATGTCGTGCGAGATGTCGATGGCAGCGATGATGGCCAGTTACCTCACCGATTATTTGCATCTTGAACTCGTCCAGATGGGTTTTGTTCTTTCTGCGATTGGTTTTGGCGCAGCGGCGGGTGCGCTGGTCTTGGCAACGCTGTCTGATTACTTTGGCCGCAAGCCGGTGACCTTTATATTCGGCATCATCGACCTTTGCGCGGTGTTACTGCTGAAAAACTCAGGCCCTGATCAAACAACTCTATTCCTGTGCTTGTTTCTCGTTCTATTCTGCAGCCAAGGGCTGATTACCATCGGAATTTGTCTAATAGCTTCAGAATCGGTGCCATCGAAGCTCATAGGAGCCTCGAACGGTATTACGGTTGGGATCTGCGAAATATTCGGTGGAGGGATCGTTCCCATTTTGTCGGGCTTGATTGCACATAAAATTGGCATCGAGAACTTTTTCTATTTACCGATGGGAGGTTGTGTTTTAGGGATCATAGTCTGTTTGTTCCTTCAGGAAACGGCACCACGTATAGTTGCAGCGAAGGAAGTCGCCGCTAAATCTCATTAGAGTCAGCTTTGAAAGTCGAGTAGTTGTTCGCTGTTTGTCATCGTTGGTGTGGGCGAATTGTTTGAGAGAAGTGTGGTGCCCGCAATGGCTGGATTTGTAGCAAAACACTCTGTTATTCATCACATCATGTATCTCGCCATGGGCAGTTTGCTGCTTAAATTGGTCATCGTACTATGTTTTAAAGAGACGGCACCCTGCAAAGTTAAATAACGAGACTGCTTTCAGATTTTACGGACCACAAGCAAGTTATCTTAGGAATAATTTGTCATGCCTTCTGAACTCGGCTTACCGGTCCAAGAAGATATAAAAGGAAAAAATGGCCTGCAAGCCGTGATCGGTTGTTCGTTTGTCCTCATGGACTCTGGCGAATTCCTGAACAACTTGAAGAAAAAATCAAAGGTTTGCGAAATATGCATTGTTGAGTGCCCGTTGAAAGAACAGGAGCCAGATTTCGGTCAACGTGCTGATCAGACGAATACTGGTCCTATTTCACCGTCATCGGTTCAAATTTCTTTCTCGAAAAAATGGCTATCTAAGGCCAAACAATCTCGTGCGTTGTTCGCGATGGTGGGAAACTGGTTTCGACAAAACAAAAATAGCTAGGCCCAAAGCATTGTGATTGCATAGTGTTGTTTGCGCGGGTCTGATTACCCAATCAGCCACGGTATGGACATCGCTAAGGCGGTGACCTCGTCGGGAACGGCCGATGCCATCAAGCTCATCGGTATTGTTGATCAACCCTTAGGATAAACCAAGGGAGTGTTGACTACATTTTCCGTTCACTAAACGAGCTTCCATTTACTGAACCTATGCCGCATTACCCCGCAATTGAATTACGTCAGCACCAGACTTAAGTTTATCGAGATAATCCGCCCACTCCTGCATCAGCTTCATGCGCTGTGGTAGGTATTCCGCTCGGTTGTATGCGCCTCTCACTTCATTCCGTTCGCAATGGGCTAACTGCCTCTCGATAACATCCGAGTTATATCCCTGTTCATTCAGAATCGTTGATGCAACGGCACGAAAACCATGTCCGGTCATTTTTCCTTTATAGCCTAGCCGATAAAGGGCAAAAAGCATCGTATTGTTGCTGATGGGTTTGTCCGCATTGCGTCCAGGGAACACATAACGGCTTACTCCTGCTAATGGTTTCAATTCAGCGAGCATAACTAAAGCTTGCTTCGACAGTGGCACAATATGCTCAGATTTCATCTTCATGCGTTCGGCGGGGATAACCCACAGTGCACCGTCAAGGTCAAATTCTTTCCACTCCGCGCCAATCAGTTCCGACGTGCGAACAAATGTTATGGAGAGTAGTTGCAAAGCAAGTTTTGTTAGCCGGTCGCCAAATTCCTCGTAAGTATCAACGGCGCGCAGCAATTGGGGTAGATGCTCCGGCCGAACTGCTGGCTGGTGCTTGGCTTTGTGGGGTGTAAGAGCGCCGCGAAGATCAGCACTCAGATCGTGCTTGCAACGGCCGGTAGCCACTCCGTATCGAAACACTTGCCCGCTGACTTGCAATATTCTGTGTGCCAAATCGTAAGCGCCGCGCTTTTCCACCTTGGCTAAGCTTGCCAGTAGTTCGGGGGCCTCGATCTCAGCAATAGGGCGCATGCCAAGGTCCGGGAATAGATTGCGCTCCAATCGCCGTAATACATCATCGGCGTGGTGCTTAGCCCAGGTATGAAGTTGCTTTTCGTACCATTCACGCGCAACGGATTCAAAGGAATTCTCAGCGGCAAGTCGCTTTTGAGTTTTCCATGCCTTACGTTCGGCGGAAGGGTCGAGGCCTGATTCCAATCGCTGTCGTTCATCCTGCCGTTTCTTCCGCGCAGCTTTGAGCGTTACTTCAGGATAGACACCCAACGAGAGAGACTTTTCCTTCCCGGCTAACCAATAACGAAGCCGCCAGTATTTACTGCCGTTCTCGTGTACCCAGAGCTGTAAGCCGCCGCCATCGGAAAATTTCTTGATAGCCTTGCCCGCGCTAGTGGCATTCCGGCAGTCGGCATCCTTTAATAGATTTAATTTCGCCGTCATCGTGGTAACTCCTGGGAGCGTGGTATTTGTTACCACGATTTATACCACGGTATATGGCCGGATGCAATTGGAAGTTACCGCATCTTACTGGACGATCATCATGAAAAAACTCTTTTATTACATTTAGTTGTGGATGTTACTGGATCGGTGTGGATGTTGGTTTGGCGGAAGCGGTGAGATTCGAACTCACGGACGCCTTGCGACGTCGCCGGTTTTCAAGACCGGTGCCTTAAACCGCTCGGCCACGCTTCCTTGGGCGTCGAATTATACCGTCCGGCGCGAACTGAGCGGTGACGGTGAAATCGGCGGGTGAAGTCAGTCGCGATACAGTGGCATACGCCTGGTGCGTGCCGCAGCAATGGACTCTTCAAGATCGGCAGAAAGCAGCATGGCCGAGTTCCAGGTGGCGACGTAATTGAGGCCATCGGCAACTGTGTGGTCGCGGGCGTAGCGGATCATTTCCTTGCTGCCGCGCACCGCCAGCGGTGATTTGGACGCGATGGTTCGTGCCAGTGCCATGACTTCGTCGTGCAGTTGTTCGGGATTGGTGTAACAGCGGTTGACCAGTCCCATTTCGCGCGCTTCGGTGCCATTGAAGTTCCTGGCGGTATAAGCCAGTTCGCGCGTCATACCCTCGCCAATGAGGCGAGGCAGGCGCTGCAGGCTGCCGACATCGGCGGTCAGGCCAAGATCCACTTCCTTGACAGAGAAATTTGCATCACTGCTGCAGTAGCGCATGTCGCAAGGGCAGATCAGGTCGATGCCGCCGCCGATGCAGGCGCCGTGGATGGCAGCCAGCACCGGCTTGCGGCAACGCTCGATGCTGGTCAGCGTGTCCTGCAGGTCGAGAATCAGCCGGCGCAGTTTTTCGTTTTGGCGACCGGTGCACTGGTCCGCGATTTCCGCACTGATGCCGGACAGCATGTCGAGATCGATACCGGAGCAGAAATGCTTGCCGGCACCACTCAGGACAGCGACGCGAACGGAATCGGTCTGATCGACCCAGGTGAAAGCTTCACGGATTTCCTGCCACATCGGCAGATTGATGGCATTGGCCCGATCAGGCCGGTTCAGTTCGACGCAGGCAACAGCGTCTGCGACTGTCAGGCGGAGCGTCTGGAAGTGTGCGGGAAGGTCCATGATGGCGTCCAGTTCAGGCCAGTTCAGGCGCTTGGTCGGCGGCGGAACATGCCATGGCCTTCCATCGTCATGACAGATTCATTGTTCTGATTGAACATTCTCCAGCGGCTGCGTACCAGGCCGAGTGTCGGCTTGCTTTCGAGGACGCGTGCTTCCAGAACTTCCATCGTCAAGTGCAGGGTGTCGTCGGGCCGCACGGGTTTCAGCCACTTGATATTTTCCACACCGGGCGAGCCTTGGCTGGCTGTATCAAGCAGGTAGCTGTCGCACATCATGCGCATCGCCAGCCCACAGGTGTGCCAGCCGCTGGCGATGAGGCCGCCGTATACCGAGTCCGCCGCCGCCTCTTCATCGACGTGGAAAGGCTGTGGATCGAACTGGCGGGCGAACTTGACGATCTCCTCCTGTGTCAGTGTCACGCCGCCGCTTTTGTGGAGGGTGCCGACGGGGAAGTCTTCCCAGTAATACTTGAAGGTTTTTTTCATCTATACGCCGTTCAGGCGAATTTCGAGAAATCCGGTTTGCGTTTTTCGAGAAAGGCGCCGAATGCCTCCTTGGCTTCGGGCGAGAGCAGACGTTTCCTGAAGTGCAGGCCTTCTTCATGCATGGTTTGCTCGATCAGGGCGAACTGGCTGCGTTTCATCAATTGCTTGGTCAGCCGCACCGAGGCGGTGGGAAGGGCAGCCAGCTTGCGCGCTTGCGCCAGGGCATGGTCAAACACCTCGGCGGCCGGCAGCACGGCGTTGACCAGGCCGATCTCCAGCGCTTTCGCGGCGTTGAAGGCTTCGCCGAACAACAGGATTTCCGCTGCCCGCGTGTGGCCGATCAGGCTTGGCAGCAGCAGGCTGGACGAGGCTTCCGGGCACAGGCCGAGGTTGACGAAAGGCAACTGGAATTTGGCGTTATCGCCGGCGTAAACGAGGTCGCAATGCAACAGCATGGTCGTACCCACACCGACGGCGGGGCCGCACACGGCGGCGATGAAGGGTTTTGACAGCACCCGGAAAGCGGTCAGAAAACGGAATACCGGCGCATCTTCGCTGAGCGGCGGGTTGTCGAGAAAGTCGCTCAGGTCATTCCCGGCGGTGAATGCGCCGGGTTGACCGTGAATCAAGAGCACGCGCACGGCATTGTCGCGCTCTGCGGCTTCAAAGATTTCGGCCAATAGGGTGTACATCGGACCGGTCAGGGAGTTCTTTTTTTCCGGACGACAAATCTCCACGCGCATGACGCCCTGTTCGACTTCGCTGGTGATGAGAGAGCTGGGCTGGTTCATTTTTTCATCCTTGCCATGAGGGCTTCCGTTGCGGCTTTGCGGTCAGCGCCGACCTTCTGCGCCTGGGGTCGTTCGGAAACCAGTTTGAGATAGGGTTTGGCTGCGGGCAGCAATTCTTCGAGAAAATCGCGACCATAAACTTTCTTGGTGGCCTGCGTGATCAGGGGCAGATGCACCCAGGCCGCACAATCGGCGTGGGTGAATTCCTTGCCGGCGATGAAGGGCTCGAAGTGCGCCAGACAGGCCAGGCTCTTGAGCCCCTTGACGAGCTGCTTCTCGGCTTCCACCTTGACGTCGTCGGCGACAGTACTGCCGAAGAATACTTCGGGATAGAGCCGTCGCGCCGGGAGTTCCAGATTCAGCTCGATATGCTCGATCAATTCCCGGCATTTGGCGCGGGCGAAGGCATCAGCCGGATAGAGCGGCGGTTGTGGATAGGCATCTTCAAGGTACTCTGCCAGGACCTGGGATTCGGTCAGGATGCCATGATCGGTGCGCATGAATGGAACCTTGCCCATCGGCGAATCCTTCTTCAGGGCTTCGTCCTGCGAAGGGTAGACCACTTCCTCCTCGAATGGGATGCCTTTTTCCATGAGCGCCAGCTTGATCTTGTTGTAATAATTGCTGACGGAAAATCCGCAGAGTTTGAGCATCAATTTCTCCTGTGTGGGTAGAGTTTTATTTCAAGCGGTGGGCAGCTTGTAGTTGCTGAAGTCCTCGCGCAGCTTGGTCTTGAGCAGCTTGCCGGTGGCCGTGTGCGGCAGGCTGTCGACAAACACGACATCGTCGGGCATCCACCATTTGGCGATTTTTCCGCTCATGAACTCGAGCATTTCCTCGCGTGTCACGTTCATGTCCTTCTTCTTGATGATCAGGAGCAGCGGTCTTTCATCCCATTTCGGATGCACCACGCCGATGACGGCGGCTTCCATGACGGCCGGATGTGCAACGGCGAGGTTCTCGATGTCGATCGAGGAAATCCATTCACCGCCGGACTTGATGACGTCTTTGGAACGGTCGGTGATCTGCATGTAGCCGTCCTCGTCGATGGTGGCGACGTCACCAGTGGGGAACCAGCCATCGATCAGCGGGCTGTCATCCGTGCTTTTGAAGTAACTTCGGGTGATCCATGGCCCGCGCACCAGCAGGTCGCCAAACGCCTTGCCATCATGCGGCAGCGACTTGCCTTCGCCATCGATGATCTTCATCGCCACACCATACAGGGGTCGGCCCTGCTTGACGCGGATCTTGTCCTTGTCAGCGGCCGAGAGGCCGAGATGCTTCAGCTTGAAGGTATTTGCGGTGCCCAGCGGGCTCATTTCGGTCATGCCCCAGGCATGCAGCACCGTGATGCCATACTGTTCGTCAAAGGTGCGGATCATTGCCGGCGGTGCCGCCGAACCGCCGATCACGAGCGTCTTGACGGTTGACAGTTTGAGCTTGTTGGTTTGCAGGTGCTGCAGCAGTCCCAGCCAGATGGTCGGCACACCGGCGGAGACGGTCACCTTCTCCTGCTCGAACAGTTCGTACAGGCTGGCGCCATCGAGCCCTGCGCCGGGCATGACGAACTTGGCCCCGGTCAGTGCAACGCTGTAAGGCAGACCCCAGGCATTCACATGGAACATCGGTACCACCGGCAGGACCGAATCCCTGGCAGACAGGTTCAAACCATCGGGCAGTGCCGCGGCGTAGGCATGCAGCAGCGTGGAGCGATGTGAATACAACACCCCCTTGGGATTGCCGGTTGTGCCTGAGGTGTAGCACAGCGACGAAGCGGTGTTCTCGTCGAACTCCGGCCATTCGTAGATATCCGAATGAGAATTGACCAGATCGTCATAGGCCAGGAGGTTGGGAATCTTGTCGCTCTTGGGCAGATGCCCGTGACCGCACAGCGCCACCCAGCCCTTGACGCGTGGGCAGTGGGGCACGAGCGCTTCAACCAGGGCCGTGAAGGTGATGTCGAAGAAGATATAGTCGTCCTCGGCATGGTTGACGATGAAGGCGATCTGCTCCGGAAACAGGCGCGGGTTGATGGTGTGGCAAACTGCACCGATGCCTGAGACCCCGAAATAGATCTCGAAATGACGGTGCGTATTCCAGGCCAGCGTGCCGATGCGGTCACCCATCTTGATGCCGAGCCCGTTCAGAGCGTTGGCAAGTTGCCGGGAACGGCGGTGCGCATCGTGGTAGGTATAACGATGGATTCCTCCTTCGGGCAGCCGCGAGACGATTTCCGCATCGCCGTGATAAGCGTCGGCATGCTTGATCAGGTTTGAAATCATGAGGGGCATGTTCATCATCAGGCCAAGCATGGGCGTTCCTCCTGTGTTTGTTTTTGGAAATGTGCTGCGCGCGTCAAAGCCATTACCCTACCATCAACCGTTAACAATGGGAATTGCAGCTTGTTGCAAAGATCAAGTCGTCACAAAATCGCCGCGGTGCGCGTCGGCCCAGCAGTTGGGCGTTTCATAGAGACGCACCTGCGCCAGGCGCAAATGGTTGCCATATTTATCCACGTAGACCGAATCGAGTGTGGCGAAAGCAATCGCCGCGAGATTCTCCACGGTGGGTACGGCTTCGAGCAGCACGGTTTTGTGATCGGGAAGACTGGCCAGGAAATTCACAACGGGTGCATCGCCGCGATGCACCAGGAAAGCATGATCCCAGGCGTCGACCAGGTGCTGCTTGGCCAGGGACTTGATCTCGGAAAAGTCCATCAGCATGCCATTGACCGGTTGACCGGCGGCATGAATGATGTCGCCCGTCAGGGTAATCTCGATGGCATAGCGGTGCCCGTGCAAGTGACGGCACTGGCTTTGGTGGTCAGGAATGCGATGGCCCGCGTCAAACTCGAGCCGCCGGGTAATCTGCATGGAATATTTTCAGGAAGGGGTTGCGGTGAGAACTGTTGCGGGCGATTATAGCATCCGCCCTTTGCTGAAAAGACCATGAACCGCGCCGTTCCTCAAGCCATGCCACTCGATCAGCCACTTAATCAGCAACTCAGCGCCAGTGACCACAGTCGCGCCAGCGCCGGGATGCGCTATGTCTATCCGGTGATCTCGCGCCGTGCCGGTGGCGTTTCATTGGGCATCAACCTCAATCCCAACAATGCCTGCAACTGGCGCTGCATCTATTGCCAGGTGCCGGATTTGAAGAGAGGCATTGCCCCGCCTACCGATCTGGCATTGCTCGAAAGCGAGTTGCGCGAGATGCTGCGCGATTTGTTGCATGGCGAGTTCATGGCAAGACGCGTGCCTGAAGACGCAAGACGCTTCGAGGACATCGCATTTTCTGGCAATGGCGAGCCGACCAGTTCCCCCGATTTTCTGGAGGCAGTGGCATTGGTCGTGCGGCTCATGGATGAGTTCGAGTTGCGCAACCAGATTGCCTTGCGCTTGATCACCAACGGTAGCCAGATCGACAAGCCGCTTGTCCAGCAAGGGCTTGATCTGCTCAACCAGGCCGGCGGTGAAGTCTGGTTCAAGCTCGATGCGGGCAGCAGGGAAGGCATTCTGCGCATCAATGGTGTCGACCTCGACCCGGCAGGCATCGTCAGACGCCTGCGTGAGGCCGGCCGGCATTGCACGACCTGGGTGCAAACCTGCTGTTTCGCTTGTGATGGTTTTGCGCCGAACGATGAGGAGATTGCCTCCTGGCTGGCCTTGCTGGAGCAGTCCAGGGAAAATCTGGCGGGTGTTCATCTGTATGGTTTGGCACGTCCCTCGCTGCAAATGGAAGCGTCCCGACTGGCGCGACTGCCGCTGGACTGGCTGGAAATGCTGGCGGAGCGGGTGCGTCAAACCGGGCTGAAAGTCCGCATCAGTCCATAGCTCCTCAGGCTTTTTCTTGGGTTTGGCGCGAGCCGGAGGGCTCGAAACGGCTCGAAAATCGGCTACAATTTGCACTTTCCCTAAGCAGAAAGAAACATGGCACTGATTGTTCAAAAGTACGGCGGCACTTCGGTCGCCAACCCCGAGCGGATCATGAATGTCGCGCAGCGCGTGGCCAAGTGGAAACGCGCCGGAAACCAGGTCGTGGTCGTGGTCTCCGCCATGAGCGGCGAGACGAACCGCCTGATCGCCCTGGCCAAGGCCATACAGGCCACGCCCGATCCGCGCGAGCTGGATGTGGCGGTGTCTACCGGCGAGCAGGTCACGATCGGTTTGCTGGCGATGGCCCTGAAAGAGATCGGCGTCAAGGCGCGCAGCTATACCGGTGGACAGGTCAAGATCCTGACCGATGACGCCTTCACCAAGGCAAGAATCCTGAGCATCGATGACCAGGCGATGCGCGCTGATCTGGACAACGATACCGTGGTGATCGTCGCCGGTTTCCAGGGTGTCGATGCGGCCGGCAACATCACCACGCTCGGCCGGGGTGGCTCGGATACGACGGGCGTGGCTCTGGCTGCTGCGCTCAAGGCCGACGAGTGCCAGATCTACACCGATGTGGACGGTGTGTACACCACCGACCCGCGCATCGTTCCCGAAGCGCGACGCCTCAACACCATCACCTTCGAGGAAATGCTGGAGATGGCGAGTCTCGGCTCCAAGGTATTGCAGATTCGCTCGGTGGAATTTGCCGGCAAGTACAAGGTTAAGCTGCGTGTTCTCTCGAGTCTCGAGGAATTGGGCCAGGAAGGTCCGGGCACGCTGATTACTTTAGAGGAAGACAAAGACATGGAACAACCGATTATTTCCGGCATCGCCTTCAGCCGTGATGAAGCCAAGCTCACCGTGCTCGGCGTGCCCGACCGCCCGGGCATCGCCTACCAGATCCTCGGCGCGATCGCCGATGCCAACATTGATGTCGACATGATCATCCAGAATATCGGCCATGACGGTTCGACGGACTTTTCCTTTACCGTGAATCGCGGCGACTATGCCAAGGCTTTGGCGCTGTTGCAGGAGAAGGTCAAGACCCAGATCGGTGCTCGCGACATCGTTGGCGACAACAAGATTTGCAAGGTTTCCGCGGTCGGCGTCGGCATGCGCTCACACCCGGGCATTGCCAGCCAGATGTTCCGCGCTCTCGCCGAAGATGGCATCAACATCAAGATGATCTCGACCTCCGAGATCAA
>JBAYVV010000044.1:0-26364 GCA_041674465.1 Sterolibacterium sp.
GCTGCGGAACTTCAGCGAGCCAGCGGCCATCTGTTTCTTCCTCGCACTCGATGCTGAAATTCATGATTCATCTCCAAGGGTAACCAGAGGAAATTGTAACGCGGAAAAGCTGGTGACGCCCAAGTGGAGTTGAGGCGCCTGCGCGGCTTTTCGCGCAGGTCGCCTCGAACGTATTGTTAGGAGTCGGCATTTGCTATGACGCGAGCACGATTGGAACGGGAGGGGTGTCGCGCATAAGCGCGCTCTCCGAATTTCTGAGTAAGCGGCCACAGAAATGCGTACCAAGGAACAGGCAATGCCCAGCGACCATAGGCTTTGGGCGGGCGGCTTACTTTTCGAGCAGGGTCAAGAGTAACCTTTGCGAAAGCAATACCTTCTTCCGCTCCGAGCTGAACCATGAGCGTTCCATCGGAGTCCGCCACCGCCGAAAGCCCAGGAAAACTGGTGTTCTGCGCGGGAAAGCCACCTGGAAGCGGCGTGACAAGAGGGCCACAACGGTTTGCCATTAAGACCGGAACGCCAAGCGCCTGTGCGTAGAAAGCCGTGCTGCCCTTCAGCATGCAGTCGAAAGCGGCAGAGTCTTTTTTACGCATAGGGAATGCCGGGGTGGGGGTCCCCGCCGCAGTGGGCTGGATGACAATATCGACCGATGCCTGGTGTAATGCGGCGATTCGCTCGTAGAGAAGGTTTTCGTAACAGATGCCAACCCCAATGCGACCGATCTCTGTGTCGATGTGGTGCGGGTCATTTCCGCCACGGAAGAAGTAAGCCTCTACGGATGCTGGTGGAGATTTTCTGACACGGCCGGCAATAGTGCCCTGCGGTGTGGCAAGGACGAAACTGTTAAAGAAGTCGGAGCCGTCTGCTTCGGCGTAGCTCATGCCGAGAAAAATGCCGAAGCGATGAGCTGTTTGCTTGAGCCACGCCATGCTCGGGCCCGTGGCCTTCTCGGCAGTGCTCCAAATTTCTTCCGTGAGTAAATACCCGCCCGGCATCAACTCCGGCAAGAGAACGAACTCCGCACCTTGAGCGGCGGCCTGTTCAATAAATGTTTCGGCATGCGTCAAGTTTTCCTTCGTGCGGAGCGGTTCGCAACGAATTTGGATGGCGGCTACAGTGAGACTGCGCGGCATGATGGATGAGAATCCTAACTCTTAAGTGAACACCAAGTGCAAATGGCTACATATATCCATTTGTGGCCAATGCTGGAAATAATTATCCATCTATAGGCATTCCTCGATTTCCACATCATTGAGCGGAGACCATCAACGGATAACGTCGGCCTTACTCAGGTCAGCGCCATTATCATGCTGATACATTACAACTTTCGCACAGAAACGCAATGGCCGCCAGGCTCGTCGTGTAAAATGAAATCGACATGAGACTAGGTGATCTTTGGGCGAAGCATGGCGTCGGCACGACGCAACCGGACTCGGCCGAAACGCACGATCTGTTCATCTTCGGTGTGACCGACGATTCCCGGGACGTTCGCTTCGGCTACCTGTTCTGCGCCTTGCCGGGTACCACCGAGAACGGTCTGGCGTTCTGCGCGCAGGCTGCCGCGAAAGGCGCCCAGGCCATTGCCGTGCCGCAAGGCACGCGCGACGAAGCGCTGGGTCTGAGCGAGTTCGAGCGCGAAAAGGTTGTCGTCCTGCGCGTGCCAAACGTTCGGGAATTCTATGCGCGGGTGGCGGCGGAGTTTCATTCCGGCCGTCCGGCCACCATCGCATCAGTCACTGGCACCAATGGCAAGACTTCCACGGTGTGCTTTCTGCGCGACTTGTGGGGAGAAGATGGCCACAATGCCGTCAGCCTCGGCACCCTCGGCCTGCAGGCACGCGGCCGGAGCCACTCCAATCTCGAAGCAGGGTTGACGACCTATGATGCGAAAACCTTGCATGTGATGCTGGGCGAACTGGAGCGCGCCCACCGGGTGACGCATCTGGCGATGGAGGCATCGAGCCATGCGCTCGACCAGCAACGCCTGGCCGGCGTGACTTTCGACGCGGTGGGCTTTACCAATCTCACCCAGGACCATCTGGACTACCATCTGTCGATGGATGCCTATTTCCAGGCCAAGATGCGGCTGTTTACCGAGCACCTCAAAGCCGATGGCGTGGCGGTCGTCAATACCCGCGACCCGTCGGGTGCTCAGGTCGCAACGGCAATGCGGGCGAAGAAAATTCGCGTGATTTCCTATGGCGAGGCAGGCAGCGGCGCTGAACTTGCGGTGCTGGAACGCATCCCGCATGTGCAGGGACAAACGCTGAAGCTGACGGCTTTCGGAACCGCCTATGAAGTGCAGGCGCCGGTGGCCGGCGCTTTCCAGGCCGAGAACATTCTTTGCGCGCTCGGTTTGGCTGTCGCCACCGGCGTGCCGGTCGAGCGGGCGATTGCGGGCATTGCCCGCCTGTCGCCGGTGCCGGGGCGCCTGGAACTCGCCACCGTGCTGGCCAATGGCGCGGCGGTCTACGTGGACTACGCGCATACGCCCGATGCGCTGGCCAACGTCCTGAACAGCGTGCGGCCGCACGTCGGCGCGCAGCAGAAGCTGCATGTGCTGTTCGGCTGTGGCGGTAACCGCGATCCGGGCAAGCGTCCGATCATGGGGCGGATTGCCGAGGAACTCAGCGATTGCGTTTGGGTGACCGACGACAATCCTCGCACCGAAGACCCCGACCCGATCCGCAAGCAAGTGCTGTCGGGCACCACGGGGGCAGCTCACGTAAAAAATGCCGGCGCGCGGCGTGAAGCATTGGAACGCGCGCTTTCCGCATTGCGGTCGGGAGATGTCCTGGTTGTCGCGGGCAAGGGTCATGAAGACTATCAGGTCATGCTTGCACTAGACTCAGAGGGACGTGCCTTGCAGGATTCCAGAGGGCGTCCCGTGACAAAGAAGCTTCCTTTTTCCGACACCAAAGTGATCCGCGAAATCGCCGCGTCGATGTAGCGATACGCAGCAAGTCTATCCACCAATTTAGGGTTTTTATATTCGATCATGACTTACATCAATGAGCATTACCTCAAGTTAGCCGCCGGTTACCTGTTTCCTGAAATTGGTCGGCGGGTCAAGGCCTTCTGCGACGCCAACCCTACCGCGAACGTGATTCGCATGGGCATCGGCGATGTCACCGAACCGCTTGCCCCTGCGGTGATCCAGGCGATGCATGCGGGCGTCGATGAGTTGGCCGTGCGTTCATCGTTCAAGGGTTATGGGCCGGAACAGGGCTACGATTTCTTGCGCGAAGCCATCGCCCAAAACGATTACCAGGCGCGCGGCGCCAATGTTGACGCGGACGAGATTTTCGTCTCGGACGGTTCGAAATGCGATTCGGGGAATATCCTCGATATCTTCGGCGACGATAACGTGATTGCGGTGCTGGACCCGGTCTACCCGGTATATGTCGATACCAATGTAATGGCCGGACACACCGGGCCGGCGGATGCCAGCGGCCGCTACGGCGGCCTGGTCTACCTGCCGGTAACCGCCGAAAACGATTTCGTTCCCGAACTGCCGAAACAGAAGGTCGACCTGATCTACCTGTGCTATCCCAACAACCCGACCGGCGTGGTTGCCACCAAGGAGATGCTGAAGCGCTGGGTCGACTACGCACGGCAGAACCGTTCGGTGATCCTCTACGACGCAGCCTATGAAGCATTTATCACCGATCCGGCGATTCCACACTCGATTTATGAAATCGACGGCGCCCGGGAAGTGGCGATCGAATTCCGCAGTTTCAGCAAGACGGCCGGTTTTACCGGCGCACGCTGCGCCTTCACGGTGATCCCGACAGACCTCAAAGGGAAGACGCGCGATGGCCGCGAAATCTCGATACATTCGCTGTGGAATCGACGCCACTGCACCAAGTTCAACGGTGTTTCGTATCCGGTGCAAAAAGGCGCCGCGGCGATCTACACGCCCGAAGGCAAGCGGCAGGTGCAGGAAACCATCGACTTCTACCTTGGCAACGCCAAGGTGGTGCGCGAAGCGCTGACGAAGCTGGGGCTGAAGGTATACGGCGGCGTGAATGCACCCTACGTGTGGCTGAAGACCCCCGGCAAGTTGAGCAGTTGGGACTTTTTCGACAAGCTGCTGCAGGAGGCGCATCTGGTGGGCACGCCGGGCAGCGGTTTTGGCGCCTGCGGCGAGGGCTATTTCCGCCTGAGCGCCTTCAACAGCCGGGCGAATGTGGAGGCCGCCGTACAGCGCTTCGCGAAAATCCTGTAAGGCGAATCAATGCGAATTCACGCGCACGACCGCATCCGGGGGCAGTGACTGAGATCGTCCTGTTCTCCCGGCACAGGGCGTCTTTCTTGTAGAGAGCTTCTCCGTAAATCGCTGGCGTCCCGATGGCAGGGGATGGGTTTTCCGCTAGGAATCTGGGGAAAGCACGGATTGATTCTGCTTTCTGAGAGGGGCGATACTTGTGCAGAGGGCTTCGACATGCCCAACCGTACAGTGGAGGGAAGCAAGTGAAAGCAGCCGTCTATTTTGGTCCGCAGGACATCCGTTGCGTCAGCATCCCGGATTCCGTGATTCGTTCAGACCACGAAATGCTGGTCAAGGTTGCTGCAACCTCGATCTGCGGATCCGATTTGCACTTGTACCGGGGAGCGCTCGATCCCATCATGGAAAGGGGAAAGTCGCAAACCGGCCATGAACTCGTCGGCGAAGTCTTGGACACCGGAAAGGCGGTGGGGCGTTTCAAGCGCGGTGATCGCGTCAGCATGGCGTACTCGGTATCGTGCGGTCACTGTTATATGTGCGAAGTGGGCCAGACAGCGCATTGCGAGACCACGCAGAAGGGGGTGTATGGCTTTGGAGTGGCGTTTGGCAACCTCAACGGCACCCACGCAGAAACGCTGGTCCTGCCTTACGCCGACAGCCATGCCATGAAGGTGCCGCGCGAAATATCCGATGGCGCCGCGCTGACGCTTTCATGCAATCTGCCTGCCGCCGTGATCGCCAATCATCTTGCCGATATCCGGCCCGGTGAAAACGTTGCGATTGTCGGCTGCGGCCCGAGCGGGTTGATGGCGCTGGATATCGCTCTGCATCGGGGGCCGGGGCGCGTCGCCGCCTTCGATAAAGTGCCGCATCGTCTGGCGGCTGCGGCGAACAAGGGTGTTGTTGCCATCGATCCGGCAGAAGAGGGCTGGAAGGAAAAAGCCTTGCTACTCACGGCTGGCCGCGGTTTCGACAAGGTGATCGAGATGGTGGGCTACCCCGAAACCCTGCAGATGTGTTTCGATCTGGTCCGCTGTGGCGGAACTATCGCCGCCCTGGGGGTTTTCTGCGACAACACCTTCAATCTGAATCTTGCGGATGTGTTCCTGCGTGACATCACGCTGCACATGAATGGCTTCGCCAACGTCCAGCCCTATATGTGGGAATCGTTGCGCATGATGGAACGGGGCGTGGTCAATCCGCAGGCGTATTTTTCGCATACGTTTGCCTTGGCCGATGTGGGCCAGGCATTCTCGACCTTCCACCAGAAGGCCGACGGCGCCATGAAGATGCTGATCCGGCCCTAACTGCGGGTGCTTGCAGACGGCTCGAAACTCGCCAGCTCGATTTTTCCCTCTGGCTGCCAGCCTTTCTTGCGCTGCTCTGCCACGACCGTGGTGAAAATCCCGCCGCGCACATAAAACCGGGCGGTCAGGCGCATGAAGCGCGGTTTTACGGCCTTCGCCAGATCGTCGAGGATGCGGTTGGTGACATCTTCGTGAAAGTGCCCTTCGTCGCGGAAACTCCAGACGTAGAGCTTGAGGCTCTTGAGTTCGATGCAGAGCTTGTCCGGCACATAATCGAGAATCAGCGTGGCGAAATCCGGCTGTCCGGTTTTCGGGCAAAGACAGGTGAATTCCGGCATTTCCATGTGGATCTGGTAATCGCGCTGCGGTGCCGGATTGACGAAAGTTTCCAGGGTTTTTGCGGGTTGGCTGGGCATGGCAAGGGCGTCGGATGGGAGCGGGGAAATGTAGGCGTTTCCATTATAATGCCGGCTCTGCGCAGGGTATTGCATGGACATGCCGCGCGTTCCCAGACTAATTCAATCGCCAGCCTTCCGAAGTGCGCCTGACCAAGCTCAAACTCGCCGGCTTCAAATCCTTTGTCGATCCGACCACCGTGCTGTTTCCCGGCCAACTGGTTGGTGTGGTCGGCCCGAACGGCTGCGGCAAGTCCAACCTCATCGATGCCGTGCGCTGGGTCCTGGGCGAATCCAAGGCCACTGCCCTGCGTGGCGAATCGATGCAGGACGTGATCTTCAACGGCTCCGGCACGCGCAAGCCGGTCAGCCGCGCCAGCGTCGAACTGATTTTCGATAACTCGCTCGGTCGCGCCACCGGTCAGTGGTCGCAATATGCCGAGATCGCGGTCAAGCGCGTGCTCGATCGCGAAGGCAATTCCAACTATTACATCAACAACCTGCACGTCCGCCGCCGCGACGTCATCGATGTGTTTCTCGGCACAGGCCTTGGGCCGCGCGCTTATGCCATCATCGAGCAGGGCATGATTTCGCGCATCATCGAGGCCAAGCCGGAAGAGTTGCGGCTGTTCCTCGAGGAGGCCGCCGGGGTCACCAAGTACAAGGAGAGGCGGCGCGAGACCGAGAACCGCCTGGCCGATGCGCGCGAGAACCTGCTGCGCGTCGAAGATATCCGCAATGAACTTGAGAGTCAGGTCGTCAAGCTCGAAGGCCAGGCCGAAATCGCCCGCCAGTTCCACGAACTCAAGGCACGCCACGACAGACGCCAGCAGCTGCTCTGGCTGAAAAAGCGCAACGATGCGCGTGCCGAGCGGCAGCGCATGGCGCGCGAGGTAGAGAAAAGTGCGCTGCGCCTGGATGCCGAGACTGCCCAGTTGCGCGAACTGGAAGCCAAGGTCGAGCAGGCGCGTGAAGCGCACTTCGCTGCGAGCGATGCGCTGCATGCGGCGCAAAGCGAAATGGTGGTGGCCAAGGCCGAAGTCGGCCAGCTTGAATCCGAGATCAACCACCTGCGTGACGCCCGGCAAAAACTCGAAACCCGGCTTGCTCAACTGGCCACGGAAAACACCCACTGGAACAACCAGCGTGCCGAGCTTGAACTTGAAGCCACGCGCTGGCAGGCCTTGCTCGAAAACGCCCGGCAGCGCGCCGAAACCAGCGTCGCACGGCATGAGGAAGCTGCCGCACGCCTGCCGCAAGCCGAGGAGGCCGTCAAACAGGCCGAGGAAGCGACTGCGGCAGCCCGCCGTGCCGTCAATGAAGCAGAGCAGGGCGTGCGTCTTGGCGAGGCCAACCGCATCCATGCCCAACGTGCGCTGGAAGGCTACACCCAGCGTCGGGCGCGTCTCGATCAGGAACGAACTGCATTGGGGCAACCCGATCCCGCCTTGCTGGCAGCCAGCCAGGAGACGCTGGCGCAGGCGCAAGAGCGCTTGGAAGAACAGCAGCAGCGCCAGGCCGAGCGGCAGCAACAGTTGCCGCAGATCGAAGCACAGCTTGCGGCAGCTCGCACCCGTCTGCATGCCGCACAGCGTGCCCTGACCGAGACACGGGCGCGGCGCGATGCCTTGCAACAGTTGCAGAGCCGCGTCCAGCAAAGCGGCGAGATCAGTGAGTGGCTGCAACGGCGCGGACTTGCGGAAGCCGCGCCACTGTGGCGTGCCATCCACGTCGAACCGGGCTGGGAGACCGCCCTGGAAGCCGTTCTGCGCGAGCGCCTGGCAGCGGTCATGGCCGGCCAGGAGATACTGCCGCAAGCCTTGAGCGAACCGCCTCCGACGACGTTTGCCCTGGCAATGGCCGCTGCGGCAAGTTCCTCGGCGCCGGCTGAATTGACCAGTCTGCGCGCCAAAGTACGCTGCGATGATGCTGCCTGGTCGACAGTGCTCGACGAATGGCTGGCCGGCGTCAGGGTCAGCGACGATCTCGAGTCCCTCCCTGCCTTTGCCGCGGATGCGCCGAGCGGCATGACTTGGGTCAATCGTGCCGGCCATCTGCTGAGTGCCCACGGTCTGCTGTTGTACGTCCCGGACAGCAAAACCCATGGCGTGATCGAACGGCAGCGCGAGATTGAGGAGTTGGGAGAAGTCCTGGATCAGCGCCATAGCGACGAGACGCTGGCGCAGGAAACCATGCAAAGTGCCGAAGGCTTGCTCGCCGGGCACCACGCGCAACTGACGCAGATTCGCGCCAGCGTGCAGGAATTGCAGCAGGGTGTCCATGCTGCCCAGGTCGAGACGCTCAAGCTGACCCAGATGCAGGCGCGCTTCGAGGAGCGTTCGGCGCAGATCGACCGGGACCTGGCCGAGATTGCGCAGGGCGAGGCCAATGAGCGGATCGAAGTGGCTCGCGCCGAGGAGGAAGCACTGCGTTACCGCGAGCAGTTGGCGGCAGCACGCAGTCAGCTCGAGCAGGTAATGGAGGTGCAGCGTGGCCGCGACACGGCCCTGCGCGAGGCACGCAGCCTGGAACAGTCATTGGCGCGTGAGGCGCAGGAAGTCAAATTCACGGAGCGCGAATGCATCGGCAAGCTCGATGACAACGCCCGCAGCCGCGAGACGGCACGCCAGCAACTGGAACGCGTTGCCACTGACAAGGCCGCGGCAGAGAGCGAGAAAAGCAGCATCAGTGAAGAAGCGCTGCAGGCCCGCCTGCAAACGGCATTGGGCGAGCGCCAGGAGAAGGAAACGCAACTGGCCGGCAAGCGCAACGCGCTTGAGGAATGCCTCGGAGCCTTGCGCGGACTCGACGAAAATCGCCTGCGCATCGAACAAAGCCTGAACCCGCTGCGCGAACGCATCAATGAGTTGCGCCTCAAGGAGCAGGCAGCGCAGCTCAACGAGGAGCAGTTTCTTGAGCGCCTGGCCGAGGCCAAGCTGCAGACCGAAGATGACCTGGCGCCGTTGCAGGCGGAACTGGTCCCTGGCCTCAAGGAAGCGGTACTGCAGGCTGACATCCTGCAACTGACCCAGGAAATCGAGGCGCTCGGCCCGGTGAATCTCGCCGCGCTGGAGGAACTCAGCACGGCGCGCGAACGCAAGGGCTATCTGGATGCCCAGTCGCTCGATCTGAACCAGGCGATCAGTACGCTCGAAGATGCCATCCGCCGCATCGATCATGAAACCCGTGAGCAGTTGCAGCAGACTTATGACACGGTCAATGGCCATTTCGGCACGCTGTTCCCGCAACTCTTCGGCGGCGGCGAAGCGCGATTGATCCTGACTGGAGACGAGATTCTGGACGCTGGCATCCAGGTCCTGGCGCAGCCGCCGGGCAAGAAGAACAGCAGCATCCATCTGCTCTCCGGCGGCGAAAAGGCGCTGACCGCGATCTCGCTGGTATTCGCTCTGTTCCAGCTCAATCCGGCGCCGTTCTGCCTGCTCGACGAGGTCGATGCGCCGCTCGATGACACCAATACCGAGCGCTTCTGCAGCCTGGTGAAGCGCATGTCGGCACAATCCCAGTTCCTGTTCATCAGCCACAACAAAATCGCCATGGAAATGGCGCAGCAACTGGTCGGCGTCACCATGCAGGAGCAAGGCGTCTCGCGCGTGGTCGAAGTCGACATGGAAGAGGCGCTGCGCATGAGCGAGGAAGTGGTCGTTTAAGGACGCGGCCATGGCCATGTTCAACGAATTGCAATTGACCCTGATTGGTGCCGGCGCCGTAGCGGTGGTCGGGGTGTGGGGCTACAACGCCTGGCAGGAATACCGGCAGCGCAAGCTGGCACAGAAAGTTTTCAGCACCGAACAGGCCGATGCACTGCTGCCCGATGAGGCAACCGAAGTTGCACATGGTCGTAGGGAAGAGCCAAGCGAGCCGGCGTATGCCGAAACGGAGCGCATCGAGCCCACCCTTGAACCTGCCCCCGAACCCACCGTGGAACCCGGCTTCGCCGAAGCTGAAGCGCTCGTCGATGCAGGAGATGAAACGCCCGTCATCGAACCGCCCGAGGAACTGGCCGACAAGCTGATTGATTGTGTCGCCCGCATCGAGGCCGCGGACATGATTGCCGCACCCATGCTCTGGGCGGCACAGCGCAAATTGTTCGGCAAGCTGGAAGGCCGCCTGCGCTGGTGCGGCTGGGATGAAAACAACGGCAAATGGCGGCCCATCAATGCCCACGATGCCACCAGCTATCTTCGCCTCTGTGCGGCACTGCAGGTGGTGGACCGGCGCGGTGCGATCAGCGAGGCCGATCTCGGCGGGTTTTATGAAGGCCTGCGTCAGCTGGCGGACAACTTCGAGATACACATCGAATGGCCTGCCGCAGAGGAAGTCCTGGCCCATGCCCGGCGGCTGGACGAATTCTGCGCATCGGTCGATTGGCGCATCGGGCTTAACCTGGTGAACCGCGACGGCAGTCCTATTCCCGCAGCACGCCTGATTGATCTGGCGACCGAGACTGAGCTTTGGCTCAAGGATGACGGCCTGTTTCATGCGGAGGGCGAAGGTGGAAAGACATTGTTTACCCTGAGCCAGCTCGGCGGGGCGCCGTTTGAAGCGAGAGGGTTGAGCGCGCTGTCGCTACCGGGCGTGACGCTCAGCATCGATGTGCCGCGCGTCGCTGATGGCACCCAGGCCTTCGATCACCTGATGGATGTGGCCCGGACCATGATGTCGGCATTCGGCGGCCATCTCGTCGACGATCAGCGCGCCCCATTGTCGGATGAGGTGCTTGCCACTATCCGCGCCAAGATCGAGGAATTCCAGCAAAAGATGATGTCGCAGAACATTCCCGCCGGCAGCCGGCGCGCGCTCCGCTTGTACGATTGATCGATGGCTGCCGATGCCCTGCTCGAGCGTGTTGCCGCGCTGCGCAGCGAGATCGAGCGGCACAACCAGGCCTACTATGTCCATGACCAGCCGAACGTGCCGGATGCGGAGTACGACCGGCTGTTTCGCGAGCTGCAGCAGCTCGAGGCCAACCATCCCGAACTGAGCTCACCCGATTCACCGACGCAGCGTGTCGGTGGGGCGCCCCTGGCGGAGTTTCCCCAGGTCGCGCATGGTGTGCCGATGCTGTCGCTCAACAATGCTTTCGCCGATGACGAAGTTGCTGCCTTCGACCGCCGTTGCCGGGAAGGTCTGGGCGTCGAGGCGGTGGATTACGCCGTCGAACCCAAGTTTGATGGCCTTGCGATCACCCTCATCTATGAGCATGGCATCTTCGTGCGCGGTGCAACGCGAGGTGATGGAGAGACCGGCGAAGATGTGACGCTCAACCTGCGCACCGTCAGGAATATCCCGCTGCGCCTGTCAGGCACTGCGCAACCTGAGCATCTCGAAGTGCGCGGCGAAGTCCTGATCTTCCGCCGCGATTTTGAAAAGCTCAATCAGCAGCAGCGTGCCGCCGGCCTCAAGGAGTTTGCCAATCCGCGCAATGCCGCAGCCGGCAGCCTGCGCCAGCTCGATCCGAAAATCACCGCGCAACGTCCGTTGCGCTTCTTCGCCTACGGCGTGGCGGCATCGAGTGATTCCCCGCCCGACACCCATGCCGTGCTGATGGCGCAACTTGGCCACTGGTGCTTGCCTGTTGCAGGGGAGGCTGATGTGGTGAGCGGCCTGTCCGGACTGTTGGGCTACTACGCGCGCATCGGCGCAGCGCGTGACAGCCTGGCCTATGACATCGACGGCGTGGTGTACAAGGTCAACCGCCTTGCCGACCAGCAGAAGCTCGGCTTCGTCGCGCGTGCGCCGCGCTTTGCGATCGCTCACAAGTTCCCGGCGCAGGAAGCCCTGACCACGGTCGAGGCCATTGAAGTTCAAGTCGGCCGCACCGGGGCGCTCACCCCCGTGGCACGCTTGGCGCCGGTGTTCGTCGGCGGGGTGACGGTGACCAATGCCACGCTGCATAACGAGGATGAAGTGCGCCGCAAGGATGTCCGTGTCGGCGACACGGTCAGTGTGCGCCGCGCCGGTGACGTGATTCCTGAAGTGGTTGCGGTGGTGCTGGAGAAGCGTCCCGATAACGCGCGTGAATTCGTCATGCCATCGACTTGCCCGGTGTGCGGCTCACAGGTGGAGAAACCAGCGGACGAGGCCATTGCGCGCTGCAGCGGCGGACTGTATTGCCCCGCGCAGCGCAAGCAGGCCCTGCTGCATTTCGCTGCGCGGCGCGCCATGGATATCGAGGGACTCGGCGACAAGCTCATCGAGCAGCTGGTCGACCACGACATCCTCCAGACACCGGCGGACATCTACCGGCTCGATCTCGGCAAGCTCGTCAATCTCGAACGCATGGCGGAAAAATCCGCGGGCAACATTCTGACCGCGATCCAGCACAGCAGGCAGACCAGCCTGGCGCGCTTCATCTATGCCCTGGGCATCCGCAATGTCGGCGAGGCGACCGCCAAGGATCTGGCGCGCCATTTTGGCAGCCTGGATGCCCTGATCGGAGCCGGTGAAGCTGATTTGCTGCAGGTGAACGATGTCGGACCGGTGGTGGCGGTCTCAATCGTGCGTTTTTTTGCCGAGCCGCATAATCTGGAGGTTATCGCGGCCTTGCGCGCCGCCGGCCTGACTTGGGCAGAAGGCGAGGCGGCCGCAGTGGTATCCTCTGCCGTGGTCGGCAAGACCTTCGTGCTGACCGGAACCCTGCCCACGTTGAGCCGCGATCAGGCGAAAGACATGATCGAAGCCCTGGGTGGCAAGGTGGCCGGCTCGGTGTCGGGCAAGACCGACTATGTGGTCGCAGGCGAAGCTGCGGGCTCCAAGCTGGACAAGGCGCAACAACTGGGCGTCGCAGTCCTCGATGAAGCACAACTACTGGAATTGCTGAAGACATGAAAAAAGTCACCAAAGCCGTATTCCCCGTCGCCGGGCTGGGCACCCGCTTCCTGCCGGCGACCAAGGCCAGTCCCAAGGAAATGATGCCGATCGTGGACAAGCCGCTGATCCAGTTCGCGGTGGAAGAGGCGATCGCCGCCGGCATCACCGACATGATTTTCGTCACCGGCCGCAGCAAGCGCTCCATTGAGGACCACTTCGACAAGGCCTACGAACTCGAGAGCGAACTGGAAATTCGCGGCAAAACCGATACGCTGGAATTTGTACGCAAGCTCCTGCCCAAAGAGATCAACTGCATCTACATCCGCCAGGCCGAAGCACTGGGCCTTGGTCATGCCATCCTCTGCGCCAAGCCGGTGGTCGGCGATGAGCCGTTCGCGGTGTTGCTCGCCGATGACCTGCTCGACAACGACCCGCCGGTCATCAAGCAGATGGTCGACACCTACGACTACTACCAGTGCTCGATACTCGGCGTGCAGGAAGTGCCCCGCTCCGAAACCGGCAGCTACGGCATCGTCGCCGCGCGGCCCCTGGCAGAACGGATCGAGCAGATCAGCGGCATCGTCGAAAAGCCGCAGCCGGCCGATGCCCCGTCAACTCTGGCCGTGGTTGGCCGCTATATCCTGACCCATCGCATCTTCCATTACCTGGAACACGTGAAGCCCGGCAAGGGCGGCGAAATCCAGCTCACCGACGGCATCGCTGCACTGCTCGCCGAGCAGCAGGTGCTGGCCTACCGCTACCACGGCACCCGTTACGACTGCGGCTCCAAACTGGGTTACTTGCAGGCCATGGTCGAATTCGGCCTGCGCCACGCCGAGGTCGGCAAGGAGTTTGCTGCGTATCTGGACAGCCGAGGAAAGTAAGTTCCTAGGCCGGCCAGGGGATGACGTAGAACAGGACGGCAAAGTAGTGCAGCGCGCTGGCGAGCAATACCCAGCCATGCCAGATCGCATGGTTATAAGGCAGGCTGCGCCATTTGTAGAAAATCACCCCGCCCGTGTAGGCGATGCCGCCGCCCACCAACAGCACCAGGCCGCCATTGCCGACGTTTTCGATCAGCGGCTTGGCCCCGATTACCGCGATCCACCCCATCAGTATGTAGAGCGACACCATCAGACCATGCCGGCGGCCGCGCAGCACCAGCCGCAACCCGATGCCTGAAATGGCCAGGATCCAGATTGCCGCCAGCAGCGACCAGCCCCATGGGCCGGAGAGATTGATCAGCATGAAGGGCGTATAGGTTCCCGCGATCAACAGGAAAATCGCCGAATGGTCCAGCGTGCGCAGCACCTGCTTGACGCGTTCGATCTGGATGCTGTGGTAAAGCGTCGAGGTAGTGAAGCAGATGATCAGGGTGGCGCCATAGATGGCGCAGGCTGCCACATGCAGGCTGCCGCCGTAAATCGCCGCATAAGCGCAAAGGACGGCCAACCCGGCAATCGCCAGGAGGATGCCGATGCCGTGGGTGACGCTGTTCGCGATCTCCTCACGCAATGAGTAGCGCGGCAGTGCGGGCAGGTCGGCCATCAAGGGTGGGTGTTACCCTGCAGGGGTATTGCGGCAGGAGACGAGATTCATCGCCAGCATGGTCATGACGACTTCCCGCTTCTGATTGAGTACTTCGATGGCGGATTTGACCAGCCCGCGGTCGGGCTTGGATACCGAGCGCCTGGCTTCGACCACGGTGATGCGCAGGTTCAAAGCATCGCCAGGTCGAACCGGGATCAACCATCTCAGTTCATCCACGCCTGGCGAAACCAGGCCGGCGTTCTTCGACAGGTAATGGTCGCAGAACAGGCGCATCATCAATGCGCAGGTCATCCAGCCGCTGGCGATCAGGCCGCCGAAGCGGGATTTCAGGGCCGCTTCCGGATCGGTATGGAAATCCTGCGGATCGTAGCGCTTACCGAAGGCAATGACTTCGTCGGCCGTCACTTCGATCGGGCCGAATTCATGCACGGCGCCCGCAACGTAGTCCTCGAAGTAGCGGTCGTCTATTACAGATGAAAATGAGGAAAGTTTCTTTTCAGTCATGCTCAGAGATTCCTTGCAGTTCAGTACGTATTATGCTGCAGCGCGGTTGGTGCGCTCGTGTTCGATCTCAGCAAAATCTTAAGTAGCAAATAAGGTATCCAGGCTCAGTGGGCAAGTATGGCCAAGCTCGTGATCATTTTTCGCTTCGCCTGCCCCAATAAAACGGGCGCCGTCTATGATGCGCGACGGCGGCGATGACGACCTCGTCGCCAGCAATGGTATAGATCAAGTTGTATGGAAAACGGCGCAACGAAAATTTGCGCAGTTCATCTTCCATCGGGCTGCCAATACTCGGCTGCGATGCAAGGATGCCAGCCGCGCGATGCACCTCTTTGATGAAGGCAATGCCCAGGCCCTGCGCTTTATCTTCGTAATATCTGGCCGATTCACGAAACTCGACATCTGCTTCAGGCAGGAACCGGGCTTTCATTCGAGATCAGTCAATGCCCTGCGAAATACTTCCTCGGCTGGAATGGTCTCGACCTGACCCGCTCGATATGCAGCTAGGCGCCTCATGGCTTCCTCGAACCAGAGTTTCTCCACTTCGGCATCGTTCGGTTCGTCCAGGCTGGTCAATAACTGTTCGGCCAGCTTCGCGCGATCACTCAGTTCCATATCTCGGGTGAGCGGCAAGATTTCATTCAAAGTAGTGGGCATAATAAATCCTTTCATTTTGAGATAACGAGAGAGCCTGAGCTACTTCGAAGCTGTTCGTACTTGATTGGATTGAGGACTGCAAGTACGGCCAGCCTTCCTCTTTCCTTGGAAATGGAAGACACGACTCGAAGTATCGTTGGTCAGGTTTCCCCAGTCAATGACTATTCCCTATCTTGAAAATCCGCCAGTGTCCACCACTATTAAGAGGTATTGATGGGGATGATTGCGAAGATTGAGGTGATCTTGGCGCCCGCAGGGTAGCCTGCAGGCAAAGTTCTGAAGCCGTCTTCAGATTGATAATATTGGTATCAGGCCGTTGCCCGGCTGGCGCGCTTGCGCTCGATCTCCGACAGGAAGCGCTTGCGGATGCGGATCGACTTCGGCGTGATTTCCACCAGTTCGTCGTCGGCGATGAATTCCACGGCGGACTCCAGCGTGATCTGGATCGGCGGCACCAGGCGCACTGCTTCGTCGGTGCCGGAGGAGCGCACGTTGGTGAGCTGCTTGCCCTTGATCGGGTTCACCACCAGGTCGTTGTCGCGGCTATGCACGCCGATGATCATGCCTTCGTAAAGCGGATCGCCGTGCGAGGCGAACATGCGCCCGCGATCCTGCAGTTTCCACAAGGCATAGGCGACGGCGTGGCCGTTCTCGGCCGAGATCAGCACGCCGTTGCGGCGCTCGGACATGTCGCCGGCCAGCGGGCCGTAGTCATCGAAGACGTGGCTCGCCAGTCCGGTGCCGCGTGTCAGCGTCAGGAACTCGCCCTGAAAGCCGATCAGTCCGCGTGCCGGGATGCGATACTCAAGGCGCACCCGCCCCCTGCCGTCAGGCTGCATGTCCTGCAATTCGCCGCGACGCCGGCCGAGTTCCTCCATGACCCCACCCTGGTTGGTCTCCTCGACATCGACGGTGAGCATTTCGTAGGGTTCCTGTTTTTCGCCGTTGATCTCTTTCAGGATCACGCGCGGTCTCGAGACAGCCAGTTCGTAGCCTTCGCGGCGCATGTTTTCAAGCAGGATGGTCAGGTGCAGCTCGCCGCGTCCCGAGACCAGGAAGATGTCGGCGTCCGCGGTTTCCTCGACGCGCAGGGCGACGTTGCCGAGCAGTTCCTTCTGCAGGCGCTCGCGCAATTGCCGGCTGGTGACGTATTTGCCTTCCTTGCCGGCGAAGGGCGAGGTATTCACCTGGAAGTTCATGGTCAGGGTCGGCTCGTCCACCTTGAGCGGCGGCAGGCCGACCGGATTTTCCACATCGCACACCGTGACGCCGATGCCGACCTGGTCGATGCCGGTGACCAGCACGATATCGCCGGCCTCGGCCTGTTGCGCGACTTCGCGCTCGAGTCCCTGGAAGACGAAAACCTGGTTGACCTTGGAGCGCCCGAGCAACTCGTCGCCGTACATGACCGCGACCTCCTGCGCCGGCCGGATGCGGCCGTGGGTGATGCGGCCGATGCCGATGCGGCCGATATAGCTCGAGTAGTCAAGGGAGCAAATTTGCAGTTGCAGGGGGCCGTCGACATCGACGTTGGGTTGCGACACATGCTGCAGAATTGCCTCGAACAGCGGCCGCATGTCAGTGCCCGGCTGCTTGGCGTCGAGCATGGCATAGCCGTTGAGCGCCGAGGCGAACACCACCGGGAAATCCATCTGTTCCTCGCTTGCGCCGAGTTTGTCGAACAGATCGAAAGTATGATTGATAACCCAGTCCGGCCTGGCGCCGGGACGGTCGATCTTGTTCACCACGACGATCGGCTTCAGGCCCAGGGCGAGCGCCTTGCGCGTGACGAAGCGCGTCTGCGGCATCGGCCCCTCGACCGCATCGACCAGCAGCAGGGCGCCATCCACCATCGACAGCACGCGCTCGACTTCACCGCCAAAATCCGCGTGTCCCGGTGTGTCCACGATATTGATGTGGGTGCCTTCGAAGCTGATCGCACAGTTCTTGGCCAGGATGGTGATGCCGCGTTCCCGCTCCAGGTCGTTCGAATCCATGACGCGCTCGGTCATTTGCTGGTGGGCGGCGAAAGTGCCGGACTGACGCAGCAACTGGTCGACCAGGGTGGTCTTGCCGTGGTCGACGTGAGCGATGATGGCGATATTACGAATGGATCGGGACATGGGATTTTGCGGTGCAACAGAAAGGGGGCGCATTGTAGCATGCGTGCCGGTTCTGGCCCATCAAGTATTTGATGACATGATAGAATTTTGCATCAAACCCTTTCCGGACACGAATCATGCTGGCAATCATTGGCGGTAGCGGTCTGACCCAATTGGCCAGCCTGGACATTTCCCACAAGCAGGTGGTGCGCACACCCTATGGCGAGCCTTCCGGTGTGCTGACCTTTGGCAAGATCGGCGGTCGCGATGTGGTGTTCCTGGCGCGCCATGGCCATGGCCACACCATTCCGCCGCATCTGGTGAATTACCGCGCGAATATCTGGGCGCTGGCCGAGACCGCAGGGGCCACGCAGATCGTTTCGGTGGGTTCCGCAGGCGGCATCCGTCCCGATCTCGCTCCGGGCGTGCTGGTGGTTCCAGACCAGATCATCGACTACACCTGGGGCCGGCAGATCACCTTTCATGACAGCCGCGATGCGCAAGTGGTGCATATCGATTTCACCGAACCCTATGACGCCGGGTTGCGCAAGCAACTGCTCGTTGCCGCCGAGGCCGCCGGCGAATCGATCACCGACGGCGCAGTGTATGCCGCCACCCAGGGGCCGCGCCTGGAAACTGCCGCCGAAGTCACCCGCCTGGAGCGCGACGGCGCCCACATCGTCGGCATGACCGGCATGCCGGAAGCCGCCCTGGCAAGGGAAGCCGGCGTACCCTATGCCGCCCTGACGGTCATCGCGAACTGGGCCGCCGGACGCGGCAACAGCGAACATGCCATCCACTTTGCGAATCTTGAGGATGTGCTGCAGATTGCCATGGTGCGGGTGCGCAAGATCCTCGAACATTTCTGCGCTGCCGGTTGTTGACCATGATCCGCAATGTCCTGCGCATGGGTGATCCGCGCCTGCTGGCCAAGGCCCAGCCAGTCACGGATTTCAACACTGCGGAACTGAATGAACTTCTCGCCGACATGCGCGAGACCATGGACCATCTTGACGGTGCTGGCCTCGCCGCACCGCAAATCGGTGTCGGCTTGCGCGTCGTGATCTTCGGCTTCGAGGCCAATGCCCGCTATCCCGATGCGGCCCCCGTGCCCTACAGCGTGCTGATCAACCCGCAACTGACGCCGCTTTCGGACGAGACGGAGGAGGGCTGGGAAGGTTGCCTTTCCGTTCCCGGCCTGCGTGGCGTGGTGCCGCGCTGGAAGCACCTGCGCTATTCCGGCTGGAATGCCGAAGGGCGTTTTTTCGAGCGTGAGGTGGAAGGTTTTCATGCGCGCGTGGTGCAGCACGAGTGCGATCATCTTGAAGGAATCTTGTACCCGATGCGGATCAGAGACTTTAGCCGCTTTGGATTTACCGATGTGCTGGAATCTGTTCGAACTCCCAACGATTGATGGAATCAGTCCAGGGACGTAGTGTAATTATGATCGGCTTTACAGGTTCCGTATTGCGGAACATAATAACGGCATGATTCATTCGTTCGTCTGCCTCGAGACAGAAGCGCTGTTTAACAGTCGCGTTGTGCCACGTTTTAGGAACATCGAACGAGTTGCGCGTCGAAAACTGTTGCAGCTGAATGCGACCATCGAACTGGCCGGTTTGAGAATTCCCCCAGGTAACAAGCTAGAAGTGCTGAAGGGTGACCGTAAAGGGCAGCACAGCATTCGCATCAATGATCAATGGCGTGTGTGCTTTGTGTGGCGAGGGGATGGTGCTTATCAGGTCGAGATCGTGGACTATCACTAGGAAATTGATATGGCTAAATTATTAGATGAAATCCATCCCGGCGAAATTTTGCTGGAGGACTTTTTGCTGCCGATGGGTATCTCGGCTCGTCAGCTTGCAGCTGACATTGATGTATCACCGAGCCGCATCAGCGAAGTGGTGAATGGCATGCGACCGATAACTGCCGACACTGCGTTGCGTCTGGGGCTGTTCTTTGGGATGAATCCTCGCTTCTGGCTTAACCTGCAAACCGAGTACGACATGCGTGTGGCAGCCCGAACGCTTCAGAAGAAAATTGCACCCAGAATACGCGTTTATCAGCAGGCAACGATTTGACCCAACTGATTCATGTGTGATCCTTGACTTGGACTGGGAATAACCAACACTCCCTTGTCAATCCGCAATTTCTATCCGGTTGCGCCCTAAGTTTTTCGCTCGGTAGAGCGCCGCATCGGCATCGGCGATCAGCGTCTCCTGATTCCTGACGTAGGGCGGAGATACCGCGGCTACGCCGATGCTGACAGTCACCGAAATATTCAGATCAGGCGTGTGGAAGCCAGCTGTAGCCACGCTCTGGCGGATGCGCTCGGCAATCTCGAGCGCCCGACGCCGATTGGCTCCCGGGCAGACGATGCAGAATTCCTCGCCGCCATAGCGAAACACCATGTCCTCGCTGCGCGCACTGCTCTTGAGCCGGCTTGATATCGATGCCAGGACGGCATCGCCCGTCTGGTGGCCGTGCTTGTCGTTGATGGACTTAAAATGGTCGATGTCGATCATCAGGCAGGACACCGGGAGCTTGCTGCTTAGCGCATGCGCCCATTCGGCGGCGAGAAAGTCCAGCCCGTGGCGCCGGTTAGGCAGGCGTGTCAGCAGGTCCGTCATGGCAACCACGGTTAGCCGCCTGTTCGACCCGGCCCACTCGTTGGCGGATTTCGCAAGGTTGTAGCGCTCCCTGAGCACTTCCGACTGGAGGTGCATCACCCTTTCTGCAGCGCGCAGTCTTGCGGCCAGCGTCAGATTCGTGATTGGACGCATGAGAAAGTCATCGGCGCCGGCATCCACCGCCTGGGCAAGTTTGGCTTCATCTTCGGGATTGCAGATGACGATGATGTAACTGTCTTTTGCCACCGGGCTGGCGCGCAGGGAAAGGCAAAATGTCTGGGCATCCATGCCGGGCCCAATCATCTCCAGCAAAATCAGATCCGGGCCTTCGCTCAAGGCAACATTCAGTCCGACGTCACCGCTGTTAGCTCGTTGCACCTTGAAGCCGTTCGATTCCAGATAGCAGCCAAGCTCGGAGCTTTCAGCAATTTTGTCGGTGACCAGAAGCACCGAGCGATTCTTGGGCAAGGAAGAGGGTGCCGATGTGTTCTCAAGAATCTTTGGCGGAGGCGATGCGAGCAGATTCGCGAAGGGGGGGATATCCTGAGTCTGAACCTTCAGCATTTCGCCCCACTCGCGCCAGCCTTTAAAAGTCTTGTCGGCCAGGCATGACAATTCCTCGCCCTCGATACCCAGGTGCGCAGCCTTGACGAAAAGATTCGGCAGCATCTTCCAGCGTTCGGCTTCCTTGGCCACGCAGAAATCTGCCAGGGCAAGCGAGATGTGAAGCGATTGGGTCACGACAAAGCTGCGCGATCCTCCCGAGAAATCTGCCTCGTCTGGAATTTCGCAGTGATAAACCGCGGCGACCAGGATTTCGGGCATGTGCCACTCGTGCAGCATGGTGGCGCCCAACTCACGACGGTCGGTGCCGAAAGTTTTCTGTTCCAGGGTGAGGCGTTCGGTTGTACTGCACTGAGCTGAAATGATTTCACCGTAGCGCTCGGGGAAGAGGGATGCCAGTGCCAGTTCGCCGATGCTGCAGAGCAGCCCGGCAGTGAAACCTTCCTCTGCCGGAAGTTTGGCGTACGATGCCAGCGCCTGCGACGCGATTGCCGTGGCCAGCGAGCGCGACCAGAAACGCGGATAGTCGAATTGAGCGCACTTGCCCTTGGCATAACTCTGCAGCAGAGACAAGCCGAGCACCAATACACCAACCCGTGATGTACCCAGCGTGGCGATGGCTTTGGGGAGTGAAACGACGGGGCGGGTCTGGCCATACATCGCGGCATTGGAAATTTTCAGCATCAAACCGGCAATCACCGGGTCAGACTGAACCAGGCGAACCAGATCGTCTAACTTGTAATCGTCGCGACGCAGTAGCGAGATGATGGCAAGTGCAACTTCGCTTGGGCAGGGCAGCAGGCGGGAGGTCTTGAACTTCTGGTAAATGGCGGGGGAGATGAAATGCGCTTGCCCCTCGCCTTCCGTGCTTGCACGTGCGAGTGGCGATCGATGAAGAGGACTCGTGACCAATTCAGGCAAACCATTCATGCATCGCTCCACGAATCAGCCGATGTCTGTTGCGCATGGCAAGGCATAGGCTGATTCCACAGGCGAGGCAGTTTTTTGGGCCCCGTCGACAAGCCATCTGAAAAGGTGGCTGTATGCTGCTTAAAAAAGTGCTGGCACCATAGCACATGCCAAGAAACTCGTGGCTGAAATGTGCAAGGGTCCGGCGTCGAATTTCATAAGGCAATACGGATTTGTTTTGTAAAAATGCAGGCGGGTATTATGCATCTTCAACGGATCTTTCTAGGGTCTCACATATAGGGGCAAGCCCCTATAAGGGCCACCCCCTATAGGCCTTGCGTGATGACATATTCATGTGATAATGAAAAATCACTTATTGGAATGTAGGCCAATACCCCGCCAATGCATCCATGAGCAATTCCGTTTCATCCACCCCTTCCAGCAAGCATCGACGCAGACAAAGAGTCAAAGCGGCACTGCCGGTTTCTTGTGGCGGTTCAGACGCAGTGACGCGTGACATCAGCGCGACCGGTGTGTTCATCGTGCAGAACACGCGGATGGAAATCGGCGCTCAGATTGACTTCTCGCTCGACCTGGAGACTCCCGGAGGCAAGTTGAAATTATGCTTCGGGGGTGCTGTGGTTCGTGTCGAGGAGATGGACGGCAGATACGGAATCGGCGTGAACATAACCAAGCAGCTCATGAAAAGCGCTGCCTGAAATCAACTGCGCGCCACTGTCAACCCGCAATCAATTGGTTCGCACTTGCGTATTGCAGAATACGTAAAGTTCCAGGCGGCTGGTGACACCGAGCTTGTGGTAAATCGAAGCAAGGTGATTGCGTAAGGTATTTTCGCTGATCTTCAATTCGGGGGCAATCAGCTTCAGCGGCTTCTCGGAAGAACTCACCACACTCTGCAGGACCTGGTCTTCCTTCTTGGTCAGGGATCCAAGCTTCGACTCGACCGAGGCGGGTTCCTGTGGCGCATGTTCTTTCGCAACACCCAGAAGAATCCTGCTCGTTGCGTTGCGATCCACCCAAAGCTCGCCACGATGAATTTTCTCGATGGCGGAAAACAGCGTCTTCGGAGAATCTTCCTTCTTCACGATTCCGCGCGCGCCCTTGATGACGGCCTTGTCCTGGAACGCCACATCCTTGTTTCGCGTCAGGCCGATCAGTTTTGCCTTGGAGCGCGACACCAGAACGGGAATGAAATCCAGGCTGTGATCGTCATCAAACTCCAGCGTGAAGATGATGACGTCAGCCACTTGCAAGGCACTTTGTTTCAAAGCTTCATCCGCATTGGCTGCCGTGCCGATCACGACGAAGCGCGCATCGTGTTCGATCAGCAGCTTCAAGCCGGAAACAAAAATATTGTGGCCATCGACCAGAAAAACGCGGATGGGGGTTTTTCTTGGAGTAATCATCATCCCTCTCAGGCGAATATCAAATCAAACGATTTTTCCGAAACATCGGTACGCGTTCCGGTCATCATAACAGGGAAATTAGTAGATAGGTACTAGTAGCACTAGTACTTTCGATTTAGCCGATCCGCGGGGCCGCTCAGAACCGGCAATTTCCCGGATTCCGTCAATAGATCCTCAGGGAGTGTTCGGCCCTGAACATTCGCCTTGAATGCTCGCTGTTACCAGGCTTTGAGCAGTTTCACTGTCTCTGAAATTCCGACAGCACGAAAGCGTCTGGCAACCCAGGCAGTACCACTGTCCTGCTTTAGATAAGGGCAAGCCCTTACGCGCCCGCTCTTACATACATGAACAGCTGCAATCGATAAAGTGCGACGCATGGAAAAAGGAAACAGGAAACGGGGCAGTGAATAAAAAGCTTCATCAGAAATGTGACAACAGCCGAGTTCTTGCTTAGAGCTACGCGTATTGATCAAGCAGCCAATGACAAAGAAATCTCTGAAGGCAACGGAAAAAGCAAAGCGTCTGCGCAAGAAGGGCAGCGCTTTCGACACGCCGGAGCTGATTGCAGGGATAGGGCTGGCTGCCCTGGTTGTCGGCGAAGCCACCGCCAAGGATTCCAAACCGCAAGAAACAGTACCTGCACTGACGCCTGAAGAAGCCCTGGCCCAGGAGCTGCCGGAGGACATTGCGTCTGCTGACGGTTCACCGAACACCGAGCAGGCCGAGCTTGCTGCGCTGGAGCAAGAGACAGAAACCGCAGAGAACGCAGAGTCTACAGAGACAGCGAAGACAGCGAAGACAGCGGAATCCATCGAGGTCATTGGCGAGGCTGAAGGCGAAACGGTCAGCAACTACAAGCCGTTGCTGGCACTCGCTGAAGAAACCACCGTCGCCAATCCGTCTGCGGCAACAGAAATTGACGCAGCGAAAGAAGCAGATGCCGATGTGGATCCGGATGCGACCGAGGAAACAGCGCAGGGCGGAGAAAGTACAACACCACCGACGACAGCCGCCGCAGAACTCGATCCCAATGCCCTGCTGGCGCAAGAACCCGCCGCTGCCGGATTCCTGGCGCCGGCCGCCGGCGGCTTGTTGGGTGGCGGCGCAGCAGCGGCTGGTGCTGGTGCCGCTGCCGCTGGTGCCGCTGCTGCAGGTGGTGGCGGAGGAGGCTCCACTGGAACGCCGGTCACACCGCCAGTCACGCCCCCGGTAACGCCCCCGGTAACGCCCCCGGTCGAACCGCCGGTGACGCCACCGGTAACCCCGCCGGTGACACCGCCGGTGACACCGCCCGTAACACCTCCGGTTACGCCACCCGTGACGCCACCCGTGACGCCACCGGTCGAACCACCGGTGACGCCGCCGATAACGCCGCCTGTCACTCCTCCAGTAACGCCGCCGGCAGGCAAAGCGACAATCAGCATCGATGCCGTAACCGCAGACAACGTCATCAACGCCACCGAAGCAGGCAAGGCCGCGGTTGCCATCACGGGTGTTGTTGGTGGCGACGCCAAGGTAGGCGACACGGTCACACTGAACATAGGCACGGCGACGTACACAGGCCAGGTCCAGACCGGCAACACTTTCAGCATTGATGTCCCCGGCACAGCACTGACAGCGAACACCGCCATCAACGCCAAAGTGATCGCAACGGATGCGGAGGGTAATAGTCTCACAGCCACTGCAGCGCAGGCATACAGCGTAGACACCGCAGCCGTCGCCAGTATCGCCTTGAATCCGGTAAGCGCAGACAACGTCATCAACGCCACCGAAGCAGGCAAGGCCGCGGTTGCCGTTACTGGTGCTGTAGGTGGTGACGCCAAAGTAGGCGACACCGTCACACTGAACATAGGCACAGCGACGTACACAGGCCAGGTTCAGACCGGCAACACCTTCAGCATCAATGTCCCCGGCACAGCACTGGCGGCGAACACCGCCATCAATGCCAAAGTGATTGCAACAGATGCGGCGGGTAATACCGTCACAGCCAGCGCAGCGCAGGCCTACAGCGTTGACACCGCAGCCGTTGCCAGCATCGCCTTGGACCCGGTGACTTCAGATAATGTCGTCAATGCTACCGAGGCCGCCAGTCCGGCGATTGCAGTGACCGGTGTTGTAGGTGGTGACGCCAAGGTAGGCGACACGGTCACGCTGAACATAGGCACAGCGACATACACAGGCCAGGTTCAGACCGACAACACCTTCAGTATTGATGTCCCCGGCACAACCCTGGCAGCCAATACCGAGATCAATGCAAGCGTCACAGCAAAAGATGCAGCGGGCAACACCATTTCCGTTTCTGTTACCGAAAATTACACCGCTACTCCTGCGACCCCAGGAAGTGGCGGCGGTGGCGGCGGTGGTGGTGGCGAAGGTGGTGGTGGCGACGGTGGTGGCGACGGTGGATCAGCACCGACCACGCACGATGGCACAGTCATCGACGGCTATGTGGCCGGCGCGACGATCTATTACGACGCCGACGGTGATGGCGTTCTTGACGATAACGAAGCAAGAACCACAACGAATGATGACGGGAGCTACAGCTTCCAGTACGCAGAGGTGGCGGGTGGCCGCATCGTTTCAGAAGGCGGTGTCGACACCCTGACCGGTCAGACCGTCGGCACCATGATGGCGTCCGGCGGTTCGTCCGTGATCACCTCGCTGACAACCCTGCTGGAAAACAGTTCGTCACTGACTGAAGCCGACCTCAAGCAGGCCCTCGGCATTGATGCTTCGGTTGACCTGGCGACCTATGATCCGGTTGCGGCCATGAAATCGGGTGACGCTGCCGCAGCGGCCATCGCCGAAAAAGTATTTACGGTGGCACAGCAGGTACTGACACTGATCTCGTCATCGGCCACGATGGATGCGGCGAACAATGGGGGCGCCGCAGTTTCCGTCGACAATATCGGAAAAGTCGCAAGTGCCATCGCCGATGCCCTGTCTGCCACAAAAGATCTGGGCGACCCAACTAAAGCCCTGGAAGCGGCGAACGCTGTAGCCTTCACGGTAGCCGATGGCGGCAGTACGACCGCCATTCTCGATGCAGCCGCGAACGGCAATGATTTCTCGCAATTGGTGGCGACCGAAATCCAGAGCGCAGTCACCGCCACCCAAAATATATCGCAAGCCATTGCCACGGCGTACGACGGCAATCTGGCGAACAATTTGAAGGCAATCGCAGCAACGCCGGCTGATTCGACAGCAATTGCCAAATTGTCAGCGACCATGGCGACGACGGCCGTCAGCCAGAAGACCC
>JBAYVV010000045.1:0-26344 GCA_041674465.1 Sterolibacterium sp.
CAGGGGAGGTCAGCGGAACCGCCGGAAGGCGCGTTAATACTGGTGTCAAGACAGATTAACGGAGTGTTCCGCTGATGCCAAATTGTACCCGTAAGCAGATGAGTTTTGGACGCCTGGGTCGCCGAGTGATCGAGGCGAATTTTGAGGGTGGCGCACTCAGTTCCGACGGTGGTCTAATGTTGCTGAGGCAGGTGGATCGACGCATCGGTCTGTCGAGAGCGGCGGGCAGTGCGCTGCACGATCCGCGCAATCAGGACATGGTTGTTCATGAGATGCGCAATCTGGTGGCCCAACGGCTGTATGCCCTGTGTTGTGGCTACGAAGACCTGAACGACCATGCGGCGCTGCGCGCTGATCCGTTGATGCAGACAGCGGTGGGCCGAACCGAGGAACTGGGTAGTAGCCCGACGCTGTGCCGATTGGAGAAGCGCGCCACACGGAATGACGTGATCGCACTGAATAAGGTGCTGCTTGAGCAGTTCATCGCCAGCCAGGAAACGATCCCCGACGAACTGATCCTCGACATCGACGCCTCGGATATCCCGCTGCACGGAGATCAGGAAGGAAAGCAGTTTCACGCCTACTACGACAGCTATTGCTATCTGCCGCTGTACGTCTTCTGCGGCAAGGCGATGTTGGCCTGCATCTTGCGGCGCAGCCGAATTGATGGTGCCAAGCATGCGGCGGCAGTCATCAAGCTGATCGTTACCCGGTTGCGTCAGGCTTGGCCCAACGTGCGGATCATCGTGCGTGGTGATTCGGGATTCTGTCGCCAGCGACTGATCCGCTGGTGTGAGCGGCAGGAGGTGGGCTACGTGATTGGTGTTGCGCGCAATGCCCGCCTGCACCGTCAGGTCGAAGGCTGGGAGCGGTTGATGGAACAATCCTACACCGACAGCGGCATCAAGCAGCGGATCATTCGTGAGTTCATCTACGCTGCTGACAGTTGGGATCGGCCACGACGGTTGATTACGCGACTGGAGTTCGGCAGTCAGGGTGCCAACCCCCGCTTTATCGTCACCAACCTCGACGGCACAGCAGTCGATCTGTACGACCGGCTCTATTGCCAGCGCGGCGAGGCCGAGAATCGGATCAAGGAAACCCAGCTTGATTTGTTTGGTACCCGCGCCAGTGCCCACAAGTTTCTCGCCAACTGGCTGCGTATCCTCTTCTCGGCACTGGCCTACACGCTGATGCAGCGCCTGCGTGACATCGCTCTCAAACACACCGATTTGGCCAAGGCCACGGCGGCTACGATTCGCGTCAAGTTACTCAAGATCGGCGCCGCCGTGATCCGCAATACCCGCCGCGTTCGCATCCTGCTTGCATCTCACCATCCATTGCGCGACATCTACTTCATCGCCGCCAACGCGCTTGCTTCTCCATAGCCAATCATCAGTGCGTCCCCGACATGTTGATCATCGGGGGTAGGGGAAGGTCCGTCCACAATCCGGAAAATTGCTCAATTTTGAGCAATTCAACATGCTTGGCATCTCATCCAGCGACTCTGCCGCAAAAAACTCAAACTTCCGCTGGCCGGTGAAATAACCAGGCTAAGCCGACAGTTAAGGTATGGACAATTTGAGGCCAACGATACCGGCAAGAATGAGGGTGAGGCTCAGTAGTCGAACTGCATTGGCCGGTTCGCCAAACAAGACCATGCCCAATATTGCAGTGCCAATGGCGCCGACGCCAACCCACACCGCATAAGCCGTCCCCACGGGAAGTGTTTTCATGGCAACGCCGAGCAACCCGACGCTGAGTGTCATGGACAAAATTGTCCAGACAGTAGGCCACGGACGTGAAAAGCCCTCGGTGTACTTAAGTCCAATCGCCCAGCCGATTTCAAACAGCCCAGCGACCAACAGGATTCCCCAGTTCATGAAACGCTCCTAATGATGAGGGGCCGTCCCCGATGCGAAATGGAGCGGTGAGGTCGTCCTCACTTCCTTATGGTAACTAGCAGATGGTATCAGAACTGTTGTCCGCTTATGGCCGCCAGCGGCCAACCGACCTCGCCTAGCAGTTGACCCTGGCAAGTTTTCCCGGTTATTCAAACAACGTCATCAACCGCCCAATGGCGTCGTCGACAACTTCCTGCGGCGCTCGCTCGACTTTTTTCGCTTTACGCGCCGTCAAGTCCAGCATACGCAACTTGTTCACCAGTGCAACGCCCTGCGTTTTGCAACCCGTGCCGGTCAAAGATACGGCGAATCCAGCAAACCTGGAGAAGTCGCCACCTTGGGTAATCGGTATCACAAGCACATCGCCGAGCCGATTGAACTCGCGCGTGCTGAGCACCAGCGCCGGGCGGTTTCCTCCTCGCATTTCATGGCCTTCCGCCGGGTCGAAGCGCACTGCCACAATGTCGCCTCTGTCAAATAGCGCCATCACCAAACCTCTTGACCTACTGGGCGAGCGTTGTCCCACAGCGCCAAGTCTGCCGGAGGCGCCGCCTTTTGGTCGCATTGTGCAAGCAGCTCGGATAAGGTGTAGCGGCGCTTCGGTGCCAGGGTGATTCGCCCATCCGGGGTCGAATCGAGGGTCATCGATTGTCCCGCTTTGAGGCCTAAATCCTTAAGCACTGCAGGTGGTAACGCGAGGACTGTGCTGTTTCCGTACTTGCGCAGAACCACTTCCATGACGGTATTTCCTTATGTTGAACACTGTTAAACGCAGTGTAGTTGTCGTTTGGTGCCATGTCAATCATTGTTGAACGCGATGAGCGTGCTCGCACGGCTTTCCCGGAATGAGTTCTAAACAGCGCCGAGACATTGACCGGAAGTGACCATGGCCATGATCTGGTCTGCCGGCAGGGGGCGCGAGAACAGGAAGCCCTGGATCTCGTCGCAGCCGAGGCTTTTGAGGAAGGCGAGCTGCTCGCGGTTTTCGACGCCTTCGGCGATGACGTTGAGGCGCAGTTGCTTGGCCATGCCGACGATGGCGCCGGCAATGGCGCAATCGTCGGGATCTTTGGGTGTGCCGGTGACGAAGGAGCGGTCGATTTTGAGCGTGTCGATGGGGAAGCGCTTGAGGTAGGAGAGGCTGGAAAAGCCGGTGCCGAAATCGTCGAGCGAAAGGCTGATGCCCATGGCATTGAGCTCGTCCATCATGTCGATAACGCTGTCGGTATTGTTCATCAGCATGCTCTCGGTCAGTTCCAGTTCGAGCCAGTCGGGTGTCAGGCCGTGGCGGCCCAGCAGCGCGCCGATGCTGTGCGGCAACTTGGAATTTATTTGGCGCGCCGAAATATTCACTGCCAGTTTGAGCGGGGGAATACCCCGTTGTTCCCAGGTGTGCGCCTGGGAACAGGCTTCCTCCAGCACCCATTCGCCGATGCTGACGATGAGCCCGGTTTCCTCGGCGATCGGGATGAATTCGGCAGGGGACACCATGCCCCGTTCCGGGTGGTTCCAGCGCACCAGGGCTTCGGCGCCGATGATGCGGCCGGTCTCGATATTGACCTTGGCCTGATAGTGCAACAACAGTTCGCCACGCTCCAGGGCGCGGCGCAAGCCGGACTCGATGCTCAGCCGGCCAACCGCGATTTGATTCATCTCGGGACTGAAAAACGCGTAGCTTTTTTGCGGCGCCTGCTTGGCCCGGTACATCGCCACGTCGGCATAACGCAGCAGCGTTGCGCTGTCCGGGCCGTCGTCGGGAAAGATGCTGATGCCGATACTGGCGCCGATGCTGAGTTCGTGGCCATCGAGCAGAATCGGCGCATCGAGCGCATCGAGCAGTTTTTGCGCGACGTTGCCGGCGTGCTCGCGCTTGGTGATGTTGAACAGGGCGGCCACGAATTCGTCGCCGCCCATGCGTGCCACCATGTCGGCGTTGCGCAAGGCCGTGCGGAAACGCTGGCCGACTTGCTGCAGCAGGCGATCGCCGACCTCATGGCCGAGCGTGTCGTTGATCGGCTTGAAGCGATTCAGGTCGATGAACAGCAAGGCGCCGAGCTGACTGCCGCGCTTGGCTTCGACCAGCGACTGATCGACGAGGATGTTCATCAGGCTGCGGTTGGGCAGGCCGGTGATGGCGTCGTAATAGGCAAGGTAATTGATGCGCTCTTCGCTGCGCTTGCGCTCGGTGATGTCTGACAGGTAGCCGATCATTCCGCTGGGTTCGCCGTGATCGTCGCGCAGCAGCGACAGCGTGAGACTGGCCCAGAACACCTCGCCGGATTTCTTGCGCCGGCGCACTTCCATTTCGCGACCGCCGTGCTCAAGAAAAATATCCTGCAACTGGAGATCGACCTCCTGGTCTTCGTCAACATACAGGAACAGGATGTTGTTGCCGATTGCCTCCGGCGCGGTGTAGCCGAACAGGCGCTCGGCACCCTTGTTCCATTGGGTGATGAAGCCGGCCAGGTCCATGGCAATGACGGAATCATGAATCTGATCGAGGATCTGGGTCTGCTGCTGGATCCTCGCTTCGGTCTGCGCCAGCTCTCGGCTCAGTCGTGCGACTTCGGCTGCGAGATCGGGCATGGCGTTAGGCTCCCTGGCCAACCTGGATGGTCCAGTGGCAAGCCTCCACCAGGCAGTGGGCATAGTCGGCCGGGTTTATGCCCGCGGATGCGAGAAGCTCGCCGAAGGCGGCATCCGGCGCTGTTTCGGAGCGTTCCGCCAGAGCCAGCAGAATGCCCAGGGATCCTTCGCGACGCAGCACCGCCTCGACCACTTCGTCGGCCAGGTTCAGCGGCGCGAGGATTTCCGTCAGGGGCATGGCAAACAGGGCATCGAGGAGGGAGAACATGCCGGCCATGAAAGCCCGTTCCTGCGCTTCGCGGTCGTCGCCCCGTGCCTTGCACAGCGCTTCGCAGAGGCTGGCGCGAATGGCGGCGAGTGCCATCAGCGGGTTTTGTGCATCGCCGCTTTTCTGCGCATAGAGCAACAATTGCAGCCAGCGCTGCAACTGGCGACGGCCGAGCAGGGCAATGGCATGGCCGAAATTGGAAATCTTGGTGTTCAGGGAAAAGCTCACCGAGTTCACGAGCTTCAGCAACTGGTAGGAAAGCGCCGGCGTCTGCTTGAGCAATTCCTCGATCTTGTGCGTGTCGCCGTCACTGGTTACCAGACCCAGCAGATTCAGCAGCAGGGCGCGCGAGGGACCTTTCTGCTGCTGGGCTGGCACAGGGTTGAGCGGATACCTGCCGGCATAGCGACTGAAACCCGCGGCCTGCGCTGCCGCAAACAGCGCCGGGGTGTCCACGCCAAGCGCCAGATGTGGTCCGGCCAATGACTTGGGCGGATTCTTCCAGCCAGCAGACGCCACCGCCACGACCGACAGCGCGGTCACCGCCGCCGGCAGAGTTTGGCCGGGTTCCGGCATGCCCTGGACCATCAGTCGGAAACCCAGCCGCTGCAAGCGCTCGAGCTCTGCCGAGGCATCTGCGGTGAGACAGCTGGCCAAGGGCAACAGCAGCACCATGCTGGCGGCCGGGAAAGATTCGGCAAGTGTTGCGGTCATGGCCTGCGGTTCGGCGGTCGGCACGATGCAGGGCAAACCGCAGAGCGCTTCCTGCAGTTCCAATTCAGTGAAGAGGCGCGCCAGCGCAGCCAGATTGCCGGCGGGATGCTGTTCCAGCAACAGTGCTGCCCAGCCATGCTGGGCATTTGTTACTGGCCGCAACGAGATCAGGGGGAAGTCCTGCGAAATCTGTTGGAAGTCCTGCGGACTGGGCTCAGACACTGACATGACGCTCCAATTGGGGATGGCTCGTATGATGCCATGTAAAGCGCATAAGCGAAAAGGCTTTTAACGGGACTTTTAACGGGGTCCGGAGTGATTCATGTGCATCGCGGCACGCGTGTTGAAAACACATCAACCCCGCCTTCCGTCACCACGGCATCGAGCGGAATGTCGTGGGCGGCCGGATAAATGCTGGCCACCCGTGCCAATTCGAAACCGACGCCAATGACCAGGGGGGGGCGCTTTTGCGCAGCGAGCTGGGCCAAGGTGCGGTCGAAATATCCGGCGCCATAACCCAGGCGATAGCCGAGGGCATCAAAGGCGTTTACCGGCAGCAGCAGGACATCGGGGAACAGAACCTCACCGGTGGCGGGATAGGGTATGCCGTAGCGGTCCGGCAGCATCTCGCTGTCCGGACGCCAGGCGCGAAACTCAAGCGCCGCTCCAGGCGTGATGACCTTGGGCAGACAGCTTGGCACCCCCTTGGCGAGCCAGGTTTCGATCAGCGGCCGGCAGTCGAATTCGGCGCGGATCGGCCAGCAAAAGCCAAGAATGCGTGGTTGGCACTGCTGCAGCAATGACGTCAGGTTGGCTGCGACCGCCGCCGATAAACACCGGTGCTGCACTGGACTCAGTGCTTCACGCGCAGCAATTTTTTCCTGTCTCAGCGCGGTGCGTTCGAGCGGGCGAACTGCGCTGTTTTCCGCAGGCTTATCCGGCGCTGGCGTAGTGCGGGGCATGTGCTATTCTTAAATGGACGCGGTTGAATTGACCAAGCTGAATTGAATCGGCGACTCACTATAAACATGAAACACTGGCTTTGGCTACTCTGCCTGTTCCCCACGCTGGCCTTGTCCCTGCCCGGCGATGACAAGGTGTTGGCGGCGCGCGAGGCTTTCCGCAACGGCGAGCGCGTCAAGCTCGGCGGGCAACTCGACAACCTGCGCGGTACGGACGGTGTGACTGGCCAGCACGATTTGCAGCCGTGGGTCGAGTACTGGTATCTGGTGCAGCGCCTCGAGGATGGCAACGACGAGGGCGTAAAGGATTTCCTCGCGCGTCCCGGCTATGCGGGTAGCTATCTGGCGGAAAAGCTGCGTGGGGACTGGCTCAAGCAGTTGGGCAAGCGCCACCAGTGGGATGCTTTCCAGCGCGAATATCCGCTGTTGCAGCAGCCCGACCAGGAGCTCGCGTGTTACGCAGCGGAAGGTCGGCAGGCCATGCAGCAAGAATCGGCGGCGCTCGAGGAAGTGCGCCCGCTGTGGTTTACCGCGGCGGATCTGCCGGATTCCTGCGGGCCTTTGATGGAACAGTTGATTGCGGCCGGACGCATCGATGCCAATGACGTCTGGGAGCGTGTGCGGCGTCTGCTCGAAGCCAAGAAGCTCAAGCAGGCCAAGCAGGCAATGGCGCATTTGCCTGCGGCGCAGATGCCGGCGGGCAAGGCCATCGATGCCATTGCCGCCAATCCACAACGCACGCTCGACAAGCTCGCCCCGGATTTCGCAGCCACCCGGCCGGGACGGGAGATGGCGCTGTATGCCGTGCAGCGGCAGGCGCGCAATGACCCGGTTGTCGCCGCTGCACGTTGGCAGAAAATCCAGGACAGATTCTCCGAAAGCGAGCGCGTCTATGCCTGGGGACAGATCGCCATGCAGGCAGCGCAGCGGCATTTGCCCGAGGCCCTCGGCTGGTATGCTCTGGCGGGCAGCGTCAGGCTTTCCGAGGAACAACTGGCGTGGCAGGCGCGCGCTGCCCTGCGGGTGCATGACTGGGACACGTTGCAGCGAACCATCGAGCGCATGCCCGTCGCCATGGCAGCCCAGTCAGACTGGATCTATTGGCTGGCACGGGCGTTCTCGGCCCACAACCGTCCTGACGAAGCGCGCAGCTTGTACCTCAAGATCGCCGGCCAGCCGAATTTCTACAGCAACCTGGCCGATGACGAACTCGGCCGGCCGATTCTTGTACCACCGCGCGCAGCGCCGCCGAGCATGGAGGAATTGCTGGCCGCGCGTGAGAACCCCGGCTTGCGCCGAGCCCTGGCGCTGTTCCGCCTCGACATGCGCATCGAGGCGGTGCGCGAATGGAACTGGAGCATGCGTGGCATGGACGATCGTCAGCTGCTCGCCGCGGCCGACCTGGCGCGGCGCAGCGAGGTGTTCGACCGCGCCATCTACAGCGCCGAGCGCACCCAGACCCAGCATGATTATGCCTTGCGCTACCTGGCGCCGTTCCGCGAAAGCGTCGAACCCCAGGCCAGGCAGATGGCAGTGGATAGTGGCTGGGTATATGGCCTGATGCGCCAGGAAAGCCGTTTCGTGATGAACGCCCATTCCGGTGCGGGCGCCAAAGGGCTGATGCAACTGATGCCAAAGACCGCACAATGGGTGGCGAAGAAGATCAAGTTCCGGGATTTTCATCAGACGCGTATCGCCGAACTCGAAACCAATCTCAAGCTCGGCACCAATTACCTGCGGCTGGTGCTGCTCAGTCTCGACAATCATCCGGTGCTGGCATCGGCGGCTTATAACGCCGGTCCCGGACGTGCCCGCCGCTGGCGTGCCGAGGTGCCCCTGGAGGGCGCCATTTACGCCGAAACCATTCCCTTCAACGAAACCCGCGACTACGTGAAAAAAGTGATGAGCAACGCCGTGTATTATTCGGCCTTGTTCGAGGACAAGCCGCAATCGCTGAAAAGCCGCCTTGGCACGATAGGCGCACGTGGCAAGGGCGGCGCCCAAAACGATCTCGACTTGCCCTGAGCTTTGCCCCGATTCAGTAGTCCCGATTCAGTTCCTCCGATTTACCAGTCCCGATCCCCAGGAGTTCAACGTGATCCCCAAACGCATTCTGATGCTTGGCGCCAGCGGTTTCCTTGGCAGCCATCTGGCACGCCAGCTTTCCCGCGGTGGCCATTTCCTGCGTGTGGCCACGCGCCGCCGTGACCGTGCCAAGCAGCTGCTGACGCTACCGACCTGTGAAGTCATCGAAGCCGACGTGCATGATCCGGCGGCACTGGCAGCGCTTTGCCGCGGCCAGGACACGATCATGAGCCTGGTCGGCATTCTGCAGGGTGGCCGTGGCCAGCCGTATGGCGCCGGTTTCGCCCGCGCCCATGTCGAATTGCCGCGCAAGATTGCCGCTGCGGCGCAGGCGGCCGGGATTCGCCGGGTGATTCATGTTTCGGCGCTGCAGGCCGCTGTCGATGCCCCTTCCGGTTACCTGCGTTCCAAAGCCGCCGGCGAAGCTGTCCTGCGGGAAGCCGATCTGGATCTGACGGTGTTTCGCCCGTCGGTGATTTTCGGCACGGGCGACCAGTTTCTCAACGTTTTCTCCTCCCTGCTGGGCACTGTGCCTTTCCTGCCGCTGGCTTGTCCCGCTGCGCGTTTCCAGCCGGTCTGGGTGGAGGACGTGACGGCCTGCATCGACGCCAGCCTGAATCACTGCGAGAGCATCGGGCAGACCTACGAATTATGCGGACCGCATCAGTACAGCCTGCGCGAGCTGGTTGATTATGTTGGCATGGTGACCGGCCAGTGGCGGCCGATCCTCGGCCTGTCCGACACCCTGTCCTACCTGCAGGCCTGGGCCATGGAATTCGTTCCGGGTGCACCGCTGTCCCGCGACAACTACTATTCGATGCAAGTGCCCAGCGTTTGCGGCACGGCTTGCACACTGCCCTTCGGCCGTCGTGCGACACCTCTCGAAGCCATCGCGCCGCTGTACCTCAACGATGCACACCGGCGCGCGCGCAACGACATCCTGCGCAAAAAGGCAGGGCGTTGAGACGGGTGCTTCCTGGCGCGGCAGACCGGCTGCGGCGCTTCACGCCGCGGTGGCATGACCGCTTAAATTGGTCCGAATGAAAATTTATCGCGTCGGCGGTTCGGTGCGTGACGAGCTGCTCGGCATGGGCGTGGTCGATCGCGATTACGTGGTGGTCGGCGCCACGCCCGAAGCCATGCTGGCACAGGGATTTCGCCCGGTGGGCAAGGACTTCCCGGTTTTCCTCCATCCCCACAGCCATGAGGAATACGCGCTGGCGCGCACCGAGCGCAAAACTGCGCCGGGCTACCATGGCTTCGTGTTTCATGCCGACCCGGCCGTGACGCTTGAGGAGGATCTGGCGCGCCGCGATCTGACCATCAATGCCATGGCCATGGATGAGGCAGGCGAACTGATTGATCCGTTCGGTGGCCGCGCCGACCTGGCCGCCAGGGTATTGCGCCATGTCGCGCCGGCCTTTGCAGAGGACCCGGTGCGCATCCTGCGCGTGGCACGTTTCTCCGCACGCTTTCCGGAGTTTTCGATTGCTCCGGAAACGCAGGTACTGATGCGCGCGATGGTCGCTAGCGGCGAAGTCGATCATCTGGTCGCCGAGCGGGTTTGGCAGGAACTCGCCAAGGGGCTGATGGAAGTGCGGCCATCTCGTCTTTGCGAAACCCTGCGCGAGTGTGGCGCCTTGGCGCGCCTGCTGCCCGAACTCGATGCCTTGTACGGCGTGCCGCAGCGCGCCGACTACCATCCGGAAATCGACACCTTCGTCCATGTGATGATGGTGATCGACATGGCAGCACGGCTGGGCCTCTCCCTGCCGGCGCGCTTTGCCGCGCTGACCCATGATCTCGGCAAGGGCGCCACGCCGGCCGAGGTGTTGCCGCGCCACACCGGCCACGAGTCGGTCAGCGTCGCCTTGCTGCGGCCGTTGTGTGCGCGACTCAAAGTGCCAGCCGATTGCCGCGAACTGGCACATCTGGTGGCGAGTTGCCACAGCGACATTCACCGGGTCGACATCCTGCGGCCGGCCACCCTGGTCAAATTGCTGGAGCGTTGCGACGCCATGCGCCGGCCGGAACGTTTCGAGGAAATACTGGCGGCCTGTGAGGCCGACTACCGGGGCCGGCGCGACCATGCCGAACGCGACTATCCGCAGGCGCGGCTGTGGCGCGCGGCGCTGGTTGCGGCGCGTGGCATTGATGCCGGCGCCATTGCCCGCTCCTGCAGCGACCCAGCACAGATCCCCACGCGCATCCATGCAGCCCGCGTCGCTGCGGTCCGGCTGATGGAAGCGAGCCAAACATCATGAATGCTTCCGGCAACAATGACCTCGAAGTACTGACGAAAATTCCCGGTGGCAAAAAACTCGTCCATGAAACGCCGCTGCTGTTCATTCACGGCGCCTATACAGCCGCCTGGTGCTGGGAAGAGCACTTCCTCCCCTGGTTCGCCGGCAAGGGCTATTTCAGCTATGCCCTGAGTCTTTCGGGGCATGGTGCGAGCCGGGGGCGCAAGCAGATCGACAGTTTCTCGATCAACGATTACGTCGATGATGTTGCCACGGTAGTCGACGCCCTGCCAGCGCCGCCGGTGCTCATCGGCCATTCGATGGGTGGTTTTGTCGTGCAGAAATATCTGGAGCGCAGCGTTCAGGGATCATCCCGCAGCGCAGCTGGAACCCGGCCCAGGATTCCAGCTGCGGTGCTGATGTGTGCAGTGCCGCCGCAGGGCCTGATGTCGTCGGCCTTCGGCTTGATGTTTCAGAAACCCGGTTTGATGAGCGAACTCAACAACCTCATGGGCGGCCGGCGCGTCTCCGCGGACACCTTGCGTGAGGCATTGTTCGCCCAGCCCCTGAGCGAGGCAGACCTGCAGCGCTATCTGCGCTTCTCGCAGCGCGAATCGCACCGCGCCATCTGGGACATGACCCTGTTCAACCTGCCGCATCCCTCGCGCATCAAGGACACGCCGCTGCTGGTATTGGGCGCCGGCCTGGATCACCTGATTCCGGCCTCGCTGGTGGGCATGACCGCCAGCACCTATGGTGTCCAGGCAGAAATTTTTCCGGGCATGGGTCACGGCTTGATGCTGGAGCGTGACTGGCAGAAGGTGGCCGAACATATCCGCGCCTGGCTTGCGCAAAGAGAGATTTAACAGAGGGGAATTTGAATGATTGTCATATTCCAGTCCGAGGCCGCCGGCGATGTCATGATGTTCGGCGACATCGCCAAGAAAATGTTGGCGCTGATGGGCAAGGAGCCCGCAGAGCGCGGCATCGTCACTGTCGATCAGTTGCCCGGAGCGATCGCCTTGCTCAGGGTTGCTGTCAGCGACGACAAGGCCAGCCATGCCGGCAAGCAGGAGGAGGACCTGCCGGCCTACGAGCAGGCGCCGGATGGTACCAAGCGCGATTACGTGAGCCTGGCGCGTCGCGCGATTCCGCTGATCGAACTGCTGGAATGGTCGCTGAAAAAAAAGGTGCCGGTGACCTGGGGTGTCTAGCCGAAAATCTTGAACAACTTTTCGAACTCACCCACTGGCAGGGGCCGGCTGAACAAATAGCCCTGATAGGCCTGGCAGCCGAGACGGCCGAGAAAATCGCGCTGTTCCTCGGTTTCGACGCCTTCCGCGATCACCGACAAGCCCATGGTCTGGCTCAAGGCGATGATGGCCTGGGCGATTGCGCCATCGTTGAAATCGTTGCAGACATTGCGCACGAAAGACTGGTCGATCTTGAGCTGGTCGAGCGGCAGGCGCTTGAGGTAGGAGAGCGAGGAATAGCCGGTACCGAAATCGTCCAGCGAAAAACTCACACCGGCTTCCTTCAGGGCGGCCATCTTGACGATGATGTCCTCGATGTCATGCACCAGCATGCTTTCGGTCAGTTCCAGCTTGAGCTTGTGGGGTGGCGCGCCAGTCTGCTCGAGTACGGCGATCACCTGTGCAACGAAATCCTCATGATGGAATTGGCGTGCGCTGACATTCACTGCCAGACTCAGATGCGCCGTGGCTTCCTGCGCCGACCAGACCACGAGCTGGGCACAGGCCGTGGCCAGCACCCAGTGCCCGAGTGGCAGTATCAGCCCGGTGTCCTCCGCCAGCGGGATGAATTCAAACGGGGGCACCAGGCCACGCTGCGGGTGTTGCCAGCGTACCAGTGCTTCGGCGCCGGTCAGTTTGCCGGCACTGTCCACCTGGGCCTGGTAGTAGAGGAGTAATTGTTCCTCCTGCAGGCCTCGGCGCAGGTCGGCTTCGAGTGCGGCGCGCGCGGCGACCACGGCCTGCATTTCCGGATCGAAGAAGCGCATGGTGTTGCGTCCTGCCGCCTTCGCCTGGTACATGGCGAGGTCGGCACGCTTGAGCAGTTCATCGACGGAGTTCTGGCCGCTGCCGAACAGGGTGGCGCCGATGCTCGGCGTGCTGTGCTGTTCGTGACCCTCGATCAGATAGGTCTGGTTGAGCGTGATGATAATTTTCTCGCCTACGGTTTCGGTCTGGGTGGCCGCCTCGCGCGAGCTTTTGCTGAGGTCTTCGAGCATCACCACGAATTCGTCACCGCCCAGCCGCGCCACCGTGTCGCCTTCGCGCACGCAGGTGACGAGCCGTTGCGCAACCTGCTGCAGCAGTCGGTCGCCAATATCGTGACCGAGGGTGTCGTTGAGATCCTTGAAGTTGTCGAGATCGATGAACAGCAGGGCGCCTTCCCGTCCGCTGCGTGCTTTCGAGGCCAGCGCCTGCTGCAGTCGATCCAGCAGCAAGCGCCGGTTGGGCAGGCGGGTCAGGGGATCGTAGAAGGCGAGATGCCGGATCTCGTCCTCGGCCTGCTTGCGCGCGGTGATGTCGGTCAGGGTGCTGACGTAGTGGGTGGTCTCTCCCTGGCTGTTCTTGACCGCGGTGATGGTGAGCCATTCCGGATAGACCTCGCCGTTCTTGCGCCGGTTCCAGATCTCGCCTTTCCACGCGCCTGCGGTCTGGATGCTTTTCCACATCGCAGCATAGAAGGCCGCATCATGGCGTCCGGATTTGGTCAGGCTGGCGTTTTGCCCGACCGCTTCTGCGGCACTGTAGCCGGTGATCTCGGTGAAGGCGTGGTTGACCTTGAGGATAATGCCCTCGACATTGGTGACAAAAATTCCTTCTTGTGATTCGAAGGCGGTCGCGGCGATGCGCAACTCCGCCTCGGCATGGCGCATGCGCGATTCGAGCTTTTCCCTGACCAGGGCATTGCGCACCGCTCGACCCAGGGTGTCGTGGTCGAAGTGCCCTTTGAGCAGGTAATCCTGGGCGCCGGCTTCGAGCGCGGCGACCACGAGCGTGTTGTCGTCGCGCCCGGTCAGCACCACGATGGGGGTGTCGGGAGCGATTGCGCGAATGGCTTGCACCGTGGCCAGGCCGGAGGAATCGGGCAGCGACAGATCGAGCAGGACGACATCGGGGCGATGCTGCCGGCACTGTTCGATGGCTTCGGCCAGAGTTTTCGCCCAGATCACCGAATCGACACTGCGCTCGAGCTTGGCGAGGCGTACGCTGACGCGGATCAGGCCGAAATCGCCGGGATCGTCCTCGACCACAAGTAGGGTTAGCGCCTGCGAAATGACTTTTTTCATGAGTCTTCCGTTGGCTTCCCAGACGTATCGGGTAACGTAAAAGTGAAGCTGCAGCCCTGGTTTTCTCCCGGGGATTCAACCCAGATGCGGCCGCCATGATGTTCGACGATCTTGCGGCACAACGCCAGGCCGATGCCGGTTCCCGGATAGCGGCTGCGCGGCTGGAGCCGCTCGAATACCTTGAACAGGCGGGTCTCCTGGCCCGGCAGAAGGCCCGCGCCGTTGTCGCGTACGCTGCAGCGCCACTCGCCGTTGCCGCTTCGGGCACTGATCGTGACTTCCACCGGACGTCCTTCCAGCCGGTATTTCAGCGCATTGTCGATGAGGTTCTGCAGCAGGCGCAGGATCTCGTGATGATTCCCCTGAATCTGCGGCCAGTCGCCTTCGCTGAGGACTTTGGCACCGGATTCCGCAATCGCCGGTTGCAGAATCTGCAGCACTTCTTCGAGTATCGCGCGACTGTCGAGGGTGGTCATGCGCTCGCGCTGGTGGCCGAGGCGGGAATAGTCGAGCAGTGCCGAGAGCATCTGGTCCATGCGCTGCGCACCTTCGGTGGCATAGTGGAAATTCTGGCGCGTCTCGTCGTTGAGCAAAGGCTCGAGATCCGCCGCGAGCAGTTGCAGGTAGCTGATCACCATGCGCAACGGCTGGCGCATGTCGTGCGAGGCGGCATAGGCGAACTGCTCCAGATCTTCATTGGAGCGCTTGAGCTCGGCCATGTTGAGTTCGAGTGCATGCGTTCTTTCGGCCACACGCCGTTCCAGAGTTTCATTCAACTGCCGGTTGGCGCTGAACTGCTCGGCGAGTGAATCGGCCATGTCTTTGAAATTGTTGATCAGGCGATGCGGCTCGAGTATGGCGCTTTGTGGAAAGACGGCCGTAGAACCCGCCACCACCGTATCCGGCAGATTGTGCGTGAGTTCGCTCAGCTCTTCGGTGGTGGCCACCACCCGGCGGCTCAGCAATTCAGCCAGCGCCAGCGCCGCAATCAGAATCAGAAAAAGCGCCACGAACTTGCTGCCGTAGTTGTCGTACAGCATCTTCTGAAATGGCGCCACCGGCTGTTCCAGGAGCAATTTCCATCCCGTCAGTTCATCGATGGAAATTTCCACGGTATAAGACGAGTCTTTCCAGCGTTCGCTCACTGAAGTGTTGCGGGCAAGCTCGGGAATCCATTGATTGATCGTTGGATCGAGTTGGATGAGTGTTCCCTTGCCTCGCACGAAAGGTTTCATCGGTACCTGATCGTTGCGATTGGTGACGATGACATTGTTGTTCCTGTCGATCAGCGAGTAACGCAGGGTCCCGCTCTCCGCGCTCATTTGCAGGTAGCTGCGGATCTGACCAAAGTCGAGCACGCCAAAGATGTAGCCGTTGAATTCTGCGCCACTCACCACCGGTGCCAGCATCACCACTTGCGGACCGGGGATGCCGACTTTTCCCATGATCACTTCGGAGAGCATCGGCTTGAGCGTTTGTCTGAGGACGGGCACATAGGGTCGTTCTGAGAAATCGATGCCAAGGGTGCTCTTTCCCAATTCATCCACGAGCGGAAAAAATGCGACGGAGACCGCGTTCTTGTCGGCCAGACCGACGCGTAAATAATTGGGATCGGACTTTTTCGTCATTTCCAGAAATGCCTGCATCTGCTGCGGCGGACGTGTCGCCGCCAATTCGGCCAGGTGGATGGTTGAAGCAGCCCGGTTCTGCAGCCAGATGGCGATGCGGTTGGCCACCAATTTGCCGTTCTGGCGCAACTCGGTACGAATGTCGCGATCGGTTTCGCTGAAATCGATGCGGCTGCTGACCGCCAGCAGAAACAGCGCCGGACATAGTACGAAGAATGCCAGCAGGTTGTAGACGATCTCCCTGAAAGACATCTTCATCGACTCGGTGCGCAGTGCAAACCCGCTGAAAATCAGGCGCGCGACGAGCGCATTGGCGATGCCGTTCACCGCCTGCTTGATCACGATGATGAAGGTACTGCTGAACTGGAGTTGCAGAACAAACGAGTAAAAGAAATAGGCCAGGGGCATGCCGACCAGAATCCAGTAGAACATATCCGCCTGAACCATGCCCATTTTGCGCCGGGTCATCAGCCAGCCGACTGCTGCGACTTCGACTGTCATGACTATAAATGCGTAAGGCTCGTTCCAGAGAAAATAGGTATAGGCAGCGATCAGAGCGCCGGCCAGTAAGCCTTGCGACAAGCCGAAAAACTGCAACGCGAGTAGCGCAAAGATGCTGCCAAAAATGAAATTGATATTGAGAAAAATCGGGAAATTGAAATGATTCCCCGCGACTCCGGCAGCAATCAGGACGAGCAGGAACGGGATGGCCAGACGGTTGGAGGCAATGGGCCTGAACGGCGGGGTATCAGTCATTGCCGGCAAGATTCATGCGGGATTGGCGGGCAAGCGCACCAACTTGAACCAGTATTCACCGAATTTGCGAATCGCCGTGACGAATTCATTGATGTCGGTCGGCTTGGGCACGTAACCCGCCGCGCCGAGCTTGTACGCAGCGGCCACGTCGGCATCCAGAGCGGAAGTGGTGATGACCACCACTGGAATGATCCGCAGCCGCTCATCCTGCTTGATCTGCGCGAGGAATTCCAGGCCGCCCAAACCGGGCATCTTGAGATCCAGCAGGATCATGTCCGGACGCGGCGCCTGGCTGAATTGCTCGCCTTCGCGGCGCAGAAACCGCAACGCCTCAAGACCGTCGCTCGCACCATGGAGTTCGACATCGTATTTGTTTTTTTGCATCGCCAGTTGCATCAGACGCGCGTCTCCGGGTTCGTCTTCGACGATCAGGAGTCGTAGCTGGCGAAGCTCATTCATGCACGGGGCTTTCCGATTGAAGAAACCATAACAGCGTCGGCCGGCAGTATACGCGAAGCGGGGTATTGCCGGCTGAGCCCGGCGTAGTTGTCCCCGTCATTTCTCGGCCTCGGCGGGTATCGGCAGGACGACGCAAAACCGGCTGCCTTGCCCGGTACCCGCCGATTCGGCCCAAATCCGCCCGCCATGATGCTCGGCAATCTTGCGGCACAACGCCAGCCCGACACCGGTGCCCTCGTAGGCGGTACGTGCTTGCAGGCGCTGGAACATCTGGAACAGCCGGCCAATCTGTTCGGGGATGATGCCGATGCCGTTGTCGGCAACCACCATGTGCCATTCCCGGCCGATGGTCTCGCTGCTCAGGGTGATCTCGGGCATGCGTCCGGCGATGCGGAACTTGAGGGCGTTGCCGATCAGGTTTTGCAACAGGCGCAGGATCTCGTCCGGGCTGACCACGACGCGCGGCCACTCGCCCTCGATATGCACAACGGCTTTTGCCTCGGTAATCATTGGCTGCAGGAGCAGCAAGGTCTCGTCGCGCAGGTTGCGGCTCTCCACCCAGGCCGGCGGCTCGCCCATGCGTCCCACGCGCGAGTATTCGAGCAGGGCCACCAGCATCCTGTCGAGACGTTTGGCGCCGTCGATGGCGAAGTCGAAGAACTCGCGTTTTTCGTCGTCAAGCTGCTCGACCAAGGCCGCCTCGAGCAGTTGCAGGTAACTCGAGATCATGCGCAGGGGCTGGCGCATATCATGCGAGACGGCGTAGCTGAATTGCTCCAGTTCGGCATTGGAGCGCTTGAGTTCCGCCGTGGCCAGTTCTCTTTCAGTAATGTCATTGATAATCGAAAATAGCAGGATGCGGCCGGTCACCTCGATGGCTGAAGAACGCACTTCGACGGTCCGCACTTTTCCATCGGCCAGACGGTGGGGGAAGACGAAGAAATTGCTTTCATGCTGGACTGCCTGTGCCCGTTTTCCGGCGGCTTCTTCCGGAGACAAGGTATTGATCTGGTCGATCCGCATGCTCCTGAGCTGCTCGATCGAATAGCCATAGAAATGCGCGGCCGCGGCATTGGCGTCGATGATCTCACCGGAACCCGGATCGATCAGCAGCATGACGCTGTCGTGTTTCTCGAACATGTGGCGGAAGCGCGCCTCGCTTTCCTGCAGGGCCGCTTCCATCTGCATGCGCTCGGTGATGTCGCGCGCCGTGGCATAAAGGAAGACTTGATTGATGGCCTGCGTGGTTCTCCATTCCAGCCAGCGGTAGCTGCCATCCTTGCAGCGATAGCGATTGACGAAATTGAGGAGGGCTTCGCCCGCCACCTGCTTGCTCACCGCTTCCCGCGTTGCTTCCTTGTCTTCCGGGTGGACAAAATCAATGAACGGGGTGGCCAGGATTTCCTGCTCGCTGTAGCCGAGCAAGGTCTGCCATGCCGGGTTGATCTTGAGGAAGTTGCCGTTGATCGAGGCGATGCACATCAAATCTGGCACGAGCGCGAAATAGCGCTCCAGCCGGTCTTCCGCCTGCCTGAGTTCGGTGATGTCGCGCGCTGTGGCATAGGTCACGCCATCGGTCTTGTCATAGTAGGCGGTCCACGACAGGTTGATGACCTTACCGTCCTTGCAGACATAGCGATTCTCGAAATGCATCGACGGCCGAACCGCGACCTGGAGTTTCATCTCCTCGGCGGTTCTCTGCCGATCCTCGGCCAGGACGAAATCCAGGAATGGTTTGGCGACAAGCTCTTCCTCATCAAAGCCGGTCATCCGGACGAAGGACGGATTGACCCGCTTGAAACAGCCGAAAGGATCGGCGATACACATCGCGTCGGTGGTCAGTTCGAAGAATCTGAAGTACTGCTCGCGTTCCTGCTCCAGGCGCTTGCGCTCGGTGATATCAAAGCAGGTCACCAGATGAATTTTTTCGAACGAAGTGCCCAAAGAGGTTGCGCTGGCCAATGCTGTGCGCACGCCACCGTCCTTGCACCGGATGTTCACCTCCAGGGGCTCGAACGGCACATTCCCGGATTTGGCTTTCTGCAGGTGCTTTTGCCAGGAAGTGGCAACCTGCTGGCGGTAGACAGGGTCGGGATAGGCCGCGGACCACCAGGTTGTCAGGTTGGGAATGTCTTCCAGGGTGTAGCCAAAAGTGCGCGTGAATGAGGCATTCAGGTAGGTGATGTTCAACGCGTCGTCGTTGAGGGTGCAGGCCACCGGAGCGGCTTCGATGATGGCGCGAAAACGCATTTCACTGGCTTCGAGCCTGGCCAGATCTTCTTCCTGGCGCTGCCAGGTGCGTGCGATCAGGCGCGCAACCAGCAACATCAACAGCGCCAGCGAACCCACCAAAGCAGCAGCGATCCAGGTCTGATAACGCCATTCGGCCAGCATCGGTTCGCGGGCAAGACCGACATTCACCATGAAGCTGTAATCACTGTTGCGCCGGTAGGAATAAGTTCGGCTGATGTTGTCCGGCGTGGTCTTGTCGCTGATGAAGCTGCCTTCGCGCGGATCGGCTTTCAGGGCTTCCATGAAGGTGTTGGACAGGTGCTTGTCACCCGGCGGAACAGGATTGGTCATGTCGGAAGTACTGCGGGCGATCAGACCCAGTTCGGCGTCGCGGACAGAGATGACGCTGCCAGGTTCCAGCTTGATTTGCGACAGCATCCTTTCCAGCTCATCGAGATAGATCGAGGCAAAGACCACGCCGCCGAAGGATCCGTCCGGTTTGTTGATGCGCCGTGCAAACGTCCAGAGCCATTTCTGGGCGATTCTGCCGATGATCGGCTTGGCGACGAACAGGCCCGTATTGGGGTTGTCCCTGAGTCGGATGAAGAACTCCCGGTCCGAATTGTTGGCCGGCGGCGAGGGAATGCCCGGCCCGTAAATTACCTCGCCACGCTCGTTGGTGGCCCGCAGGAAGGCGATATTGTGCAGGCGATCTCTCTGACGCAACAGAAAGCGGGTGACCGAATCGGCGTCAACTTTTCCCGCCAATATTTGCCGGCCGATTTCATCCGTGGATGCAAGGAGCGCCACGTCGATGGTGCCGATCATGCCATTGATGGTCTGTTCCACCGACTGGGTCAGGTTTTGTGTGACCGTTGCCGCCCGCTCCTCGGCTTTCTCATGCAAATGGGTCAGGATGAGCTGCGCAGCGACCCCCGCGATCAGGATGATCGCTGCCACGCAGCCGTGGAGAACGGTGCGATTGCGGCGGAAGTCTGAACGCAACAGCGGAATGCCTTTCGCTTGCATCGACGGGGGGCGCCCTAAGCCAAAGTTGACTGAGCAGAGCGGAAATTCTAGGTCAATTGCCGCTGATGACTTTGATATGTATCAGGAATATTGCAGGCGACTTTCTACAGCAGCGGCGCCAGCCAGCGCTCTGCTTCGATGGTGTTGTGCCCCGTTCGCTGTGCCGGCTGCTCATTCTGCTGTAGATGCGTGGAACGTGTTTGTGTCGGGCAATACCGACTTGTTTGATCCAAAGGCAACCAAGTCCCAGTATTGCTGCGATGCCTACTTTATTGACCTCGACTTGGGCGCAAAGATTTTAGTGAATTCGACCCGTTGCTGGTTCGGCTTGTTTTCCCATCAACGGGCAACTGCATTGTGGAAAGGTATGGAAAGAGCAACGCTGGCATAAGGAAGCCGGCGTTGTTGATGGTGGAACTGCTGGGGATGTAGTCAGAACGGTGAGTCGTCGGGATTGCCGGTTGGAAGCGGGCTGGTGACGGCGCGATGCTGTTGCGCGTAAAAGTGGCAGACCTGACAAATAGCCATGTAGCCTCCCTTCATGACGCTTTCGGGAGCCCGATTAGTAAGGTTTGGCGTACCAAGATGCCTGTCCGGGAAGTTCGGGCGAGACAGCGACCACCTAAACGGACTTACACCTTGCTCGGTCTTCTGGAGCAGGTCGGCGGGAGCTAAGCTACAGGTAGCACCGGAGAGGCCGGTTTATTTTCAAACGTCTCTGAAAATAAACTCGCGAAATAGAAATAATTGTTTTGTGCCAATGGGTTGTCGGGAGCGTTATTTTCATGGGCGCCTGAAAGCCATGGTCTCCGCCTCTCCGCAGCCCTCGCTGTTTCCTATTCAAACAGGATCGCTTCAATCCGCGCCGCCACGTCATCCATGATCGCCGCCGGGACCGCTTCCTTGAACTTCGCCTTACGGCCTCGCCAATCCAGGGATTTCAACTGATGGCAATGGACCGCGCCTTGCGTGTCGGTGCCGGACCCCATCAGCGTGACCACCGTGCCATAGCTGCGGGCGCTGGCCGCTCCGCCTTGCGAGATGGGGCAGATCATCGCCAGTCCCCGGCTGTTGAAGGCCTTGGCGCTGACCACCAAGCCGAAATGCGGCCCTTTCATTTCCTGCCCGGAAGCCGGGTCGAATTGCAGGTGCACAATGTCTCCGCGCTCCGGCGTGTAGGCCATCAGGGAGCTTCCTTGCCGACCGGTTTCATGGCATCCCAACCTTCGACGCGAGGCATTTTGCCCGGCATCTCGGCCAGCAAGTCCGCCAGCTTGTAGCGGCGCTTGCGCGGCGCGCTGACGGTCATGCGGGCGCCTTCCAGCAGAAGCTCGACCTGCGAATTTTCTTGAAGCTGGTTCTGCTCGATAAAGGCTTTTGGCACCGTCATCACCAGCGAACCGCCGGCTCGTCTCAGGGTTTGCAGCATTCTTCTCTCCGACACACGAACAAGTCCTATTTTAGTAGGATAAAAAGTCATACGCAAGTAGGATTAAGATTCCTTCGTCCAGAGCTCAACGTGCAGGCACGGGGAGGATCAGGATTTCTTCCTTGCCTCAATTTCCGCGCGCAGCCTCTCGATCTCGCGTCGCTTGGCTTCTTTTGAGCCCCATCCGGGCTTTTCGGCCGCCGTGGCTTGCCGGCGGCGCTGCTGCTCCCGCCATTCGGCCTCCCGTTGTGCCCGCGCGGCCTCGGCTGCCTCGCGCTGCCGTTCTTCGGCCTCCCAGCGGGCAACGGCTTTTTCGGCGGCGATGGGTACGCTGCGGGCCGGCAGTCCGCCTTGGGCAAGATAGTCGTCGATGCGCGTCCAGACGAAGTCGTAAGCGAATTCGCCGATGAGCGTCAGGTTCAGCGCCTGGTAGATCGGCATCCAGGCTTTGCCATCATTCTCTCCGCCTTGTTTGCGGCGCACCGACAGCTTGGGATTGAATTGATACCAGCCCTGCACCACGCGCACGAACAGCGCACGGTTGTAAGCGTAGTCACGTTCCACTTCGTTCCTGGCAAGCACCCCGGAAAGATGCTGGCGCTTGTTGCGCTCCGGCCGCACGACGTTGGCCGGCAGGTTCTGCCAGGCTTCGAGGATGGCCTGGGTCTCGAACGCGGCGTAGGGGCGGCGCTGCTTGCGGGCGAAGCGCGACTTGAACAGCAGCCACAGCGTCTGGAACAGGAAGTATTCGGATAAATGCCGGTCGATGCGCACCAGGCGCTCGCCGGTATTGACGTCGATGCTCGCCGGAGCGAGCAATTCGTACAGCGCGGCGAAGGGTCCGGCGGCGAACTTGGGATCGCGGAAAGCCTCGCGCATGGCCCAGTGCAGGGCGTTGCAGCCGTAATGATCGACCGTCTCGCGGTCGGCGCCGCGTTCCAGCAGGGCTTCCGTCAACGCCACGTTGCCGGCCGCGGCAGCGGCCATCAGCGGCGTCTGGTTCATCGGTAGGCGATGTTCGAGGCCGTGCTGGTCGCACTGGCGCAGGATGTCCTTGAAGTTGTGGGCGAAGTAAAACATGTAGGTCTTGCGGCCCTGCGCCAGATGCTGCTGCGAATAATGCTTCGCGGCGTCGAACCGCGCTTCCTGCGCGAGCCAGTACGCCAGTACCGGTAAATCGTGGCAGGTGGCGATGTCGTAGAGCTGCTGCCTGAGCTTGCCGCCCGGCGCTTGCTCGCGGAATACCTTGATGAGCAGTTCGCGCGTTCTTGCCTCGTCGAACACCGGCCAGGGCACCGGCGTTTCTTTGAGGATGCCGCGGCGGATGGCTTCGGCCTGTTCCTGTTTGCCTTGCAGTTCGAGCTTGCGCGCTTCCTTCTGCCAGTCTTCCAGCGTCGCCTGCTTTGCCTCGACCTTGACCTGCCCCGCCGGCGCCAGATCGAGCAGGCCGAACAGCGGGTGGGCGGTGTCGGACTCGATGATATAGAGATTCTTCACCGCCCGCGTCAGCGCGACATACAGCGCATTGACATAGAACTTGTAAACTTCCAGCGACTTGTCGTGTTTGTCTTTTGCCCGTCGGTAATCGAGGGTGTCGACGGCGAGATCCTGCTTTTCGACGCCGTCGACGATATCGGCGAACTCCGCCCGGTGATCGGAGACGAAACGGTGGAGGACGATGTTCTCGTACTCCAGCCCCTTGGCCTCGTGAATGGAGAACAGCAGCGGCGTGGCGAAATGTTTCCGCGCCTCGGCCTTGTCTTCGTCGCGCATTACCAGCACGGCGAATTGGGTGGAGCGGCGAATCTTCTGATCGAGTTCCTTATTTATCGCATCCTTGTCGGCCAGCAGCGCCACCTGCCCCGCTTCGCCGCCGACCGCCTGAACGAGAAAGTTGCTCTCGCGGTCGATGGAGCCGAAGCGCTTCTGCTTGATCTTGAGTAGCGTGTTGGCGACGCGGGTGGCCTCCAGGCCGTTCCTGAAATTGGCGGTCAGCACGGACAACTCCTGGCGCTCGGCCAGTTGCGGATCGCGCCAGAACAAGCTCTTCACCTGCGCCCAGGAGAAGAAGTTGGGATGGACGATCTGGTTGGAATCGCCGCAGAGCAGGAAGTGGCCCGGTTTCTTCAGGGTCTTCAGCACCAGCACCAGTTGCACGGAGGTGATGTCCTGCACTTCGTCGATGACCACAAAGTCGTAGCGCGGCGCGGCCAGCGCCTGCCAGTCCTGGGCGACCAAGTTGAGGTCATAGAGCTTCGCCTCGGCCAGCCAGGCGCGGTACTTCTCGAACAGATCGTAAAGCGCCTCGCGCCGTTCGGCGGGGAAAATCGACTGGCGCACGCCGAGATTACGATAGTCCTCGCGCGACAGGATGCCGGCGGCGGAGGCGGCCAGCACGCCGCGGATTTCCTCGAAAGCCTGGTGGCCATCGATGTCCTTGAAGGCCTGGTGCATGTGCGCGAACCAGCCGGCGAAATCGCGCCATTGGGCCTCGCGACCGGCCGGCACGCGGATGGACTCGACGAACTCGCGATAGGACAGGAACACCGCATCCTGGCCGGAGTGCTCGAAGCCGTTGGCGTAGTAGAGATCGCGGGCGCTCTGGGCGAGGAAGGCGGAATGCGTCACATACAGCACCTCGCCCTCGGCATGCTTGAGCTTTTCCAGTGTCAGCGCCGTCTTGCCGCTGCCGGCACTACCGACGACGATCAGCGGCGGCGGCTGGCGATAGACGGTTTCCTGCGTGTCGTCGAAGGAAACCGGTTTGTCGAGCAGATGCACCGCCGTGCGCTCCGGGTGCAGATAGCGTACGGGCTGCGCTTCGTGGATGGCCTCGGCGATATCGCGGTCGGCGCAGTCGGGAATCTTCGCTTCGTCGATGGCTGCGCCGCGCAGAAATCGCGACCTGTCATAGTCGTGATTGGCGATCACCTCCAGCATCAGGGCACAGACTTCGTCGCCGTGGCGTACCAGCGAGAACAGCAGGCGGTCGGCATCGTCGAGCTTGGCCCGGTAGAATTTGCCGTGGGCGAGATTGGCGAGTTTCTTCACCTGCGCGGCGCGGAAGTCATCGCGGGCGATGGCCTCCGTTACCTTGAGATAGGCGCTCTTGACGTGGGAAGTGTCGAGACCGACGTATTCGAGGATCTTCACTAAAGCACCGGCGCTAGCCACCTTTCGGCTTCGGCGATGCTCATGCCCTTGCGCTGCGCCCAATCTTCGAGCTGATCGCGACCGATCTTGCTGATGGCGAAATAACGCGCCTCGGGGTGGGCGAAGTAAAAACCGCTCACCGCTGCCGCCGGCAGCATCGCGTAGCTTTCAGTCAGTGCCATGCCAGTGTTGGCGGTCGCATCGAGCAGGTCGAACAGCGTCGCTTTCTCGGTGTGGTCGGGGCAGGCCGGATAACCCGGCGCCGGGCGGATGCCGCGGTATTTTTCGGCGATGATCTCCGCCCGCGACAAGCGTTCGTCCGCCGCATAGCCCCAGTACTCCTTGCGCACTTTCTCGTGCAGCGATTCGGCGCAGGCCTCGGCGAGCCGGTCGGCGAGCGACTTGAGCATGATGGCGCGGTAGTCGTCATGAGCGGCTGCGAATTCCGCCAGTTTCCGTTCGATACCCAAGCCTGCCGTGACTGCGAAGGCGCCGAGCCAGTCGGGCGTACCTGCGTCGCCGGGGGCGACGAAGTCGGCCAGGCACTGGTTCGGCTTGCCGGACGGGCGCTGCTGCTGCTGGCGCAGGAAATGCAGCGTGGCGGATTTGGCTTTGCGGGTCGCGTCGGCGTAAATCTCGATGTCATCGCCGACCGCATTGGCCGGGAACAGGCCGAACACGGCGTTGGCCGTCAACCAGCGCTCGGCAATGACTTGCCTGAGCAGGGCCTGGCCGTCCTGGAAAACATTGCGTGCCGCTTCCCCGACGATCTTGTCTTCGAGGATCTGGGGGTAGCTGCCGGCCAGATCCCAGGTCTGGAAGAATGGGCTCCAGTCGATGTAGTCCGCCAACGCGGCGAGATCGATGTCGCGCAGCACCGTGATCCCGGTAACTTTCGGTGCCGGCGGGGCATAGGCCAGCCGGCTGCGATTGGCGCGCGCCTGCGCCAGCGTGACCAACTGAACGCCCTTCTTGGCGGCATGTTGGCCGCGCAGCTTGGCGTAGTCGGCGGCAAGTTCACTCAAATAAGCCGCCTTGCAGCCTTCGGTGTCCGATAGCAGCTTGGAAACGACGCCGACGGCGCGCGAAGCATCCGGCACATACACCACCGGGCCGGCATAGTTCGGCGCGATCTTGATGGCGGTGTGGGCGCGGCTGGTGGTGGCGCCGCCGATCAGCAGCGGCGTCGTGAAGCCTTGCCGCTGCAGCTCGGCGGCGACCTGGCCCATCTCCTCCAGCGAGGGCGTGATCAGGCCCGACAGGCCGATGATGTCGGCGTCATGTTCGCGCGCCGCCGCGAGAATCTTGTCGGCCGCCACCATCACGCCGAGGTCGAACACCTCATAGCCGTTGCAGCCCAGCACCACGCCGACGATGTTCTTGCCGATGTCATGGACGTCGCCTTTCACCGTGGCCATCACGATGCGGCCTTTGGCCGCCGCGCCGGTGCGCAGCTTCTCCGCCTCGATGAAAGGCAGCAGGTGCGCCACCGCCTGCTTCATGACGCGCGCCGACTTGACCACCTGCGGCAGGAACATCTTGCCGGCGCCGAACAGGTCGCCGACCACGTTCATGCC
>JBAYVV010000046.1:0-25576 GCA_041674465.1 Sterolibacterium sp.
CTAGCGATACCTCGGCTTGATTCACCCCAGGGAGTTCCTGCAGAACCTTGGTGACGGTTTTCACGCAGCCGCCACAGCTCATTCCCGTGACTTTCAAGGTTGTTGTTTCCACGTTATCTCCTTTTCAGTTGGTAGTGCGGCGGCCTGGTTGCCAGCGGCGCAGCAGCAAGGAATTGCTCACGACAGATACCGAACTCATGGCCATCGCTGCACCAGCGATGACCGGGTTGAGCAAGCCGAACGCCGCCAAGGGTATGCCCAGCACATTGTAGATGAATGCAAAAAACAGGTTCTGGCGTATCTTGGCGAGTGTGGCACGTGACAAATCGATGGCGTCAGCGACGCTGTTGAGGTCGTCACGCATCAAGGTCACGCCGGCAGTCTCCATCGCCACATCCGAGCCGGCGCCCATGGCAAAACCGACATCGGCCGCTGCCAGGGCCGGTGCATCGTTGATGCCGTCACCGGCCATGCCGACACACTTGCTGCGCTTGGCCGCATCGGCTTTGAGGGCGACGATGGCTTGCGCCTTGTCGCCAGGCAATACACCTGCCTGGTAGCGGCTAATGCCGGCTTCGCGCGCAATGACAGCGGCAGTCTCGGCATTGTCGCCGGTCAGCATGACGATCTCGACACCAAGCGCATGCAGCCCCGCCACGGCGGCACGCGTCGTATCGCGCAGAGGATCACGCACTGCAAGGATTCCCAATACTTGCCCGGCACGGACAACCACCACTGTGCTCTTGCCGGCTTGCTGCAGCGGCAGCAATGCTTCAATGGCAAATTGCAGCCCTTCTTCCTCAATGAAGCCTGGCGAACCGAGCAAACACTGCACGCCAGCCACTTCGCCGCGCAATCCCTTGCCGGGCAGGGCGGTCACGTTTTGCAAAGACAGCAGCGCGATGCCTGCATCAGCCGCACGCAACACGATTGCAGCAGCGAGCGGATGGGTGGCTCCCTGTTCAAGCGTGGCGGCAACCTGCAACAAATCGTCAGCCGAAACACCGTTGAGTGGCACAAGATCAGTCACAACCGGCTTGCCCCGAGTCAGGGTGCCAGTCTTGTCCACCGCCAACACAGCGATCTTTTCTGCAAGTTCGAGGGCTTCAGCATCCTTGATCAAAATACCGGCTTTCGCCCCCTGCCCTGTACCCACCATGATCGCTGTCGGGGTCGCCAGGCCGAGCGCGCAGGGGCAGGCAATCACCAGCACGGCGACGGCATTGATCAGCGCCACGGTGAAATCTCCGGAAAAAATCCACCACGCAACAAACGTCAGCAAGGCGATCGCGCTCACCACCGGAACGAAAATCGCAGCAATCTTGTCGGCCAGGCGCTGCACCGGGGCTTTCGAGCCTTGCGCCCGTTCCACCATGTTGATGATGCCGGCCAGCAGTGTATGGCTGCCGACACCCGTGGCACGGCAGCGCAGCAATCCGGCGCCATTCACCGTTGCAGCGAATAGCTTGTCGCCGCTTCGCTTGGCGACAGGCAAACTCTCGCCGGTAAGCATCGCCTCGTCCAGGGTGGATCTACCCTCAACGATTTCGCCATCGACCGGAACGCTTTCGCCCGGCCGGACGATAAAGATATCGCCGGGCAGGATGGCCTTGACAGCCATCTCGACCAACTCGCCCTGCCGCTCGATCCAGGCGGTTTGCGGCTGCAAGCGGATCAGGGCTTCCAGCGCCTGCGAGGTGCGCGCCTTGGCGCGGGCTTCGAGTATTTTGCCCAGCAGCACCAGAGTGATGACCGTGGCGGATGCCTCGAAATAGACATGCTGGTGCTGCAGACCGGCCAGTGTCACGACCAGGCTGAGGAGATAGGCCATGCTGGTACCGAGCGCCACCAAAACATCCATGTTGCCCCCGCCACCGCGCAGTGCATTGAAGGCGCCGCGATAGAAGCGCCAGCCGATCCAGAATTGCACCGGCGTTGCCAGGACCAGTTGCAGCCAGCGCGGCAACACGTCGGCATGTGCGGAGGAGTTCCCGCCGAACATCCAGGCCATTTGCGCCACCAGGGGCAGCGTGAGTGCGGCAGCAATCCAGAAACGCCGCAACTCTTCCTGGTAGTTCAGCAGCTTCTGCTGTCTTTCAGCGGCGCGCGTGTCTGCGCTGGAAATCTGCGCCTTGAATCCGGTGCGCTCGACAGTTGCGATCAATTGCGCCGCATCGCTCAATTCCGGATCGAATCGGACATGGGCTTTTTCGGCGGCAAAGTTCACCGCCGCCTCCACTCCCGGCATACGATTTAGCTGCTTCTCGATGCGCGCCGCACAGGCTGCGCAACTCATGCCCTCGATCGCCAGATCCAGCGCGTCATCTGAATTTGCCGGCATGGGCCTATTTCGCCAGCAGTACTGGAATTTGTGACAGGTGCAGCACCCGCGTGGCAACCGAGCCGAGGATGGCGTTCTGCAGCACGCCATGCCCATGGCTGCCCATGCAGATCAGGTCACAGGCCAGTTCTCCGGCGAGCTTGACGATGATCGCCGCGGGCTCGCCGACATGGATATGCGCGGTATGCGGCAAGCTTGCCGCGTCCAGCAACTGTCGCGCCGAAACGAGCAAGATTTCTCCTTCCTCACGGTAATAACGCTCCAATGCGTCATGACCGACGTGCTGGGTCGCCAAACCCACAGGAATCGGCGGTTGCACGGTGAGCAGATGCACTTCCGGCTTGTCGGCAAACCACCGGACGTGATCGATCAGGCTGCGCACGGCGCGCAAGGAAATCTCGGAACCATCCACTGCCAGCAGGATTTTCATGATTCCATTTTACACATGACAGATTCCTTGCCACAGCCGCCCACCCAGGGTGGTCGAGTTGATCAGGCCAAAAATGCCAAAACCGGATACCAGCAGGCCGGCGGCAAGACGCACTGACTTTGCCCGAACAAACGCCTGCAGGCGCTTCAGGACCAGTCCTGCCAACAACAGATTGGGCAAAGTGCCCAGACCGAATGCCAGCATCAAGCTAGCACCGCGCGTTGCATTGCCGGCCAGCAACGCTGCCGCCAGGACGCTATACACCATGCCGCAAGGCAGCCAGCCCCATAGCATGCCCAGGGACAAAGCCTGCGAGAATGAGCGCGCAGGCAGGAAGCGCTGCGTGTAAGGCTGGATCCTGCGCCACCAGCTTTGGCCGATCCGTTCAAGGAAACTCAAGGACTGCGTCAAACCGATCAAATACAAACCCAATGCCACGAGCATCAGATTGGCGGCAATGTAAAGCCCCAGCTGAACCGGCAACACATCGTTGAACAACAGGCCGAGGCTGCCGATCGATCCCATGGCAGCACCCGCCAGGGTATAGCTCAGAATCCGCCCGACGTTGTATCCCAGATGGAGTTGCCAAACTTTGCCCGGAACCGGCAGGTTCACCGTGATCGCGCTGACGATGCCGCCGCACATGACAACGCAATGCGTGCCGCCCAGCAGACCGATCAGAAAAACTGAAATAAAGCCTGTATCGGGCATTGAATGCATGGCGAACTGGAAATTTGACGAGCCGTCATCCGGCTTCCGCCTCCAGGCGGCTAGATGACTTTGGAATAACGGGTGCGTTCGCGATCAGTTCGAAGATAGCGATCGAATACCATGGCAATGTTGCGCACCAGCATACGCCCGCTCGGTTCGACACTGATCCATTGCCTGTCGATCTTGAGCAGGCCGGCCTGCTCCATTTCGCGCAAGGCGGCGAGTTCCGGAGCAAAGTAGGATGCGAAGTCGATCAGATGGGCAATCTCGATCGATTCGATCGACAAGACGAAATGACACATCAGCGCCTGAATGATCGAACGCCGCAACAAATCGTCAGCGACCAGTTCAATGCCGCGAACCACCGGCAATATGCCGCGATCCAGGGAATCGTAGTACTCGTCAAGCGTCTTGACGTTCTGGCAGTAGGTCGGTCCGACCTTGCTGATGGAGGAAACCCCGAACGCCATCAGGTCTGCCTCGGCATGCGTCGAATAGCCCTGGAAGTTGCGATGCAAGCGTCCCTGCCGCTGCGCTACGGCAAGTTCGTCATCCGGCTTGGCGAAATGGTCCATACCGATGAAAACATAGCCGGCATCGGTGAGGCGGCGGATCGCCAGCTGCAGAATTTGCAGCTTGGCATCCGGCGTTGGCAACTCACTCTCATTGATGCGTCGCTGCGGTTTCGCCAGCCCAGGCAAGTGCGCATAGTTGTATATCGACAGGCGATCGGGCGAGAGCCGGATGACCTCCTCGAGGGTGCGGTTGAAACTGATGACATTCTGCTTGGGCAAGCCATAGATCAGGTCCACGCTCACCGACTTGAAGCCATTGGCTCGCGCCGCCTCGATCACCAGACGCGTCTCGTCGAGGCTCTGTATGCGATTGACGGCCAGTTGCACTACTGGATCGAAATCCTGCACGCCAACGCTCATCCGGTTAAATCCGAGTTCGCCGAGCAGTGCCACGGTTTCCGCGTCCACCTTGCGCGGGTCGACCTCGATCGAATATTCGCCATTCGGCACAAGGCGGAAATGCTGACGAGTCATGTCCATGAGACGGCGCATTTCATCTTTAGAGAGGAAGGTCGGGGTGCCTCCACCCCAGTGAAGTTGCACTACGTCATGCGACCCTTCCAGCGCAGCTGACTGCATTGCCAACTCTTTCCCCAGGTATTTCAGGTACTTTGCAGAGCGGCCGTGGTCCTTGGTGATGATCTTGTTGCAGGCACAGTAATAGCAGATGGTGTTACAGAACGGGATATGGAAGTATAATGACAGCGGTCGACTGATACCCCCAATGGTGCGACGACCGAGCCACATGCAATAATCTTCGGCATCGAAGGCCTCGACGAAACGATCCGCCGTCGGGTAGGAGGTATACCGCGGACCATTGACGTCAAAACGACGAATGAGCTGCGGATCGAAAATCAGTTCTTGATAAGTTGTAGCCATCTGCAGCAGTATAAGTGATCCAGCCTGGCAACCAGTGCGCCAGCCTGTAAGATGCCGTAACCATGTACAATTCGCATTGACACAGATCAAACAGCCTCCTAGGACTGATCTCAAATTGCATAAGCCCGAGAAACATATCATTCCTCTGACTCTGAATACACTCAAGGCCGCATGCTCGCAGTGCAACCTGCGCGAGCTCTGCCTTCCTTACGGCCTGTCCGAACCGGAAATCGAGCAACTCGACAGCGCGGTAGGGGCCCGTCGCCGCATCAAGCGTCAGCAAAACCTCTATCGGGCCGGAGAAACCTTCGAGGCAATTTACGCCATACGCAGCGGGTTTTTCAAGACCGACGTCTTGCTTGAAGATGGTCGCAACCAGGTGACCGGCTTCCAGATGGCCGGCGAAATCCTCGGCATGGACGGGATCAGCGGCGAAGCCCACACTTGCAATGCGGTTGCATTGGAAGACAGCGAAGTCTGCGTTATTCCTTTCAGCCAGCTCGAACTCTTGTCGCGTGAAATCCAAACCTTGCAGCATCATTTCCACAAGGTCATGAGCCGCGAAATTGTACGAGACCATGGTGTGATGATGCTGCTCGGCACCATGCGCGCTGAAGAGCGCCTGGCGGCTTTCCTGCTCAACCTGTCGCAACGCTTTACTGCACGAGGCTATTCGCCCGCAGAATTCCATCTGCGCATGACTCGCGACGAGATCGGCTCCTATCTGGGATTAAAACTCGAAACCGTGAGCCGCGCGTTTTCCCATTTCCAGGAAGACGGCCTGATCAGCGTCCAGCAAAAGCACATCGTCATTCTCGACCACGCCGGGCTGAAGCAGTTGCTCAACCACCAGCCGAGCTAGCAAACGCTGCCGCGTTTCCCAGTCGCGTCTGCATCTCCATGACTTCAAGTAAACCTGAGCGGCTCGATATCGCGCTCATCCTTTCCCAACTGCCGCTGTTTCACGAACTCTCCAGGGAGCAACTTGCGCTGGTTGCGGCGGTCACCCGCGAGAAGCGCCTGGTTAAAGACGAAATGCTGTTTCAGAAAGGCGATCCGGCGCATGGATTGTTCGTAACGGTAACGGGTCAGGTCAAACTTGCCTTTCCATCGAGCCAGGGCAACGAGAAAGTCGTCAGCATCATTGGACCGCGGCAGTGCTTCGGCGAGGCGGTGATGTTCATGGATCGCCCTTACCCGGTCTTCGCCGAGGCACTCGCCGACACTCTGTTGCTACACATTTCCAAATCCGCTATTTACGAGCTGCTGCAGCGTGATGCCACCTTCGCCCTGCGCATGCTTGCCGGTCTTTCCCTGCGGCTGCATGCACTGGTGGACGATGTTGAATCCTACTCACTGCGTTCCAGCACACAGCGCGTGATCGGCTATCTGCTTCAGCTTTGCGAAGACGAGGGAGACGGCATGGGAGCAAAGACGGCTACCTTGCCCACCTCAAAACAGGTGATCGCTTCCCGCCTGAACCTGACTCCCGAAACGCTTTCGCGCATCTTCCACGACCTTGCCGAAACCAAGCTGATTTCCGTACATGGCCGGCAGATCACGATTCACGATCTACGCCACTTGCGAGAATTCGATCTCTGAACCGTTCATAGACGCGCACTGCACCGATCAGGTTCCACTCCAGCCAGAAGCACGCCGCTGCAAAAACCAGTCCCGCCAACGTGGTCAGCGGTGTCCACCAGATCGCCGCCAGCAGCAGCACGATGGCTCCGCAATGCAATCGCATCTGACCGCGCATCGCCGCTTCGGGAATCATCTGCTTCATGTTGGGCGGCGGCGCCTTGGGATCGCACAGCCGCTGCAGGTGCAGCCAGTTGAGGAAAGGCATGATCTTGTAGAGCATGCCGATGATGATCGAAAGAAACACCCCGGGCAAAGCCAGAACGCCCAGCCACAAAGCTGCACGCGGGTGGCTGCCGAGTTGCGGAAAGACTTCGAAGATCACCCAGGAACACGCATAAACAAGAAGCGAAACCATGGCGACACGCCAATAGGCAAACGTAACATCGGTAAGACGGCGACGGCGCCGTGACTGCAGCCAAAGTGTGGTGCAGGCATACAACCCGGCCAGCAACATGCCAAGGATTGATACCCATGACTGCCAGGCCTGGGCTGCACCATTCGGCGCGAGCAACTGCATCGACCACAGGATTAATACCAAGACCAAACCCATCGGCAGGATACGGGTCAGCCACACTGGATAAGACGGCGTCAATTGGAACATCGGCACCACCAGGTAGGACACGCCAATGACCAGCATCAGGGCCCAGCCGCCGAGACCCCAGGCCACATGAACATTGACGAAAACCAGCAACGGAAAATCAGTCCGCTGTGTTCCCAGAACAGCAGCAAGCGTAATCCCCAGCAGCAAGGTGATCAACAATCCCAGCACGGCGAGGCGCAACACGTGGATGGTCATGCCGGTTGCGGGTGTATTCAGCAAGGCGAGCGCCATGACCGTCAGGAAAAGTCCCAGGGCGATCGCAAACACCCCGGCCGCCAGCAGGAAAAGCACAGGCATTTCGAGAACAAAGGCCGAGGCAAGCAACACCGCCCCGGTCGTGATCAGCGGATGAACCACCGCCGCCACCAGGCGCGGCCGCCAGATGTTGGCCCCCGCAACCACCGCCACGAATTGCAGAAGCGAGCCGCACATCGCCTGCAACATGAAATCGACGACGATCAAATGGGTCATCGCCAGCGCACCCGATGACCAGCGCGACACAAACGCATCCTGCCCGTACCACGCGAGGATCAGACCCGCCACGATACCGAACAAGGGCGCGGTCAGAAAAAAACGATAGGGCACCGAGATCGGCGGTGCCTGCTCGAAGGATAAAACTGGCTGCATGGAAATCTAGAATGCCAATTGAAGTGAAAGAGTGTGCCAACAAAACTGGCTTAGTGCCATGCCAGTTCGAGGCTTATGCCTTGGTGATACGGATTTCGTTGGTTCCGTCCTCAAGCCATCTGTTGCTGTAAGGATAGCCGTTGCGGCGCAGGATTGTGTACAACGGTACCGCCTCGCAATGCAGCAGCAGGTAGAGGTCTTCGCCCGGCGCCATCTTATCCAGTGCCGCCAAGGTCAATTCAAGTGGCTCGGGCGGCACCAGATCGCGGCCATCGATCACGCGCCGCTCAGGCATCAGGCTACCGCCAGGGTCTTGCTCAGTTGCGCATCCAATTCATCCGCTTGCGCAACCAGCGCCTTGTCGCACATGGGATAAAGAATGTTTTCCTCTTTCATGTTGTGCTGCTGCATGAGAATCAATAGGGTTTCGGCAACGCCTGAAAAAGTATCCGCATCCCTGGCCTGCAGGGCAGCTTCAAGTTGATTGAGCAAATTGCGCATTTGCGTATGCTCCATGCGCATGATTTGGGTCGGGCCGCCGCTCATCCCGGTGGCCTTTTCAAAGGCCGGAAAGAGGATGCTTTCCTCAGCCTCGAAATGTGCCAGCATGGCCCGGGCAAAACGCACCTGGGCGCCTTTGCAATCCTGCCACTGGCCACTCTGCGCCGCTTCCTCGGCAGCGGAAAAAAGCTCATCGCAATGTTTATGATGGGCGGGTAAGGTTTCACTGATCTGGGGCATGGAATTAATCTCAAAAGTAATGAACCATCATTCTTCCCATTCCTTGTCGCTTGCACCTTGACCGCCGTCAAGATTGCAAAAACTCATCTCAACACAATGATCAGGTTTTGAGGATGCCGACCTCGAGTCGGTCGAACCAGTCGATGAAGCGCTTGACGTCGTCTCCCTGATAAATTGCGCCATGCTGCGGACAGAGCATGTCGATATCGAGTCGCGCCACACGTTCGCACCAGTCGTGCTTGGCCTTTTCAGATCCCATCCAGCGGCGGTGAAATGCCTCGGCATGGCGGATATGGCGGTCAAAATTTTCCACGAACAATCCGTCTTCACCAGTGGGAAGCAAGGCGGCGCCAACGTCGCCGCAGAACAGGATTTTGGCCTTGGCATCGTATAAATGCAGATTGCCCGAGGAGTGCAGGTAATGCGCCGGAATGGCCTGCAAGCGCAGGTTGCCGACAAGGATATCCATACCACCATCCGGGATCGACACGAAGGTCTCCGCAGTGCCTCCAAAATGTGGCACAAACCCTGCCCATAGCCAACTCACATAGCATTTGATTTCCGGGTTGAACTCGAGCCACATTGAGAGGGAGGAAATAATGTCCGGATCCTGATGTGAAGCAAACAGGGCCTGGATGCAACTCGGGTCAAACTCGGCGCTGAGCGCCGAAAATACCGCTGGAAAAATTTCCGCCCCGCCCGGATCGCAGAGAATCGCTGCATCCTCGCGCACCACCAGGTACTCGTTGGTATCGATCATGTAAGCCGGACGATTCGGATCGCGCACGATAGCAATCCATTTGTGGCCATCGTCTTCGTAAATTGTGCGCGTGGTTTTCATGCGACGGACTCCTCAAGGTGATGCTTGGTCAATTTTTCGAGAGAACGCTGTATCTCGCTGATGCTTTGCTCAAAATCACTGGAAACCTGTGTCAGAGGCACGGACAACCCGCCGCCATAAGCGGCTTCAATCTTGGCCGAGCGTGCGAGGACACTGCCGAGTTCAACCAGTTGAACCGTATCCGAAATCATCTGGGTCAGACGCCGGTTCACCGCATCGCTTTGCTCCTGCCGTTCGGCCAGGACGGTTTCGAGGCGCGCATGAAGGATCTGCTCAACCAATCTCTTCCCGGCACCGCTGCTGGTGCTGCACGTAATTTCGAGGACACGATTGAGTCTTGCCTGTTTGAGCAGCGCGGTCACGGTATTGACGCTGGAGTAGGTCATTTCGCTCAGCGTCGACATCTGCTGCTGCAGATCGATGGCAAAGCGGCGCAACTCGTTGGAAAGCACGCCAAAACCGAGTGCTGCCGTACCCGCTCTCTTCGCGAGAAAAATGGCATTCATCGCCATCAGATTGATGGTGAATGCCGCCGCAACCACCTGCTTGATTTCCTCGTTGATGCGGACAATGCGCCGCAACTGCTGTCCTCTGTTCCTTGTTCCATTCATAGTTATGCTTTCAAGCAATTGACCGTTATCCTTCAGTCCGGCACGGCGCGATAAAGAGCCACGCCATCATTTTCTCATGGCTCCAGCACATAGGTGCCGGGTGCATCTGCAAGCGCCGGATATTCCTTGGTCGCAACCGGGGCGGGTTTGACCAGCTTGCCGGACTGGGGCTTGAGCCATGCCATCCAGTCTTCCCACCAGCTTCCTGGGCGATGCTCGGCGCGCTCGCGCCAAGTGTCCGGGGTGTCATGTCTTTCTGCCGTGGCGACCCAATATTCGCGCTTGGGCGGATTGACCACCGGATTGACTATGCCGAGGATATGCCCCGATGTCGACAGCACGTAGCGCTTTGGTCCGGAAACGTGATTATTGATACGGAAAGTCTGCAGCCATGGCGCAACATGATCATCCTCGGCACTCACCGCATAGACTGGCTGGACAATCCGTTCCAAATCAATTTTCTCCCCTGCCACCGTCAGGGCATCTTTCTTGATCAGTTTGTTGTCGAGATAGAACTCGCGCAAATACCATTGATGCATCGCCGCTGGCATGCGCGTCGTGTCCATGTTCCAGAACAGCACATCGAATGGTGGCGGGGTCTCGCCGTACAGGTAACCGTGCACCACATAATGCCAGATCAGGCTGTTGGAGCGCAGCAAGCGAAATGCGCTTGCCATTTCCTTGCCATCGAGAAAACCTTTCTCGGCCATTTTTTTCGACAACCACTTGAAGCTGTTCTCATCGAGAAATACTTCGATATCACCCGGCTTGTGATAATCGACCAGCGTGGTGAAGAGCGTCACGTTCGAAACCGGCACCTTGCCCACCGGATAATGGCGGTTAGCCCACGCCATGTAGGTGCTCAACCCGGCGCCGCCAATGCAGTAACCGACCGCATTCACCTGCTTGGCACCGGTGATGGCGCGGGCAGTCTCGATGATGGCGCCGATGCCGTCCGTGATGTAATCGTCGAAGCGAACATCATGCATGCTCGCATCCGGATTCTTCCAACTCGTAATGAACACCGAGAACCCCTGGTCAAGCAGGTACTTGACCAGGCTTTTCTTTGGATTCAGATCGAGTACGTAATATTTGTTGATCCAGGGTGTGACGATCACTATGGGTGTTTCGTAATTTTTTTCTACAGTCGGCGTGTAGTGCAGTACTTCCAGCAGCCGGTTTCTAAATACGACCTTGCCGGGTGTGGTGGCGAGGTTCACGCCGACAGTGAAATCATCCGGATTGGTCATGCGCACCGAACCCGCTTTCAGGTCCGCCAGGAAATTCTGCATGCCGCGGACCAGGCTATCCCCGTTGGTTTCGATGGCTTTGCGCATTGCCACCGGATTGCTCCAGAGGAAATTGGTCGGGGCCATGGCGTTGAGCCATTTGCGCCACCAGAAAGCGGCGCGACGACGATCCTTGCTCGACAAGCCGGGAGTCTCATAAAGCATGTCCTGCATCTGGTGGGTGAATAGCAGATACCATTCCTTGGCGATATCCCAAGTGGCGGTTTCCTGCCAAAGCGGGTCGCTGAAACGCGTGTCGTCCTGATGCGGCTTGACCAAGTCTTCGCTTTGCACACCCAGGGCGCGCTGCCAGGAATGCCATTGCAAGGCCATCAAATCGCTGGAAAACCTGCCCATTTCCTCAGCCAATTCCTGCGGATGGGACAGCCACGCCAATTGCGCATGCATCAGTGGTGTTGCCACACCCATCGGATCCATATTCGCTTCCACGGCCTGATTGACAGCGGTCCAAGTCGCCTGCGGCGTCAGCGGATTTTTTAAGTGCTTGGTGTTGGTTGTACCCATTTCATTTACCTCAATGTCGTTCAATGGATTTCAATGGCTTCCCCATGGCGAGGCACCGCCACGCCATGCCAATGCAGGCTTTCCTTGACTGTGGCGGCAAAGCTGGCGGCGATTTCTGCCTCTCCATGCACAATGAAACAATGCCGTGGCGGCCTGACGAAATGGCTCAGCCAATCCAGCAGGCTATCCCGGTCGGCATGCGCCGACAGGCCGCCAATTGTACAAATATCGGCCCGGACTGCCAGTTCTTGACCGAACAGCTTCACTCTGCGAGCCCCTTCCACAAGTCTCCGGCCCAGTGTGCCCGCAGCCTGAAAACCGGTGATCAGGATCGAGCATTCGTGTCGTGACAGATTGTGCAACAAGTGGTACTTGATTCGCCCCGCATCGCACATGCCGCTTGCCGAGATAATCACAGCACCGCTCCTGATTTGATTCAGGGCCATCGAGTCTTCCACCGCACGGATATAGTGAATTCGTGGTCGATCGGGGTGTTGCTGCTGCCAGTCGATCAGCGTCCGGGTTTCCTCGTCAAGCAAGTGTCGATATTTCATGGTCAGTTCAGTGGCAGACACCGCCATGGGCGAGTCGACGTAGAGATCAAGATGGGGAAGACGACCGCGCCGCACCAGATCGGTGAGGACGAACAGCACTTCCTGGGTACGGCCCACCGAAAATGCTGGCATGATGACATTGCCACGTTTTTTCATGAGCGTAGCGGTTATGGTATCCACGAGTTCGTCCTCGGTCGCGGCAAGCGACTTATGCAAACGGTTGCCATAGGTGGATTCGACCAGCAGCACATCGGTTTCGCGGATCTCCGCAGGATCGGGCAGCACGGGACGTCCGGCTTGACCGAGATCGCCGGAAAAAACCAGTTTCCTGCTACTGCCGTGCCGAGTGCTCCGCTCTTCCACAACAATCTCAAGTATCGCAGAACCAAGAATATGGCCTGCGTTTTGGAACTTGCAGCGCAGTGCGCCATGTGGCGAGAATTCGATCCCATATTCCACCGTCTGCAGCTGTTGCAGGCAGGCCTGCGCCTGGACTACCGTGTACAGTGGCGCCCGCTCCCAGCCGCGCCGCGCATGGCGTCCATGAAAGTGCCGATTCTCCCACTCGGATTCTTTTTCCTGAATATGCGCCGAATCGAGCAGCATCACTTGCAGCAAGTCGGCGGTTGCTGGCGTCGCATACACTGGACCGCGATAACCAAGCGCGGTGAGGCGTGGCAACAAGCCGGAATGATCGAGATGGGCATGGGTCAGAATGACAAAGTCAAGCTCCTTTACCCCGAAGCCCAGGGCGCTTAAATTCTTCCGGTAAGACTCGCGTCCGCCCTGAAACATGCCGCAATCGACCAGGAAGCGCAGTATTCGGGAAGCGTCTGTGACAGCCTCCACCAGATAACAGGAACCGGTGACTTCGCCTGCCCCACCGTGAAATGTAATTCGCATGATGAATAGATGAATGATGCTTGAGTTTGGCCAGGGGGCATTGATCCTGGTCAAGCAACCTCGGTGACTCTTTCCTATAATAGGTCTGTAATCCTTAATTTGTAAGGGAGATCGCCATGTTCAAGCATATTCTGGTCCCCACCGATGGATCGGCACTTTCCAACGATGCCATCAAGCGCGCGATCGTTTTCGCCAAGGAAACCAATGCCAGAATCACTTTCTTCTATGCCAAGCCGGATTACCCGGTGGCCTTCTATGGCGAGGGCGCTTTGATCGATCCCAGCACGCCCGAGAAATTCGCCCAGATGGCGGACAAGCAGGCTCAGGAAATCCTCGCTGCCGCAACAGAGGAAGCGGGCGCCGCAGGTGTCGGCAATGCCTCGATCAGTTCGGTCAGTGATGTTCCCTATGAAGCCATCATTGAAGCCGCCAACACGGCGGGCTGTGATCTGATCTTCATGGCCTCGCACGGCCGGCGCGGTTTTAGCGGCCTGCTACTGGGCAGCGAGACGCAGAAGGTGCTGACGCATTCCAAGACACCGGTGCTGGTCTACCGCTGAACCGGGTTCAATTCCGATTGAGCACCTGATCCTTGCAGGATGCGGCTATGTCGCAGCGGTTGACCTGATCCGGACTGCGCTGGATGAAGACCGTGAATAAACTGGAAGCCGCGCAGATTGCCCAGAAGGCAAAGAAACCGGACGAGTAGATCGCCGTCCTCGACCAATGCACGGGTTCGCCGAACAAATAGAGCTCCTGCGGGTCGACCAGCGTAAAGAATACCACTTCGGCAAATCCGGCAACAACGAAGGAGGGCCAAAGAATCCAGATCAACTGCCTCATTGAATGCTCCTTTAGATGCCACGAGGAATTTCATTTTACATCTAAAACATTTGCCCAAGGTGGCTAGCTTTTGGCGCCATTGATCACGGCTTGGCGCCGAATATGGTTTCACTCGACGCAGGTAACATGGTATTCCCCAGCATGCGCCAGGTCTTGGCATCGTCTTCAAGCAGTACCACCCAGTGACCCGCCGCGGGCAGTTTGAACTTGCCTCTGTAGCGCCCGTTCTCTAGCGACAGGATTTGGCTTTGGTCGAGGCCGGCGCGTGTCGGATGGGACACCGTGACCCTGAGCTGCGCCGGCGGCACGAAGCCAGTTTGTTTGGCGCTGATCCTGACGCTGATGCTGTCAAGCTTCAGGCTGACGCCGGCTTCCAATCCGAGTTGTTGGGCGCGGTCGTTGAGGGCCAGCGTCTGGTTGATCGCCAGACCTTTTTTGTAATAATCCTCGGTCACCAACCCATCGCTGGATTTGATTGCCAGCCACAGCGTGACCATGCTCGCCACCACGACGATCGCCGGTCCCGACATGAGCATCCAGGGCCAGCGATGACGATACCAGGGAAGCACCGACTGATCCGACAAGTTGTTCCGGGACGTTTCCATATGTGTGCTAATGGCCTATGTTCTGCGGCATGATGAAACTGGCTTTCTCATGCACGGCAATTTTCTCGTCGTCGATCGCCTTCACGTCGAAATAGATGCGGTTCGATCCCGCCGAACCGGATTCGGCGAGGGCATACACCTCCACGGAAATCGTCTCCGTGGTCATGGCAGGCAATTCAACCTGGATGGCCGGCTTGTGCTGGATTTCGATACCTTCCAGACCACTGGCACTGATCGAATAGGTACGACGGGTCTCGCTGACATTCGTGACCTTTAATCGGAAGGAGTTCTCGATCATGCCACTTTCATCTTCACGGGACAGACTGTTACGATCGCGAATGATGTCCACCTTGAGCGGTGTCCGGGTGGCAATGCCGAATCCGGCAGCGCCCACGATTACCACCAACAGCACGCTGTATATCACGATCCGCGGGCGGACCAGATGGGCGAGAATTTGCTGGCGGCTCCATTTCTGCTGCATGGCATGTTCGGTCGAATACCGGATCAGGCCGCGCGGATAGCCCATGCCGTCCATGACCGTGTTGCAGCCATCAATACAAGCTGAACAGCCGATGCATTCGTATTGCAACCCATGTCGGATATCGATACCGGTAGGACAGACCTGGACACAGATGTTGCAATCGATGCAGTCACCCTTGCCGGCAGCTTTGTGATCAATTTTTCTGGATCGGGCGCCACGCGGCTCGCCGCGCTCGGCATCGTAAGTCACGATCAAGGTATCGGGATCGAACATGACACTCTGAAATCGTGCGTAGGGGCACATATATTTGCAGACTTGTTCGCGCATGTACCCGGCGTTGCCATAGGTGGCGAAGCCGTAAAACAACAACCAGAAAATCTCCCATGGGCCGAGCGCAAAACTGATAACTTCTCCCGCTAGTGTCTTGATCGGTGTGAAGTAACCCACAAAAGTGAATCCGGTCCACAGCGCGAACAGCAGCCAGACCAGATGCTTGACGGTCTTGCGTGATAACTTGTGCAAATTCATGGCCTGCTGGTCGAGTTTGATGCGGGCGTTGCGGTCACCCTCGATCAGCTTTTCGAACCACATGAAGATTTCGCTATAGACGGTCTGTGGACAGGCGTAACCGCAGAACAGCCGCCCGCCTACGGCAGTGAATAGAAACAGTGCGTAAGCCGAAATGATCAGCAGTACCGCCAGATAGAAAATATCCTGCGGCCAAAAAATCAGGCCGAATATGTAGAACTTGCGCTCCACCAAGTCGAACAGCACTGCCTGACGTCCGTTCCAGGGCAACCAGCAGAGACCGTAAAAGATCAATTGGGTAAGCCACACGAGCGCCCAGCGCCAGGTCGCAAAAAATCCGGTCACTGACCGTATGTGGATTTTCTTGTGGGCTTCGTAAAGCGACTGTTCGACTACAGCTTCAGTTCCTGCCTGGCTACCGAGCGGAGACTTGGCCTTGTTCATATCAAGTCTATTAGAAAATTCTAATAATTATAATCAAAAAAAACCCCGGAGTTGCCTCCAGGGTCGTCGCGGCTTATTTGGCGTCGGTCTTCGGCCCAGAAGTTGCATCGACTACCGCGGGCGCAGCCGCTGGGGTGCCGCCACCCAAACCATAAACATAGGCTGTCAGAATATGCGCCTTGGCTTCGCCGAGGAAGTCCTTGTGCGGCTGCATCTGCAAGTTGCGGCCCTTGGTGATGATTTCGACGATGGCCTCTTCGCGGCTACTGTACAGCCATGTCTTGTCAGTCAGGTTGGGGGCGCCGACTGCCTGATTGCCCTTGCCATCCAGGCTATGGCAAGCGCTGCAGACCAGCTTGAATTTTTCGGCGCCTTTCGTGGCCAAAATACTGTCATGCGCCAACCCGGACAGAGAACGGACGTAGTTGGCAACTTCCTTGGCCCCGGTCGCACCACCAATCGCTTCGGGATTCCCACCATAGGCCGGCATGACGCTATTTCGCCCTTCCATGATTGAAACTTTGATCTGCTCGGGTTGGCCACCGAACAGCCAGTCGGTATCGGTCAAGTTGGGATAACCCTTGCCGCCCTTCGCATCGGAACCATGGCATTGCGCACAGTAGGTCAGGAATAGGCTCTTGCCCATTTCCTTGGCCTTGGGATCGGCGGCGAGCGAGGCAACATCCTGCTTCTTGAAGGCTTCGAAGATCGGGTCGTACTTGGCCTTGGCCTCCGTAATTTCCTTATCATACTGCCCCTGCGACGACCAGCTGAATTGTCCGGCATAGCTGCCAAGACCCGGATAAACGGCCAGATAACCCAGCGAAAAAACCACCGTGATGTAGAACATCCAGCGCCACCAATTCGGTAGAGGATTACTGTACTCCTCCAGGGTTTCATCCCAAACATGATGCGTCGTCTCGCCTGGCGTGTGCTTGGCCTTGTCCTGCACCCACAGAAACACCGCACAGCCGATGACGCTGACCAGCGCGAGCACTGAAATATAGATGCTCCAGAATCCACTGACAAAATCACTCATGATGCTTTCCTTTCAATTGCCCGATAGGCTGCGGGCTTGGCCGCTTCCACCGGTTCGTCATCCGTAAAAGGCAGCAGCGCCGCCTCCTCGAACGCCTGCTTGCGTTTGCCGCTGTATGCCCACCATACGATGGCGACAAACAAAGCGAACGTCACCACCGTAAATAGCGAGCGCAGGTCGTTGATGTCCATGCTCAGTTGGTTTGCTTCAGGACGGTGCCCAGGCCTTGTAGATAGGCCACCAGCACATCCAGTTCGGTCTTGCCCTTGAGCTGCTCTTTGGCCCCGGCGATGTCCGCGTCGGAATACGCAGGCTTGCCATTGACCTTCGTTACCACATTGAGCGCGCGCATCTTGTCCTCGACGTCATCGCTCTTGACCGGGCGGTCCAGCCAGTAATACGCCGGCATGTTCGATTCCGGCACCACGTCACGCGGCTGGATAAGGTGGGTGCGGTGCCACTCGTCGGAAAACCTTCCGCCAACCCGGGCCAGATCCGGACCAGTGCGTTTGGAACCCCACTGGAAGGGATGGTCATAGACGAATTCGCCCGCGACTGAATAGTGACCATAACGCTCGGTCTCGGCGCGGAAAGGCCGGATCATCTGTGAATGACAGTTGTAGCAGCCTTCTCGAATATAGATGTCGCGCCCGACCAGGCGCACGGGGTCGTATGGTTTGAGGTTGGCCACCGGCTCGGTGGTGGATTTCTGGAAGAACAAGGGAACAATCTCGACGAGACCGCCAACGCTGATCAGCAAAATGACCAGGACGACCATGATGCCGATGTTCGATTCAATTTTATCGTGAGTTAACATGATGCCTTTCTCCCTGTCAGGCGTGCGCCGCAGTGGGCTCAAGCACGGGTGCGTCAACTGCCTTGCCGCCGGCAATGGTCTTGAACATGTTGTAGGCCATCAGCAGCATTCCGGTAAAGAACAGCAGACCGCCTAATAACCGGATCGTATAGAACGGATAAGTCGCCTTGACTGACTCGACGAAGGAATAGGTCAGCGTGCCATCCGCATTGGTGGCACGCCACATCAATCCCTGCATGACGCCGGCAATCCACATCGGGGCGATATACAGCACGACACCGATGGTCGAAATCCAGAAATGGGTGTTGATCAGCTTGACGCTGTACATCTCCATCTTCCCGAACAGACGCGGCAACATGTAGTAAGTACAACCAATGGCGACCATCGCCACCCAACCGAGAGCACCGGAATGCACGTGGCCAACGGTCCAGTCGGTGTAGTGCGACAGGGCATTCACGGTCTTGATCGACATCATCGGACCTTCAAAAGTGGACATGCCATAAAACGACAGCGAGGTAATCAGGAATTTCAGGATCGGGTCGTCACGCAACTTGTGCCAGGCGCCAGACAGCGTCATGATGCCGTTGATCATGCCGCCCCATGAGGGTGCCAACAGGATCAGGGAGAACAGCATGCCGAGCGACTGGGTCCAGTCCGGCAACGCCGTGTAATGCAGATGATGCGGACCGGCCCACATATAGGTAAATACCAGAGCCCAGAAGTGCACCACCGACAGGCGGTAGGAATACACGGGACGACCGGCCTGCTTGGGTACGAAGTAGTACATCATGCCGAGGAAACCTGCGGTCAGGAAGAAACCCACGGCATTGTGACCATACCACCACTGCACCATGGCATCCTGAGCGCCAGCATAGGCTGAATAGGACTTGAACGGCAGGAATCCGACGGGAATTTCAGCGCTATTGACCAAGTGCAGCACCGCCACGGTCAGGATGAATCCACCGAAGAACCAGTTGGCCACATAGATATGCGGCGTCTTGCGTTTGACGATGGTGCCAAAGAACACCAGCGCATAGGATACCCATACGAGCGTGATCAAAATGTCGATCGGCCACTCGAGTTCGGCATACTCCTTGCCGGTTGTATAGCCCAGAGGGAGAGTCACGGCGGCCAGCACGATGATCAGTTGCCAACCCCAGAAGGTAAAACCAGCCAAAGCCGGGGCAAACAGCGGCGTGTGGCAAGTTCTCTGCACCGAATAGTACGAGGTGGCGAACAAGGCACAGCCACCAAAAGCGAAAATCACCGCATTGGTGTGCAACGGACGCAGTCTCCCGTACGACAGCCACTCGACGACGTTCAATTCGGGCCAAACCAGCTGGGCGGCGATGATCACGCCGACCAGCATGCCGACTATGCCCCAAATCACAGTCATCACAGCGAATTGGCGCACGACTTTGTAGTTGTAAGTCGCTTGCGATTGCATGATGGTTTTACCTCTCAATAAAAAAACAAACCGATTGCCCACTAGCCCGGATGAAACATGGGCTACGCTACTTCGACTGGAATACAAAGAAAAAACGAAAAACGAATACCCCTATCCCTCTGCAGGATATCAGGGGCAGAAAAACAAAATACTGACTAATGTCAACTGGAGACGTTTCCGCAGCGGGCTGAATTAATGTATCCAGTCCGCTACGAAAACTCCTCCGGAGGAAAAATCCTGGGGATTATTTGCCCGAAGCCTTTTGTTCGTCCTGAGATTCAAGCCAAAGGGCATTGACGACGGCGAGCAGAACAGCAAACCCCAAACCGAGTATCCAGCTGAAATACCACATGATGGTGTCCTTTCCTTGATTAGTAGAGTGCCTTGTCATTGGCCGTGACATAGTCACGGGTGACCTTGCCACGCATGACGCTATACGCCCAGCTGGTGTAAGCGAGGACTATCGGAACGAAGATCACGGCAACCCAGAGCATCACATTGAGGGTGAATTGACTGGAGCAGGCATCCCAGAGCGTGAGACTGGCCTTGGGCATCGACGACGACGGCAGAACGAAGGGAAACAGGGCGACACCGGCGGTCAGAATGACGCTCAGACAGGCCAGGGACGATCCGACGAAAGAAAGCAGCGTCTGTTTTTTCCCTATCAGGGCAAGTACCAATCCCGCCCCAAGATAGGCGATCACCGGAATGACCCACAAGACGGGATGTGCATTGAAGTTGTTGAACCACGCGCCAGGTTGGCGAACCACTTCCTTCATCAGCGGGTTCAGTATCCCCCCCACGTCAGGAATGGACTGGATCACATAACCCTCGATCCGAGACACCCAGAACCCGGCTGCGGAAAGCGCGACTATCATGACCAGGGCGAACAACCGCGCGGCCTGAATCGCCCGCTGCTGCAAATCTCCATCAACCCGATGGGCAATAAACGTTGCCCCCTGCAGGGTCAACAAGGATAGGCTGACGACACCACACAGAAGCGCAAAGGGGTTAAGCAGCGCCCAGAAGGAGCCGGTATAGAAGGAACGCATGGTGTCGTCCAGGGTGAAAGGAACACCCTGAAAGAGATTGCCGAAGGCCACGCCAAAGACCAAGGCAGGCACCGCGCTTCCGGCGAAGATGCCCCAGTTCCACGCCTTACGCCATGCCGGGTTGGGCAGTTTGGAGCGATACTCAAATCCGACCGGGCGGAAGAACAAGGCAAACAGGACCAGCAGCAGAGCCCAGTACATACCGGAAAAAGCAGTGGCATAGACAAACGGCCAGGCAGCGAAAATCGCACCGCCGGCAGTGATAAACCATACCTGATTGCCATCCCAGTGAGGAGCGACCGTATTGATCATGACGCGCTGATCAGTGTCATCTTTGCCGAGAAAAGGGAGCAGGACACCGACGCCCATGTCGTGGCCGTCCATGATGGCAAAACCGATCAGAAGCACTCCCACCAGTAACCACCAGATGAGTTTCAGGGTGAAGTAATCGAACATGGTCAGTTCTCCTTAAGCGTTAGGCTGCACGGTGGCTGGGCCGAGACGGGCATACTTGAACATCAGATACATCTCGGCCACCAGCAACAGGGTATAGAAACCGATAAAGCCGGCGATGGAGCCCCACAGGCTGGCAACAGAAAGGCTGGAGGCGGAGAGATGCGTCGGCAGGACGCCGAACACTGTCCAGGGCTGTCGTCCATATTCAGCAACGAACCAACCCAGTTCGCAGGCGATCCAAGGCGCGGGAATAAAGTACAGCGCCCATTTCAGCAGCCAGGGCTTTTGCTGGAAGTTTCCCTTCACGCTACACCAGAAGGCAATGACCATCAGGGCCAGCATGGCGAATGCCAAAGCCACCATCAGGCGGAAGGTCCAGAACAACCCCGCCACACGTGGCACCGAGTCCTTTGCCGCCATTTCAATGTGAGCCGGGGTTGCCTGGCTCAAGTCTTCACTGTACTTCATCACCAGCAAGCCATAGCCGAGATCCTTGCCATGCTGATCGAAGATGGCTTTGGCTTCCGCATCTGCCGGATTCTTGCGCATGGCTTTAAGGGCGACGGCAGCCTTCAGTCCTGATTCAATGCGCTCCTTGTTGCGTATGCGAATTTCCTTGATGCCGGGAAGCTGCTGCGAAGCTGAACGCGTTGCGAGCAATCCCAGCGCGTAAGGAATACGAATTGCGCCGCTGTTCACCTGTTTCTCTTCATCGGGGAAGGCGATGAGGTTGAAGCTGGCCGGGGCGGCTTCGGTTTCCCACATGGCTTCCATGGCGGCAAGTTTTGATTTCTGAGATTCCGAGGTCGAATAGGCGGATTCATCTCCCAGCACAATGACGGATGCCGCACCAGCCAGTCCGAAGGCGGCAGCGATGCGGAAGGAGCGCCGGGCGAATTCGATGTGCCGGCCTTTCAGCAAATACCATGAGGAGATGCCCAGCACGAAGATTGATCCAGTGACATAGCCAGCTGCAACGGTATGCACAAACTTGGACTGAGCCACCGGATTGAGAACCAGCGCGGCAAAGTCAATCAGTTCCATGCGCATGGTCACCGGATTGAATGCCGACCCGACCGGATCCTGCATCCAGGCGTTGGCAATCAGTATCAGCACAGCGGAAAGATTGGTTCCCAACGCCATCAATATGGTCACGCACAGGTGCCCGGCTTTGGACAACCGATTCCAGCCGAAGAAAAACAAACCGACCATGGTCGACTCAAGAAAGAAAGCCATCAATCCTTCAATCGCCAAAGGGGCGCCAAAGATGTCGCCGACGTAGTGGGAGTAGTAGGACCAGTTGGTCCCGAACTGGAACTCCATGGTGAGTCCGGTGGTGACACCCAGAGCGAAATTGATACCGTAAAGCTTGCCCCAGAATTTGGTCATGTCACGATAGATTTCCTTGCCGCTCATCACATAGGCCGCCTCCATGACCACCAGAAGCCATGACAGACCCAGAGTGAGCGGGACAAAGAGGAAATGATAGAACGCCGTCGCTGCAAACTGTAGCCGCGACAGATCGACAACACTTTCATTGATCATGATTACTCCCGATGATGAGTGGATGTTGGAATTTCGGTAGTTGCGGCAGGCTGGGCACTGCCCGCCAGGCGTTCGGCCACCTTGTTCGACACTTCAGCCTTGCTGGGTGCATCACTGAAGAAAACGATTTTGATCAGGATGACCAAAGCAATCTTGACGGCCAGAGCGAGAGCAACTTCCCAGCGCAATCGCAAAGAGGAAGGAGTCCTGCCGGATGACTGACTTTTCATTGATCTGTCAATGTGGCCTGCTGCCACCCGTTCCTGACAATTTGTATCTGACCTGGTCTTGCCGATTTGGGAGAGCACTGTATTTCACTTCAATCCAACGGGTCAGGTCCACTTCGATGAGTTGGCCAATACGATATCAGGATATTAATATCCTGATATCGTATTTCAACCTATATCGAACAGAAACCTGACGGAGGTCAACTTTGAAAGGATCGAAAGTCGCCCGACAGGACTTTCCCCGGGGGGGGAAAGTCCGCTTTTGTTTCGCTAATGATTTCGCCCTGAACCGGGCTACCGCAGCAGAATTGACGCCACTATTCAACAGGATCGAGGTGGGCTACGGCACCCAATCGTTTGACATCGATCAGCCGAACATAACGACGGTCAATAATGATGAGTCCGCTTTCTTGAAAGCGCCTGAGAATTCTTATCACAGTCTCCTCAGCCAAACCGAGGTAGTTGCCGATATCCAATCGCGACATGCTCAAGCGAAATTGGGTTTCAGAATAATTGCGGCTGGCAAAGCGCCTGGAAAGACCCAGCAGAAACTCGGCGAGCCTTTCCTCGGCGCCCCGCTTCCCCAGCAGAAGCATCAAATCTTCGTCCTGCCGTATCTGACCACTCATGATTTTCAGCATTTGATACTGAATTGATGGGATTCTCCTTGTCACCTCATCGAGGCGGCTGATCTCGACCTTGCAGACGGATATGGTTTCCAGTGCACTTGCCTCGCTGGTGAACTGGCGTGAAGCCAGTGCGCTCAGTCCAAGTAACTCACCCGCAATATGAAAGCCAGTGATCTGCACCCGGCCATCCAGGGTACATACGTGTGTCTTGACTGAGCCACTTCTGAGCGCATACAGGTAATCGAGGCGGTCTCCGGGACGAAAGAGGACTTGGCCGCGCTTGTATACTTCTTTCCGCTTGATCACACTTTCCAGCAGGGTCATATCCGCACGATCAAGACCAAGCGGCAGGCAGAGCTGATAAATCCCGCAATTACTGCAACTGACCGGCTCGCATGCCTGCAGTGGCAGTGGATGCTGCAAGGAAACCTCAGCTCTGGTCATGGCCGCCGGACCCCAGGTATCTTGCGTGAGGGTTTAGGATCAAGCACGCGCCCTGTCGGACTGAGCGTTCGCGAGACTGCGGCAAGGGGCAACTCGGTCAGACGGTACTTGCCGCTATTCACGGCATTCGCGAGTTTTGCCAAGGTTTGTTTGCGCATGAGTTCGACGATTTTGGTCTTGATCGGTTTCCATTTTTCATGCATTGGACAGGCGGATTCATCTTCACAAATTTTCAGTCCGATCACGCAACTCTCGGTGATGTCCGGGCCTTCAACCAGGGTAAGAATCTGCATCAAGTTGACCTTTTCGCAGCCTTCGCGCAAGCAGAAGCCGCCTTGTCTGCCACGAAATGAATAGAGCAGATTTCCTCGGCAGAGGCTTTGCATGATTTTGGCCAAATAAGCCGGTGGGACGCTGAGATACTCCGCCACGGTTCGATTGAGAATGGGAACTCCACGCGGCTGGGTTGCGATATAGATGAGCGCCTGGATCGCGTATTGGCTGGTTCGGGAAAGAATCATTTGGGCTGGTTTGGCTGCAGTGGCGATAAATTGTTCTCAACTTGCCGTGGAGTATCATCATCCATCAGGATGCGATAGGCAGGTCCCTCCAGGTCCTCAAACTGGCCGCTTTTCAGCGACCACCAGAACACCACCGCAATCATGAACACCAGCGCCACCGAGAGTGGTATCAGCAAGTAGAGAATTTCCATCAGGTGCCCTTGCTTGTTAATGCTGCGGATGGGTTCGCTGGCCTGGACTGTCTTTGCAGGCGCAATGCATTCAGCACCACCAGCAAAGAACTGGCCGACATGCCGATGCCCGCCATCCAGGGGGTGACAATTCCCAGCATCGCCAGCGGAATCGCCAATAGATTATAAGCGCAGGCCCAGGCCAGGTTCTGCCGGACGATGCGCAAGGTCCGCCGCGCCAGTTGCACGCCTGCGGCAAGATGCAGCAGGTTCTCCGACAGAAGCACGATATCCGCCTGTTGCCGGGCAAGATCGGTGCCGCCGCCCATTGCTATCGAAACCTGGGCTTGCGCCAGTACCGGCGCATCATTGACGCCATCGCCGATCATCGCGACGACGTCGCCCCGGGACTGTAGCTCAGTGATGTAGGCATGCTTGTCTTCCGGCGATTGCCCGCCACGAGCATCGGTCACATCGAGTTCAGTAGCCACTTCGGCGACAGCCGCGGGGTTGTCGCCGCTCAGGATGGTGAGCTTTACATTCATGGCGCGCAGAGATTCGATCAAGACCTCCGCGTCAGGACGCAATCTGTCCCTGAACCGCAACAAGGCCAGCCAACCTTGATTGTCCGCCAAAGCCACGACACTGCCCCCCGCCGCACTCCAGCGCAACGCTTCATCCGGCAATGGCGTTTCGTGCAATACAGCGGAAAAACCCGGCGTCCCTATTCTCACCTGCCGACCGGCTATACAAGCCTCAATGCCCTCACCGGTGGTCACACGTAAATCCTCCGCCAAGCCAAGCGCCGCACCCCCTGCCGCGTCGCGCAAGGCCCGCGCAATGGGATGTCCGGAACCCTGCTCGAGCGTCGCGGCCAGGATCAGGATTTCCGCAGGTTGCAGTCTGTCTAGCGCCAAGGTTTCGACCAGCGTCGGTCTGCCCAGGGTCAACGTGCCGGTCTTGTCGAAGACAAAATGATCGGCGCGTGCCAGCCCCTCGATAGCATGGCCGCGCGTCACCATGACGCCAAGACGCGCCAGCGCACCGGTGGCCACC